>CABULU010000041.1 GCA_902492505.1 uncultured Eubacteriales bacterium
ATAAACACGTCTTCTGCCGGGATAGAGCCGGTTTCAAACCTGCTTGTTGTTTGTGGTGTAGGCGGCTTTGAGGTTTGCGACAGTGCGGATTTTAGAGAGTTCCTTGAATCCCGCACGCCGGCATATGATTATATAGACGATGAACTTATGAAGCTTTGTAACCAACGCTCTCTTATTAAGTTTTATACAGCCCTAAATTCGCAGGGTGATGACATTATAACACAGGTGGAAACGGCTCTTTTAAGGCTTCATGAAACGGATAATGACAATGCTTTCGGTACATTGGAGCTAAGTGTGACTCTTGTTGATGACAGAGATTGGAAGGACAACTGGAAACAGTTTTACCGCCCTATGGAAATAGGCAGCAGGCTTATTGTGGCGCCTGCATGGGAGCATGTGACGACGGATAAGCTGCTTCTTAAAATTGACCCCGGGATGGCTTTCGGCACGGGTTCCCATGAAACAACTTCGCTTTGCTTGGAGCTTTTGCAGGAAGAGCAGCTTGAAGGCAAACGTGTGCTGGATGTGGGATGTGGAAGCGGAATACTTTCTCAGGCGGCTGTATTGATGGGTGCCGACAGTGCATGCGGATGTGATATTGATGAGGCGGCTGTTTGCGCTGCAAAATCAAATGCAAGACTTAACGGTCTTGAGAATAAAACATCTTATTATAAAGGTGACCTTCTTGAATTTGCAGACGGCAGATTTGATATAGTTGTTGCTAACATAGTAGCCGATATAATAATGCAGCTTACCCGTGATATTAAACATGTTTTGCCGTTTGGCGGCACTTTTATATCGTCGGGTATAATTGACAGCAGAGTGGATGAGGTCGTGTCATTTATTCAAAAAAACGGTTTTGAAATAGCAGAAATCAGGGAAAGGCGGGGCTGGGCTGCCATTCGTGCGGTTCTTTAAAAAAATGCAGCGTTTTTTCTTTGATAATGAACAAATTCTTGATAATAAGTTTTCTGTAAGCGGTGAAAAGTTCAATCATATAATCCGTTCACTGCGCATGTCTGTCGGAGAGACGGTAGTGTTCTGTGACGGTGATTTTGACTATGATTGCAGGCTTTTATCACTTGATGCATCGCGTGCGTCTTTTGAAATTACCGATAAATATATTAATAATACCGAGCCGCAGCTTAAAATAACGGTTTTTCAGTGTATTACAAAAGGCGAAAAGATGGACGATATGGTTAGGCGCTGTGTTCAGTTCGGTGTTTATAAAATAATTCCCGTGCTCAGCCGCCGCTGTGTTTCCCGCCCGGACGTAAAAGCCGCTGAAAAAAAGATAGACAGGCTTAATAAAATCGCGCGTTCATCAGCAATGCAGAGTATGCGCGGTTATATTCCAAAGGTTACAGAGCTTATTGATTTTGAGGCGGCACTGAAACAGATGTCTGAGTTTGAACATCGGTTTATATGCTATGAAAACGAACGGAACAAGCTGCCCTTAATTCCGCCGGCAGGGGCAGGAGAACTTGCGTTTCTTATAGGTCCTGAGGGCGGACTGGACGATGCAGAAATTGCTCTTGCGTCGGATATCGGCATTGAATGTGTTTCGCTCGGCAGGCGTATACTGCGAACGGAGGACGCCGCTTCGTTTTTGATACCGGTTTTGCTTTTTAATACGGAAAATCTATAATAATCTGAATGGAGACAATTCAAATGGGCAATAGAAAACCAAATGCAAAAGAGCTTGCGATAAGCCGCGTCACCGTGATGCTGTTTTCGCTTGTTTTGCTGTCTTTGCTGACATACCTTTATATAATTCCCTTTAAAAAACACTATCTACAAATAAATAATTATTATGTTTATATTGAGTACGCCGCTATGGCGGTTACCTTTTTGGCTTTTGCTGCGGCTGTTGTTTTCTCGCGCCTGAAACGCGGCTTAGACTATTCTCAGAGGCTTATAACTCCGAATTATTTTCTGATATTATCGTGTGCGGCGTTTGCCGCAGCTGTAATAATTCCGCTCAGCTCAAACAGAACGCTATCATCCAAATATGCCGTGATATGCTATGTATGTATTCTCATAGCGTATATAGCTTATTACTTTATAAATCACGGTTTTGCTTATCAGGCTGTTGTATGCGGCATTTACTGCGTGCTGTTTTCTTTGACCGATGTATTCTTTTCTAACCGCGTTACCTTTAACGAATCGCTTTCAATCGGATATCCCGCATATCTTACGTTATTCGGAGCTTTGCTGATTTTTATAATTATAGTTACATTTTTTGTTTCAGGGAAGTATCCGTCCGTAAAGCTTTGGCATACGGCCGCATTTTCCGCCGTTTCGGCGGCCGCGCTTATTACGCGCGTATTTGTTATAAGCTATGTTTCGACGGTAGCTGTATTAACTATTATTGTTATGTTTGTAATTTTAGCTGTTTATGAAAAAATAGGTGAGAAAAAAGGAGTTTAAATGCACCGAATTTTTTAAGTTTACATAAAATGTGTTCAAAACTCTGTTGAAAACGTTCAAAACTCATTATTTGTGCTTTAAAACCCGCGTGTTTCCACGGTTTTTATTTTTCAAAACTTTTGGAAAATAATATTTTGTTTATATTTGGAAGTAAAAAAGCTAAAAAAATCTTGCATTTTGATATAATATATGGTAATATAAATGCCGGACTACTTGAAAGGTTGTGAATGATAAAATGACATTGGTTCAGATAATACTTGGTTCTGTGGTTTTGGTTCTTTGTGTTGTAGCTATCGTCTGCATAAGTGCGCAGCAGGGTAAGAGCAACGGCCTGGGCGCC
This sequence comes from uncultured Eubacteriales bacterium, assembly GCA_902492505.1. Taxonomy (GTDB): domain Bacteria; phylum Bacillota; class Clostridia; order Oscillospirales; family QAKW01; genus RGIG9041. Next base: position 2,771 of record CABULU010000041.1, read on the forward strand.
ATGGCAGGCTCTTCCTCGGAAATGGATACTTTTTTTAATAAGAACAAAAGCCGCACCAAGGACAGTATACTTGCAAAGATTACTATTGTTATCACCGTTATTTTGGTTCTGTGCATTCTTGCGCTTAATTTTACAAGCCTTGCAGGTTAAGTTTATACGAAATTAAAAAGTCTCTGAGTTTTTCTCAGAGACTTTTGTTTTTAATTAGTTTCCAATTCCCGTGAGTAACTGAGGGATCTGAGACAATTTTTATGTTAAATCCCCGGCTTTTAAAACGCATGGTATTGCGTTTCCCGTTGCCAACTGCCGTTGAAACAAAAGACGGAGCGACCATTATTGTATAGGTGTACTCCTTATTCATGTTTTGAATTACATTAATCACCTCATAAAAAAACACCTGTGAGCGAACAAGCTCGCCGAATGCGGGATGAAACGGTCCTGCAACGCCACAGCTTGCCGTATGAAGTCCCATTTTAAGTATGGTTATATCTTTTTCATAAAACATAGAATAAAGCTTGGAACATGTGTCTACGGCTTCATCAAGGGTCAGGGGAGTGTAGCTGCCTTGTCTGTACTGACGGCATAGCTCGGTTCCCTCTATAACAATGACGGGATAAATGCGCACCTGTCTGCATCCGAGCTCTATTATTTTGCGCGCGGTTTGTATATCCTTTTGCTGTGTATCCTGCGGCAGTCCGCACATAATTTGTATTCCCAGTTCAAATCCCCGGCTTTGAATTAGTCGGCACGAAGTCAGCGCGGTTTTAGCCGTATATCCGCGTTTGGACGCTTTTAAAACCTCATCGTCGAAGCTCTGTATTCCGAGCTCTATAGTTTTTACATTAAATTCTTTTAATATATCAAGCGTGGCGTCATCAATACAGTCCGGACGCGTGGAAATGCGGATACTATGAAATTTATCTGCGCCTGTGAATTCATATGCGGTTTTTAGATATGATATCATGAGGTCTCTGTCAATCGCTGTAAAAGAACCGCCGAAAAAAGCGATTTGTGTGTTCTTTTTTGACAGTTTCTTATCAGCGACGGCTTGCGAGAGAATGTTATAAACGTCTAAGGGAGTGACAGCGCTGTCACTCCCTGTTATTTTGTATTGATCGCAGAAAATGCAGTTGAACGGACATCCCAAATGCGGAATAAATATAGAAATATTAGAGTGCTTCACAGATTTTCACCCATAAGCTTCAATGCTTCATGAGCCGCGTTTTGTTCGGCTTCCTTTTTGCTTTTTCCGTTGGCGGTGGCAAGCAGATTGCTGTTAAGATATACGCTTACTGTAAAGCTTTTATTGTGATCCGGCCCTGATTCCCCGACTATTTCATAATGAATGATTTCACCGGGGTTTTGCTGCGCGATTTCCTGAAGCATGGTTTTGTAATCGCGGTTAAGTACATGTGTATATTTATTGCTGTCCAGCGCTCCGATTAAAAAGGGCAGGACAAATTTTTTAGCATTCTCCATACCGCCGTCAAGATAGATTGCGGCAATCAGTGCTTCAAATGCGTCCGATACCGTTGAAGGGCGCTCTCTGCCGCCTGCGATATCCTCGCCGTGTCCGAGTAAAAGAAAGCTGCCCAAATCAATAAGCGCGGCGTATTCGGCAAGCGCCGTTTCGCATACAAGAGAGGAGCGCATTTTTGACATTTCACCCTCGGGCTTTTCGGGATAGCGGGTATAAAGCAATTCTGCGCAGATAAAGCCTAAAACAGAATCGCCGACAAATTCCAGCCTCTCATTACATACGGCGCCGCTGCTCTTATGCTCATTTGCATACGACGAGTGTGTAAGCGCCGTTTCCAAAAGCCGCTGCTTTTTAAACTTGTAGTTTATTATATTTTGTATCTGTGAAAAGCTCATTTGTTTGCTATATAGTCAAGAAAATCTCCGACTGTTTTTAGGTTTTCAATTTCGTTATCATCAATATTAACGCCGAAAGCCTCTTCAATGTTCATTACTGCTTCGACAAGGTCAAGAGAGTCTGCGCCCAAATCGTCGATAGTTGTCTGTACGGTAATTCTGTCCTCGTCAACTCCCAGCTGCTCTGAGAGTATTTCTTTAAGCTTATCAAAATCTGACATATGATGTTCTCCTTAATTATTTTAATATAGTATAAGATATAAAATGAAAAATTGCAAGTATGCTTATCAATATTACTGATTATCGCTTAGCTTTTTTGCAATTATATCGATCATTCTGCTGTCGTAAAACGTCATTGCCTGACGGATGGCATTTTTGATAGCGCGCGCGTCGGACGAGCCGTGCGCTTTGATTACCGGTTTTGATATTCCCAAAAGCGGCACGCCGCCGTATTCCTTGTAGTCGAATTTCTTTTTAAAAGCATTCAGCTCTTTCAAAACAAATACGGCTCCTATTTTAGTCAATAGGTTTTTTTTAAAAATATCTTTAATGCCGTTTGACATCATTTTACTGACGCCTTCAAAGGTTTTAAGTGCAATATTGCCGCTGAACCCGTCTGCCACTATGATGTCACATCCACCCAGCGCCAGGTCGCGCGCCTCAACGTTTCCTTTGAAATTAAGCCCGGATTCAGACAGCAACCTGAACGCTTCCTGATGCAGCTCTGTGCCTTTGTGTTCTTCCGTTCCGTTGTTTAAAAGTCCTATAAGCGGATTTTCTATTCCGTGCATATATTTCATGTACTCGCTGGCCATCATTGCAAACTGGGGCATATATTCCGGCTTGCATACAACGTTTGCACCCATATCGGTCAACATGAGCGGTCCTGTTTCCGAGGGGAAAACAAAGGCGAGAGCGGCGCGCTTTACTCCGCGTATGCGCTTTACTATCATTGTCGCTCCCACAAGTACGGCGCCGCTGTTTCCGGCGGATACCGCCGCATCGCATATGTTGTCCTTGAGCAGTTTAAACGCGACAGCCATGGATGAATTGCTCTTTTCCTTTATGACAGAGGTCGGGTCATCCTCCATTGTAAGAATTTCGGGAGCGTTTTCTATTTCAAAGGTATCCTGTGATATGCCCTCGCTCCGCATTATTTTTAAAATTTCGTCTTTTTTACCTGTCAGCACAATGTCTGCGTTAAATTCGTCGTGCGCCAGCTTGCAGCCCTTTATTATTTCGAGCGGAGCATTGTCTCCTCCGTAAGCGTCTACTGCGATTTTCATTATAATTCTCCTATTATTTTATTCAGCCTGTCAAGAGCTCTTGCCGATATTGCCTCGTATCTTTTAGATTTTACTTTTATTCTAATATCAAGCGGCTCTATAATGCCGAAATTCACATTCATCGGCTGGAACGCGCCGCAGCTTCCTTCACTGATATAGCTTGCCAATGCGCCTGTCGCGGTAAATTTTGTAAAATCTATCGGAGCCTTTCCTGTCATTGTCCGCGCAAGATTGATTCCGGCTGAAAGTCCGGAGGATGCAGATTCAACATAACCCTCGACACCCGTAATCTGCCCGGCAAAAAAAAGATCGTTTCTCTTTTTGCAGCTGTAAAACTTTGTAAGTGCCTGAGGGGAGTTGATAAAAGTGTTTCTGTGCATTACACCGTAGCGGACAAATTCGGCGTTTTGCAGTCCCGGTATCATTGAGAATACGCGCTTTTGCTCAGGAAATTTCAGGTGTGTCTGAAATCCGACCATATTATAAAGCGTTCCGTCTGTGTTGTCTTTTCTCAGCTGTACCACAGCGTATGAACGCTTTTCTGTTCGCTTGTCAATAAGACCCACGGGCTTCAGCGGTCCGAACAACAGCGTCTGAGGCCCTCTTTTTGCCATAACTTCAACCGGCATACAACCTTCAAACACATTATTGCTTTCAAACTCGTGGAGCTCGGCGCATTCGGCGTTTATAAGCTCGTTATAAAAGCTGTTGTACTGTTCTTGTGTCATAGGACAATTTATGTAATCGGGCGTGCCTTTATCATAGCGTGAAGCAAAAAAGGCAATGTCCGTATCAATGCTGTCCAGCGTTACAATCGGCGCTGCCGCATCAAAAAAATGCAGATATTCTCCGCCGAGATATTCTCCGATACTGTCTGAGAGGGCTTTGCTTGTAAGCGGTCCCGTTGCTATAATAACATTTTTATCTTCTGGAACTTTTGTTATCTCACAGCTTTTGACCGTAATGGAGGGATGATTTGTTATTTCTTTTGTAACTGCGTTTGAAAATTTTGTGCGGTCTACTGCCAGCGCCCCTCCTGCGGGCACCCTGTTTTCATCCGCGCATTTGATTATCAGTGAATCGAGCCTGCGCATTTCCTCTTTTAAAAGACCCACTGCATTTGAAAGTGAATTTGCGCGCAGCGAGTTGGAACAGACAAGCTCTGCAAATCCGTTATAACTGTGTGCGGGTGTTTTCTTATCAGGCTTCATTTCATATAGGTCAACCTGTATTCCGCGCTTGGCAAGCTGATACGCCGCTTCGCAGCCGGCAAGCCCCGCACCGACTACTGTAGCTCTATTACTCATGTTTATATTTCCTTATTATTATTTGCCTCATTATGTTTTTGTGTTATCATCGGTATTGGTGTTTTTGTCTGCGTCCTTTGCGGCTTTCTTTGCAGCGGCAAGTTTTTGACATTCCGGGTTCGGGCAGTATATGATTCTGCTTTTGCCGCTCTTTCTGAACAGGTTGCTTCCGCAGTTTTCGCACTTTGTTTTAAGAGGTTCATCCCATGTCATATAGTCGCACTTGGGATAATTGTCACAGCCGTAAAAAATCTTTCCTGTCTTTGTTTTGCGCTTCAAAATTCTTGCACCGCATTTGGGGCAGGAAACGCCGGTATCAATAACTATCGGTTTTGTGAATTTACACTCCGGGTAACCCGGGCATGCTAAAAATTTACCGAATTTACCGTTGCGCACTACAAGATTTTTTCCGCATACGGGGCAAAGCTCATCGCTTTCTATGCTCGGAAGCTTAATTCTGGTTTCCTTCATCGCCTCTTCGGCCTTTTCAAGCGTGTCGCTGAAAACCTCGTAAAATTTTTCGAGAAAATCATTCCACTTAACCTCACCGTCTGAAACCTTGTCAAGGTCCGTTTCAAGATTTGCTGAAAAATCATAGTCTATTATTGATGAAAAATAATCTTTCATCAGCTGTGTAGTGACCTCGCCCAGATAAGTAGGCTTTAAGGTTTTGCCGTCGCGCTCTACATAATCACGCGCAAGGATAGTAGAAATTATCGGCATAAATGTGGACGGTCTGCCGATTCCGTTTTCATCAAGCGCTTTTGTCAGTGTGCCTTCGGTATATCTTGCCGGAGGCTGGGTAAAGCTTTGTGTTCTTTCCATGTCGGCAAGAATAAGTTTTTCATTCTGCTCAAGCTTGTACAGTGTTTTGTCGATCTCTTCCTTGTCCACATCCTGATAAATTACTGTAAAGCCGGTGAACTTTACTGATTGACAATATGCTTTAAAAAGGTAATTACCGTCTGATATGTCGGCAGACTGGGTATTATATATCGCTTCGCTCATCTGGCTTGCTATAAAACGCTCGTAAATCAGCTTATAAAGCCTGAACTGATCCTGAGAAAGTGAAGAACGAACTCTTTCCGGTGTCAATGCAACATTTGAGGGACGTATCGCCTCGTGCGCGTCCTGAGCGCCTTTCTTTGTCTTGAAAACGCGTCGTTTTTCCGGGTAAAAATCCTCGCCGTAATTTGATATTATAAATTCCTTTGCAGCGTTTGCGGCGTCATCGGAAATTCTGAGTGAATCGGTACGCATGTATGTGATGAGTCCGGTTCGTCCCATGTGCTCGATACTGACGCCCTCGTAAAGCTCCTGCGCTGCTTTCATAGTGCGCTTTGTCTGGAAGTTAAACCTTCTTGACGCCTCCTGCTGCAACGTTGAGGTGGTAAACGGCGGAGCCGGACTTTTTCTTTTTTGTCCGAGTTTTACAGAGTCTATATTGAATTGCTTGTGCAGGGTTTTTTCGTATATTTCATTTGCCTGCTGTTCATTTTCGATTTCTATTGCTTTTTTTACTGTTCCGTAAAATTTTGCTGGTATTTTTAACGCGGTTCCTTCCTTTTGAAACAATGCCGTAAGAGTCCAGTATTCTTTTGACTTAAAGTTTCGTATTTCATTTTCGCGGTCAACAATCATAGCCGTGGCAACCGACTGAACACGACCAGCAGAAAGGCCCTTTTTTACCTTTTTCCAAAGGAATGGGGACAGCTTATATCCTACTATTCTGTCCAAAATTCGGCGTGCTTGCTGTGCCGCGACAAGATCCATATCTATATCGCGTGGATTTTTCACCGCTTCTTTAACTGCGTTTTTTGTTATCTCGTTAAATACTATTCGCTTTGAGTCCTTATCGTTCAGCCCTAAAAGTTCGTAAAGATGCCAGGAAATCGCTTCTCCCTCGCGGTCAGGGTCGGTTGCAAGATAAACTGTGTTTGCAGCTTTGACTTCCTTTTTGAGCGACTTTATAAGATCGCTCTTTCCGCGTATTGTCATATAGTGCGGTGCAAAGCCGTTTTCTATATCGACTCCGAACGTGCTTTTAGGCAAATCCCTGACATGTCCTTTTGAAGAGACAACCTTATATTTTTTACCGAGATACTTTTCAATCGTCTGCGCTTTTGCCGGAGACTCAACTATAAGTAAATCTGACATCTTAAACCCCTTAAACTAAAATTTTATATTTATTTCCGGGACAACTCACGATTGCGCCCTTTGCTTCCAATACCGATATTATACCCAAGACTTGCGGTACAGGAAGATTTGTGCGGTCTATAATATAGTCGGCGGTTATTTCTCTATGACTCATAAGCTTAAAAACCTGCTGTTCGTCTTCGCTCAGCTGTTTCATGATAACACGTTTGAAATCCTCCGCTTTAATAAACCGGTCGTCCTCAGAGCGTTTTAGAGTTTGGCTTAAATCTTTCTCGACACGTCGCACAAGCACATCTTTGAATTTAGGAAGATAAGCTTCAAGTATGTCCTCATACCCGAAAATCGGCGTTGCGCCGTCTTTTATCAGTCGGTTTGATCCCTTTGACTGAACCATATCTATGTTGGCGACAAGAGCATATACGTCACGTCCCTGATCGGCGGCATAGTTTGCTGTGATAAGTGCGCCGCTTTTTTCGGGTGCCTGAGTAACTATAGTACCCAGTGATATTCCGCTTAGAATTCTGTTTCGCTCATGGTAAGCGTATTTGCTTGTTCTCTCATTGGGAAGGTGTTCCGATATTACAACACCATTATATCGGATATTTTTGAATTTATACTTGTTTTGATAATTTGTGGAAATAAGCCCATCCGGCAAAACCATAATAACGCTGCCGTCTGCCTTGATAGCACTTTCAAGCGCTGCCGTATCAATGCCTTTTGCTACGCCGCAGGCTATTGTAAAACCGCAGGCTGCAAGCATACCGCTTATGTATGAGGTTGTCACCTCTCCGTATGTCGTGCAGTCTCTTGTTCCTACAATGGTTATGCAAGGCTTTGAAAAGGCTTTATCATAGTTTCCGTAGTAGAAAAGCACGCATGGCGGGTTGTCTATTTCTTTTAAAAGTGCCGGATAATTATTATCGTCTATCGTGACAATTCCTATATTGTTTGATTCACAGAGCCTAATTGTTTTTTGTGCTTCGCAAAGGTCCTTGCTCAATAAGGCGTTTTTGTCTCTTTCATCAAGAAAATTAAGCTTTTCAAGTGCATTTTTATCCGCACTGAAAACAGCGTCAATGCTTTTAAATTCTTTATAGGTTTTGTATGTTTTGAGACTTCTGTCGTTCAGCGCGGTTTTAAGCCAAATCCAGATTACGTGGTTTTCTCTCATTGTTTTGTCTTCTGTTCTCCCACATTATTATTGAAGCGGCAACGGCTGCATTCAGCGATTCGTTTTCTCCGTACATCGGAATGTACATGCCGAAGCTGCATAGATTTTGTATTTCCTTGGATATTCCGCTGCCCTCGTTTCCTATTATAACTACTTTTTTCTCGGATTCAAAAAGCCTGTCTACCGTTTTGTAGTTTTTGTCAAGTCCTGTTCCGATAATATCAAAGCCGTGCCTTGTTTTCTCTGTCAAGAAATCGCACAGCTGCACATATGATATATTCAGTCTGAAAGTACTCCCCATTGCCGCGCGCAGGGCTTTGGGTGAATATATGTCACAGCAGCCGTTTCCCAGGACAATGTCCTTTATGCCGAACGCCTCGGCGGAACGCAGAATTGCACCGAGATTTGACGGATCCTGTATCCGCTCCAGCGCAAGTATGAAGCTGTCCTTAGTATCCGGCGGAGCCTGTTCCTTTATTCTGCATACGGCAATAAACTGCTGTGAATTTGTGAGCGGCGAAATCTTATTCATTACGTTTTCGCCCGCAATGATAATGCGGCTTTTATCTATAGAGCCTGGCAGAACGGACAGGTCAGCTCCTTCCTTTACGAAGCATGTGAGTATTTCATAATCGGATTTTACAAGCTCGTATATAAGCTTTATTCCGTCTGCAAGAAACAGACCCTTTTCGGCTCGCTTCTTTGCGTGGATGAGCTTAGCGGTTTCTATAACTTTTAAATTCTTGCAGCTTGTGATTTTTTCCATAAAAATACCTTTTAAAGAAGAATGTTATTTGCCGAAAACATTCATAATTATAATATATTTTTGAAAAAATACAAGACTTTTTTCTGTTTTGTAAAGAAACGGTAATAATTTGGCGGCACTGTGTATATAAATTAAATAAAGAATATGCCTTAAATAATGGCGGAACGGAGATAGCTATGGATTGCAATATAACTAAAAACAATATTTACTCATGCAAAACGGTTTATGAAAATTTTTCTGAGGAAAAGGTAGACTTGGATATAGTTATACCTGATTATTGTGCCGCCGCCGTCAGGATATTAAAATGCGAGGTACAACCCGTAATTAATTCTAAGACTGTTGACGGTGACAGACTCATTTTAGAGGGCGTCTGTACCGTAAATGTTATTTATGCTGATGAACAGACCGGTGCGGTTAAATCAATAATAGAGTCAACAACTTTCTCGCAGACTCAGCAGCTGAAGGAGCAGCTTTCCGCTTACCGCATAAAGGTAAGGCTGAGAACCTCCAATGTAAGCTGTCGTCTGCAGAATTCAAGGAGGGTCAGTGTAAAGGCTGTTATCGGCATCGCAGCAAAGGTAATGGGAAATGCGCAAACACCTGTAATAGAGAGTATTGACGACTGCGATATTGAGACGCTGTTCGAGCAAGCGGAATTTTGTACATATGTAAACAGCGGCGATGCTGACATACGTATAAGCGGCGAGAGCGAGCTGGCTGTGCCTGTAATGGATGTTATCAGGTGCGACGGATGTATCAGCGTTAGCGAAATCAAGGTGATAAACGATAAGGTTATACTAAAGGGCGAAGCCATAATCAGCTGTCTGTATACTACAGGTGAAACAATGAGCGATTTGGAATCTGTTGAAACTGTAATTCCGTTCAATGAGATAGTAGACGTAGACGGTGCACAGGAGGACTCAACGGGAGAAGCTGAATGTGAGCTTATCGGTATACGCTTCGATATCAGCGACGATTCCAATACAATCGGCTTTGAAGTGGAGGCAAGGGCAACGGCGTCCGTTTATAATAACGTTCAGGTGAATTTGCTTAAGGATGTTTATTCGCGCTCCTGTGAACTGGAAATCAACCATTCGGAGATTAACATAGAATCTCTTTCGGATAATATGATATTTACAGAAAGCCTGCGCAATTCTGTTGAGCTTGATATAGATGAGGCAAGGGTGGCAGATGTTGTATTAAAGCCTGTCATTAAAAATATTGCACCCGGCGAGTCATCTCTTATAATTGAGGGCGACGTATACGTCTGTATATACGCCGCAAATCGCGACGAGTATCGGTTTACCGATAAAGCCGTGCCGTTCAGTATAACAAAATCGTTTTCCGAAACTGCGGAGAATATGAGATGCGAGGCAAGCGTATGTGCTAAAAATGTAAGCTTTTCAATGCCCGACGATAATACTCTTGAGTTTAAGGCGGATATGGAATTTAATTTTCTAATATTTTGCGGCGGTCATTTCACTGTGATAGATAATATCGAGACGGACGAGCGGGCACAGAATTCATGCTTTGGTTCGAAGCTTGTTCTTTACTATGCCGATAGGGGAGAGAGTCTATGGGATATAGCAAAAAAATATCATACCTCTGTCGAAATTATAAAACGTGACAACACACTTGAGGACAGTATTGTGACCGAAAATAAAATGCTGCTTATTTCGGGCAACTGATACAGATACTTAATAACCCCGTATGCTTCGGCATACGGGGTTTTTTTTAATAGAATGTTGCAAGCTCCTGTTCGGGTGCAAGTGCGGCGTCAAGGCTTTCTGCATACAGTACAGGTCCTTTTGAGTTGTATATTTCGTTATACTCGACACGAATCTGTGCACATGTCAGTGCCCAGTCGCGTGTGTTAAATTCATTTTGACCGTTATAGATAAGTATCAGAGCGCCGAAAGAAATATCGTCCGCGCAGCATGTCATAATGTGGCGTCCGATCGCGTATACATTTTTCGGCATAGCGCTGTCTTTTGCGATTATGCCTTTAAATCGAATCCTTTTGCCGTTGTACTTATCAGTCTCCTCCATAAGGTCTCTGTACCAAATTGCAAAATCTCTGTCTTCTATTTCAATTATATCGGCTTCTATATCAAAGGGCAGAGGGTCTTCGATTTCATCGTACTCAATTTTTCCGTCCTCATACTCGTAGATTATTCCGGCGCTGCGGCTGAATGTCCGCACCTCTTTGTGATACTGCATAAGATCAGCCCCCTGATTTACACGGTTAAATATAACCGTCTCGGCAGTACGCAGCTTATCTGCCATAAGATTGCGCATATTTGTGTTGTACACTTGAAAAGTGCCGGCATGTGCGAACATCATTTGTTGATAAATCAGCCAGTTATCAGGCAGATTTTCGTATAAAACATTCAGCTCCCACATTCCGTTGTATTCTATAAGCACGCGCTGCATACGGTATTTTTTCTGAAGACCGAGCAATTCCTTTTTTGTGAGGTTGTCTTTTTCGTTTATAGTGTGAAAAAAAACGTTTTCGGACGGGAATTTGGACGGATCATACTCTGTTTCACCCTCTTCGCAAAGAATAACAAGCGTACGCTCTCCATCATAAAAGCGCGGATCTTCTAAGGTTTCCTGAATAAATTTGGTCTTCCCGGCGTCAAGAAAGCCTGTGAACAGATAAACCGGCATTTCCATGAAAGGAACCCTCCTTATTTAAAGAGCCTTTCAAGCTCTTGCTCGTTTATTTTCGCACCGATTACGCATATGCGTCCCGTGACATCTGCTCCTCCGGTGCGTATATCAGGCTCGCCGGGAACATAGTCAAAATGCAGCCACTGTCCGTTGTTGGCTTGTACTATGCCTTTTGCGCGCAGAATACTGCCGTAAATATTGCTGCTTTCAAGAGAAGCAAGCATTTCTTTTAGTTCATCGCAGCTGTACTTATGCGATGTTTGCTTTCCCCAGCTTGTAAATATATCGTCGGCATGATGATGTGCATGGTCATGATGATGCTCGTGACATCCGCAGGTGCAGTGCTCATCGTGCTCATGATGGTGCTCGTGACAGTCGCAATGTTCATCATGGTCGTGGTGATGCTCATGACAGTCGCAGTGCTCGTCATGCTCATGCTCATTCAGCAGAGCCTTTGTAAAGTCGCTGTTTCCCGATTCTATTGCTTGAAGCAACATGTCTCCGGTTATTTCGTCCCAGTCTGTTGTTGAAACAAGAGCTTTCGGGTTAAGCTTACGTATCATATCAATGCAAAACTGTATTTTTTCGTCCGAAATACCTTTAGTGTGACTCAAAATGACAGTTCGTGCGCTCTCTATTTGGTTGTCAAAAAATTCGCCGAAATTTTTATGATATATTTTAAATCTTCCGGCATCTGCAACTGTTGAAAAGCTGTTGAGCGAAACACTGTCGGAAATGACGGTGTTTACCGCCGAAATTACGTCTGACAGCTTACCGACGCCGGACGGCTCGATTATAATACGGTCGGGAGAATATTCATTAATTACTTTTTCAAGCGCCTTAGAAAAGTCGCCGGAGAGTGAGCAGCATATACATCCGCTGTTCATTTCATTTACGGTAATTCCGGCATCCTTTAAAAATCCGCCGTCAATACCGATTTCGCCGAATTCATTCTCTATAATTACGATTTGCTCTCTGCCAAGAGATTCTTTAATAAGCTTTTTTATCAATGTTGTTTTTCCTGCGCCGAGAAAACCGGAAATAATATCAATTTTAGTCACTTTATACACTTCCCATAATTTTTATTATATATAAAGTATAGCATTTGCATCTTCAAAGTTCAATGCAAAAGTCAAACTTTTTTGAAAAACACAAATAAAGTGTTTCCAAATAATATTATTTCTATTGATTTTACGCTTTGATGGATATATAATATAAAAGCCGGGGAGGGAGAATTATGGAAATAAAAAAGAACAGCCGCATTTTGTTTTTTGGTGATTCGGTAACAGATGCCGGCAGAAATCGCAATTCGAAAAATGATATTATGGTACAGAAGCCGTTTGGCGATGGATATGTTGATCTTGTTGCGGGTATGCTCCAGGGCTTTTATCCTCAGTTCAATCTTCGTGTGTTTAATTCCGGTATCAGCGGTAATACCACAAGAGATTTGCTTGACAGATTTGAAACCGATGTTGCGCAGCTTAAACCGGATATTATTTTTATGATGATTGGCGTAAATGACGCCTGGCGGCACTTTGACAGTCCGTATTCTACCGAATATCACATATCCTTAAGTGAGTATGACAGCAACATACGTCGGCTTATAGATCTTTGTACCGGGGTAGCTGATTCTTTGTTTGTAATGTCGCCTTATATTCTTGATACAAATAAAGAAGATGCCATGCGAATTATGATTGATGAATTCGTTGCATTGTGTAAAGGCTCTGCACAGGAGAACAATGCCGCTTTTATTGATATGCAAAGTGTTTTTGATAATGTTATGAATGTATGTCATCCGTATGTATTTTCGTGGGATAGAGTTCATCCCGACCGTGCAGCGCAGATGATAATTGCCCGTGAAGTCATGCATGCTTTGGGTCTTTCGCTTGATTGTTAATATTTTGTTTTCAATATATCCGGATTTAGTTTTTATTTATAATGTAATATTTTAATAAGTCAATTAGGCGTTAGCCAAAAAAAATAAAAATAAAAGGAGAAAAAACATGAGCAACAGATTTGTACTCAACGAAACCTCATATCACGGTGCGGGTGCCGTGAATGCAATTCCCGACGAAATAAAAGCAAGGGGCTTTAAAAAGGCGCTTGTTGTGTCCGACCCCGATCTTATTAAATTTGGGGTTTCCGCAAAGGTTACAGATGTTTTGAAAGGTGCGGACATCGATTTTGATATTTTTTCGGATGTTAAAGCCAATCCTACAATAGAAAATGTACAGGCAGGCGTAGCAGCGTTTAAGTCCTGCGGAGCAGACTGTCTTGTCGCAATCGGCGGCGGGTCGTCAATCGATACTGCAAAGGCGGTCGGCATAATCGTTGCAAATCCCGAGTTCTCGGATGTCAGAAGCCTTGAGGGTGTGGCGCCTACAAAAAATCCGTCTGTTCCGATAATCGCCGTTCCCACAACAGCGGGAACAGCTGCCGAGGTTACTATAAATTATGTTATTACCGATGTCCAGAACAATCGTAAAATGGTTTGCGTGGATGTTCATGATATTCCTGTTGTCGCTGTTGTCGATCCTAACATGATGGCTTCAATGCCTAAAGGGCTTACCGCTGCTACCGGTATGGACGCGCTGACACATGCCATCGAGGGATATATTACAAAGGGTGCGTGGGAGCTTTCCGATATGTTCCATCTCAAGGCGATTGAGATAATTTCACGCTCGCTCAGAGACGCTGTTGCAAATACGCCAAAGGGCAGGGAGGATATGGCTTTGGGTCAGTATATTGCAGGTATGGGCTTTTCCAACGTAGGGCTTGGAATTGTTCACTCAATGGCTCATCCGCTCGGCGCACTGTATGATACACCGCACGGAGTTGCTAACGCAATTATTCTTCCTACCGTAATGGAGTACAATGCTCCCGCTACGGGAGATAAGTATAAGTATATTGCAGCTGCAATGGGCGTTGAGGGTACGGAAAAAATGACTGAGGCAGAGTACAGAAAGGCAGCGGTTGACGCTGTTAAAAAGCTGTCTGCGGATGTCGGCATACCGGCAGACCTCAAGCAGATTGTAAAACCGCAGGATGTAGACTTTTTGTCACAGTCTGCGTTTGACGA
>CABULU010000042.1 GCA_902492505.1 uncultured Eubacteriales bacterium
GCCGCCTCCTTACAATCCTGTTATGTATGGAAATTTCCATACATTGCCGATACCGATTGCGCAGCCGGCTGAAAGCAGAATGAAACCAAGCCGCGATCGTAAATTTTCTCTTTGCTCCATAATTATCTCCTTTATGTAAATTCTCATGTATTTTACCATGATGTTTAGCGCTTTGCAATATTATAATATTTTAATCATTTTTTTATTGTGTGTATCAAAATTTAGTGATACAATTAGTCTATTAAATTTTATAATCGGAGAACTGGTATGAACACAAATTTATCTTCGCTTATTCTGTATACCGATGGTGTAAGGCGTCAGATTTTAAATAACTTTATTGTGCTGACACAAGATTGTCGGAACAATGCGCAATGTCGTGACGCGGCTTATAAAATATCGGGTGAGCTTCTTGAAACGGCTTATGATTACGGCTTTTCATCAGATGCTTGGCAAAGCTATATCGCGCTTGTTGCCGTAACATCCGATAATGTGTTTTGCCGTGCGTGTGAACGTCAGAGGATAGGCAGCTGCACGCTGCGCGATTTTGCACGCCGTGATGTGGATATTTTATATAAATTTTTTAATTATGAATTTACGGAAATAGAAAACAAGCTGAATATAGACTGCTTTTCTATGCTTAAGAATTATCGTGCCGCTGATAACGCGCGTCGGGCTTGCTTTTTCGGTATTTCCAAGCGCCTGAATGAGCTTGTGCCTAAGCTGCGTATTTGTAAAGACAGCGAGGAGTTTTTTGATTGTCTCTGTACCTTTTATGAATGCTACGGTTACGGAATCCTCGGACTTAACAGGAGTTTTCATTTTAATGATGCAGACGATAAGATCGTGCTGGAACCGATTTTTAATACGCATAATGTTTCATTGGATGATATTGTCGGTTATGAAAGTCAAAAGCATTTACTGTATTCAAACACAAAAGCCTTTATAGATAAAAAACCGTCCAATAATGTACTTTTGTACGGTGACAGTGGTACGGGAAAATCGACAAGCATTAAAGCGATAGCAGACGAATTCTACGATAGCGGTCTTCGCATGATTGAAATTTACAAGCATCAATTTGAAAAGCTGCCGGGACTTATTTCTTATCTATCCGGAAAAAACTATCGTTTTATAATTTATCTTGATGACTTATCCTTTGAAGAAAACGAAACCGAGTATAAATATCTTAAAGCCGTTATCGACGGCGGTGTTCAAAATAAACCTGAAAACATTCTTATATATGCCACATCCAATCGTAGGCATCTTGTTCGTGAGACTTGGCGTGATCGCAGTGATATGACGGTAGAAGACGATATTCACAGCGGCGATACCGTGGAGGAAAAGCTGTCACTTGCGGCACGGTTCGGACTTAATATATATTATCCGAAGCCCGGTCGTGACGAATATATGGATATAGTTGAAAAGCTGGCTCAGAGGAACAATATTGATATAGATTCAAAGACTTTACAGGATAGGGCGCGGATTTGGGAAATGCATCACGGCGGTATATCAGGCAGGACTGCCGCTCAGTTCATTGCGGATTTACTCGGAAATCAATAATGGTATATAAATAGCAATTTAATTATATTGTCAATCATAAAATTATGTGCTATTATTTGTTTAATCTATGTAAAGGAGAAAGCTAATGAGATATTACGAGAATTTAGCAAAAACCAGCGAAAACAGATTACCTCAGCGCAGCTATTATATTCCTGAAAATGACGGCGCGTATACCTTGCTCAACGGCAAATGGCGTTTTCATTACTACACAAGAGATGTAGATGTTGAGCAGAATATTACTCAGTGGGATGAGATAGAGGTTCCGTCCTGCTGGCAGTCGCTTGGGTATGAAAATCCGAACTATTGTAATTTTGAGTATCCGTATCCTATCGATCCGCCGTATGCACCCGACGAAAATCCGTGCGGTGTTTATGAGCGTGAGTTTGAGATCGAAAATACCGATAATAAAACGTATTTTGTTTTTGAGGGCGTAGCTTCTTCCGGTAAACTCTTTATAAACGGAAAATATGTCGGTTTTACAATGGGTAATCATCTCCAGGCTGAATTCGATATTACGGAATTTGTTAAAAGGGGTACAAATACAGTACGTGTAGAGGTGCTCAAATGGACGCTTGGCAGTTATCTTGAAGATCAGGACTTTTTCCGTTTCAACGGTATTTTCCGTGATGTATATATCCTCTCCAGACCTCACGGTCATATTGTGGATATAGATATACATACGGAAAACAACGAGGATATTATTGTAAAATTCGACGGTAGTGCGGACATAGAGCTTTATGACAACGGAAAACTGCTTGATAAGAAAAGCGCAAACGGAAGCGCTGTTTTCCATGTCGAAAGCCCCACATTGTGGAATGCCGAAAATCCGTACCTTTATGAGTTGAAATTTATCTATAAGGACGAGGTTATCGTTCAAAAGGTCGGATTCAGAACGGTAAAAATATCCGAACAATATGAGATACTGATAAATGATACGCCTATTAAAATTCAGGGTGTAAACCATCATGATACTCATCCGGTAAACGGCTGGGTTATGACGGATGAAGAGCTTTTGCATGATCTGAAGCAGATGAAAAAGCTCAATATCAATTCTATCAGAACCTCACACTATCCGCCTACTCCGCGTTTTCTTGAGATGTGTGATGAAATGGGATTTTATGTAACGCTTGAGACAGACCTTGAAACTCACGGTTTTGACTGCCGGTACGGCAATGAGAAAGAACGTCGCGGTTATGATATGACGTCAAATGACTGGCCGTGTCAGCGCCCGGAATGGAAAGCGGAGTTTGTTGAGCGTATGCAGCGGGCAGTTGAGCGTGACAAAAACCACGCCTGTATTTTCATGTGGTCAACGGGAAATGAGAGCGGACACGGAGCCAATCATAAGGCTATGATTGAGTGGACGAGAGCTCGTGATAATACCCGCCTTATTCATTGTGAAGATGCTTCAAGAAAGGCTGACGATTCAAAGCATCCTGAATATTATAACGAAAGATATGTAGCTGATGTTTATTCACGTATGTATTTGTCTGTGGATAAATGCCGTGAATACTGTGAAAACCCGGAGAAAAAGCAGCCGCTCTATCTTTGCGAGTACGCTCATGCTATGGGCAACGGTCCCGGAGATATCGGGGATTACTGGACTCTTGCAGACAGCCAGCCGAAGTTTGTCGGCGGATGTATTTGGGAATGGGCGGATCATACAGTAATACAGGACGGCGTTCCGAAATACGGCGGCGACTGGGAAACAGAACTTACGCACATGAACAATTTCTGCTGTGACGGTATGGTTATGTGCGACCGTTCGTTTAAAGCCGGTTCATACGAAATTAAGACTGCATATCAGCCGATACGTGTTTATGTTGAAGACGGAAAAATCAGGGTATGGAACAGAATGTCCTTCACAAACCTTCGTGACTATACTTTTAGATATGAGGTTATGTGCGACGGTAACGTGCTTGCATCTAAAGAAACATCTCTTGATGTTGAGCCTAAGGCGTGCGTATATTTCGATATTCCCTGTGACATACCTGCATCCTGTAAATATGGCTGTTATCTGACGGCAAGACTGTTTGATAAAACAGGCTATGAAGTTGCTATATCTCAGGTTGACTTAGATGTAGCGAGAACATCGATAGGAAGCATTTCAACCGTTGCCGTTTTAGAAGATGACGGAAAGTATATCAAGGCTTCCGGCGACAGCTTTGAATATACAATAGAAAAACTGTACGGAACATTTGTGTCATTAAAGCAAAACGGCAGGGAAAAGCTTGCTTCTCCAATGCGCATTACTACATTCAGAGCGCCTATTGACAATGAGCGCCATGATAAGAAGATGTGGATTCGCAATGAGGTAAATTATGCTGAGAATATGGATGCCATGTTCAATAAAATTTATTCCTGCGAAATTAAAAACGGTGCTGTTGTAGTTAAAGGCTCTTTAGGCGGTGTTTCGAGAATACCGTTTTTGAAATATGAAACCGTTATAGTTATTGGCAGTGACGGACGCATTGACTTTAACGTTAAGGCAGATACTCGAGAGGGATGCTGTTGGATTCCGCGCTTTGGCTATGAGTTCACTGTGTCTGAAACAAATTCAAAGTTTACATATTTCGGAAAAGGTCCGGGTGAAAACTATTGCGACCTTAATGATTATGCTACCTATGGTATGTGGTCTTCTGATGCAAAGAGTGAGTATTTTGCATATATTATGCCGCAGGAGCACGGAAATCATATAGGCGTTCGTTATCTTGAGCTTGAAAACGGACTTAAATTTGTTGCCGATACTCCGTTTGAGTGCAATGTGTCTCAATATACAAGCGAGGCACTTTTTGAGGCGCAGCATATTAACGAGCTTAAGAGCAACGGTACAACTCATGTTCGTATCGACTATAAAAACAGCGGTTTGGGTTCACATTCCTGCGGTCCGGAACTTATGGAAAAGTATAGAGTTTTAGGAAAAAATATTGACTTTAGTTTCAGTATTAAAATGTAATAATGATTATGGTGCGCCTGCGAGTATTCGCAGGCGCATTTTTGTTATCTGTTATCAATAAGTTGAATATAATTTAATGCTGTGTTATAATAAACATAACGGTAAATTTTACTTGCGCTTTGGGAGGTATTGTATGAGCATACAGGAAAAGTCTCAAACTTTACAAAATATTAAGCCGGAAAATGTTTTTAGATTTTTTCGGGAAATATGTGCCATCCCACATGGGTCGGGTAATACCAAAAAGATAAGCGATTACTGTGCCGCAAATGCCGCACGACTGGGGCTGTGGTTTCGTCAGGATGAATTCAATAACGTTATTATTAAAAAGCCTGCGTCTGTCGGCTATGAAAAACATGCCCCTGTTATTCTTCAGGGTCATCTTGATATGGTTTGCGAAAAGGAAGCTGATTGCGCTATTGATTTTGAGAACGAAGGTATTAGGCTTTTGACGGACGGAGATTATATTTTTGCAGACGGTACAACTTTGGGCGGTGACGACGGTATTGCAGTGGCAATGATTATGGCTTTGCTTGAGGACAGTACAGCGGTTCATCCGACCGTATACGCAATATTTACCTCGGACGAGGAAACAGGAATGACAGGAGCTGCAAATATTGATCTTTCGGATATCCAGGCCGACATTCTTATAAATATTGATTCTGAAGAAGAAGGCGTTCTTACTGTGAGCTGTGCCGGCGGAGCCAAATGCCATCTTACCATTCCTTTTGAATCGGAACTCTGTCACGGAAATGTGTTTGAAATAAAGGTGCACGGTCTTTCGGGCGGTCACTCTGGTGTCGAAATAGACAAGGGAATACCAAACGCCGATATCGTGGCAGCAGGTCTTTTAAAAGCTTTGAAACAGCATTGTGATTTCAAATTATGTAATATATCCGGAGGGCTTAAAGATAATGCTATCCCGCGTGAATGTACGGTGACGGTTGTAACCGATATGAACCATGAGGAAGTTATTTCTGTTTGTGCAGACTATATATCTGAATTATCTCTCTCACTAAAGCAATTACCCCTGATAAGCGTCAGTAAATGTATATATGAGAGTAGCTTTAACAGTGAATCAACTAATAGAATTATTGAATTTCTCTCTGATTTGCCCAACGGTATTATAAAGATGAGTGACAGTATACCGGGGCTTGTACAGACGTCTCTGAATCTTGGTATTTTGTATTGTAAAAGTAATTTACTTTACTGCACAATATCAGTTCGAAGCTCGGATAATAATGAAAAGGAAGCACTTATAAATAATCTTAAGGATATTGCACATAATTTTGGCGGTGAAATGAGTGTTGACGGTCAATATCCTGCATGGGAATACCGTGAAAATTCCCGTCTGCGTGAGTGTATGGTATCGGTGTTTGAAAGAATGTTTATGGAAAAACCTATTATCGGTGCTATTCATGCAGGACTTGAATGCGGACTTTTGAGCGGTAAGATAAAGAACCTTGACGCTGTATCTTTCGGACCTGATATTCTTGATATACACACGCCTAATGAGCGTCTTGATATAAAATCCACGGAACGGATGTATAATTATCTTACGGAAGTGTTGAAGGAGCTTTGATATGACAGACAGAATTGGTAAGCTGCAGGCAAAACTGCATGAAAATGAGGGAGCACTTATAACCGGAGCGGCAGATAGATTATATCTGACTGGCTTTTCATCCTCTGCCGGCGTTGTTTTTATAACGGCAAAAACTGCTTTGCTCATTATTGATTTCAGATATTTTGAAAAAGCCGAAAAAGAGGTTTACGGTCTGAAAGTTCTTCTTATGGAGGATATAAAAAAGCAGCTTTGTGATGTAATATCAGCTGAAAATATTACCCGAATTTTTGTTAGGACAGAGTGCATGAGCATGTCGGAATTTTGCTCATACAATAACATGCTGAGTAATAAGCTTTCAGATAGCCGTGTACTGGACGATATTATAAATGAACTGCGCAGCGTCAAAAGCGCGCAGGAAATAGAAAATATTAAATGCGCGCAGGCCATTACTGAGAAAACGTTTGATTACATACTCGGGCGTATCAGTGCCGGCAGAAGCGAACGCGAAATTATGCTTGATATGGAGTTTTTTATGCGCAAGCTTAAAAGTGAGGGGGTCGCATTTGAGTTTATTGTTGTATCGGGACAAAATTCATCACTTCCTCATGGTGTGCCCACAGATAAAAAGGTGTGCGCAGGCGACTTTATAACGATGGATTTCGGTGCAGTATTTAACGGTTATCGCTCAGATATGACAAGAACTGTCGCGGTGGGGTATGTAAACGAGAGACAGCGCTCTGTTTATGACACCGTACTTAAAGCTCAGATTATGGCGCTTGATGCTATTGGACCCGGGAAGATATGCCGTGATATTGACGCTGTTGCGAGAAATTATATTGATAAAAGCGGTTTTGCCGGTTGTTTCGGTCACGGTCTCGGACACAGCGTAGGAGTGGAAATACATGAAAATCCTGCGTTTAATACAAGATGCAATACTGTTTTATTGCCGGGAATGGTAATGACCGTTGAACCGGGTATTTACATTCAAAATGAATTTGGTGTTCGTATAGAGGACATGATCGCTGTTACAGAAACCGGTTGTGAAAATCTTACTCATTCTACTAAAGAACTTATAATTTTATAATATTACTGTCAAAGAAACCATGCCTGTGACGCATGGTTTCTTTATTTCTGATTTATACAATATAAAGTGCTTAAGATAAAAATTTATCTTTTATATTGATATATTACACATTAAATGCTATAATTATATAATATAAATTTTATTTTGGAGAAGTCATGTCGTATACATTTTGGAATATAAAAACACAGGATATAAATTGCGTAAATGCACTGTCAAATGCGCTTGACTGCAGTGATATTGTATCTCGCCTTTTAATTAACCGTAATATAGTCACAAAAGAGCAGGCGCAGCGTTTTCTCTATCCTGATAGCAGCGTGGATTATAATCCGTTTTTACTTGAGGATATGGACAAGGCGGTAGAACGTATTGAAAGTGCTTTTATAAATAATGAAAAAATATGTATATACGGTGATTACGATGTCGACGGTATAACGTCGGTCAGTGTTTTGTATCTATATCTTAAGAATTTTACCTCTAACATTGAATATTATATTCCGGACAGATTTACTCAGGGTTACGGTATGAATGATGATGCCGTAAATCAAATAGCTTCGCGCGGGTGCAAATTGATAATTACCGTTGACACAGGAATTTCGGCGTTCGGTGAAGCTGTGACTGCAAAATCGCTTGGCATTGATATGATTATAACGGATCATCATGAGTGCCAGGGTCAGATGCCACAGGCTTTTGCTATCGTTAATCCTAAGCGCACGGATAATGTATATCCATTTCGGTATCTTGCCGGGGTAGGCGTTGTGTATAAACTGATTTCAGCGCTGGATATACATATGAATACCTGCCGCCGCGATGATAATATTGACCTTGTAGCCGTCGGGACAATTGCTGATATAATGCCGCTTCTTGATGAAAACAGGCGTATTGTCAAGACCGGACTTGAAAAAATGTCGTCTTCTCCGAATATCGGGTTGAAAATGTTGAATAAGATGTGTCTATCATCTCAAAACATAACCTCTGGAAATGTCGGATTTGCTATTGCACCGAGAATTAATGCGGCAGGTCGCATGGAAAATGCCCAGACTGCCGTTCGGCTTTTTGTAACTGAGAGCGACAGCGAAGCAGGCAGTGTTGCCGAGCATTTATGTGAACTTAATGCGCTTCGCCAACAGATTGAAAATAAAATTTATACTGAGGCAATAGAGATTATTGAAAATCATCAGCTTGACAGCAGGTACAGTGTGCTTGTACTTTGGAAAGAAGGCTGGCATAACGGTGTTATTGGAATCGTGGCCTCAAAGCTTAAAGATAAATATAATAAACCGGTTGTTTTGTTTTCGGTTGATGTAAATTCAAAAGGCTCAGCAAGAAGTGTTGCACCCTTTAATATATTCGAAGCGTTTGGAAGTTTAGAGGATATTCTCATTCAGTACGGTGGTCATAAATATGCGGCGGGTGCGCTCATTGAAAGCAGTAAGCTCTATGAGTTCAGGGATAGACTGTGCAATTATTTTGACAGTTGTGAAGAAAGCAATACTGCATCAAATAAAATTGATATAGAGTGTGAACTGACGGAAAAAATGCTTACCGTTAAAACGGTTTCCGGTGTTTCTCTTCTTCAGCCATTTGGCAAATTAAACGAAGTGCCGCTTTTTTGCATCAGAAATATTATAATTTCCGGTGTATTTCCTACCTCCAGCAGCCGTCATTTAAGACTGAAATTTAATATAGGTGACAAAATTATTACAGGCTTTTTTTTCGGGGTGAATTTATTGGATTTCGATTACCGCGAAGGAGACCTTGTAGATATTGTTTGTGAACTCGGCGAAAACGAATACAGAAGTATAAAGAGTGTTCAGCTTGTTGTGCGTGATTTGAGGCTTAGTGAAAATCAGCTTGAGAATTATCGTAGCAAGCGTACGTTTTGCGATACATCGGATGATATTTTGCCGTCTATGTTGCCTTCTCGCTCAGATATTGCGGTAGTTTATAAATATCTTTTGAAATGTTTTTCAAATGGAAAAAGAAAATTTAATATTGATAATATTGCAAGCATTATTTGTAAGGATAGTCTTGTAAAACTCAATTATGAAAAAGTCTATTTTTCTGTTAAGATATTGTCTGATCTTGAAATAGTTGTTTCCGATATCGAAGATAATGTTCTTAAAGTATCGGAAATATTTGATGAGAAAAAGGTATCGCTTTACGATTCTGCGCTTCTAATGAGTGTTTACGAAAAGGCGGGTGTTAAATTTGGAAATTGAAGATATGAAATATAATGAGCTTATTGCTCTTATTGATAAATCTGACAAGGATTACGACAAGGAGCTCATTAATTCTGCTTTTGATTTTTCACGCCTTCATCATGTCGGACAGTTCCGTCAGTCCGGCGAGCCGTATATATGCCACCCGATAGAGGTGGCTAAAATAATTGTGGGTTTCGGTTTCGACAGCGACAGTGTTGTTGCTTCGCTACTTCATGATATAGTTGAAGATACAGATGTAACACTTGATGATTTAAGGGCGAAATTCGGAGCTGAAATCGCATCTCTTGTCGACGGCGTTACAAAGCTCGGAAAAATTGCGTATTCCTCTAAAGAGGAACAGCAAATGGAATATCTTCGCAAGATGTTTTTTGCAATGGCAAACGATATACGGGTAATTGTCATAAAGCTTGCCGACAGACTTCATAATATGCGTACGCTCGGCGCGTGCGACAACGAAAAGCAGCTTCGGATTTCGCTTGAAACAATAGAGATTTTTGCGCCGCTGTCTCACAGACTCGGTATGCGTAAGCTGAAGATTGAACTTGAGGATACGTCTTTGATGTACCTTGACCCCGTCGGATATGACATGATTCGCCGTAAGCTTGAAAATACAATAATAGATAAAAACAAGTTTATAAATAATATCTGTGATCAGATGACAGAAAGGCTTAATGAGTACTCGCTGAATTTTAAGTTGGAGCATAGAATAAAGCATATTTTTAGTATTTACAAGAAAATATTTACTCAAAACAAGACCTTTGAGGAACTTTATGATATATATGCTTTTCGAATTATATGCGATAATGTCAGTGACTGCTATTATATTTTGGGTCTTATGCATGATTTGTATAATCCCATTCCGGGCAGGTTTAAAGACTACATTTCAACTCCTAAACCAAATATGTATCAATCACTGCATACAACGGTTATAGGCAAGGATGGAATTCCGTTTGAAATTCAGATACGAACATGGGAAATGCACAAGACGGCGGAATTCGGTATCGCAGCGCACTGGAAGTATAAAGATGGTATTTCTAAAAGCAATGTTGAGTTTGATTCAAAGCTGACATGGGTGCGCAATATTTTGGAGACTCAGGATGATATATCCGAAACAGAGGATCTTATTAAATCACTTAAAGTTGATCTTTTCAGTGATGAAGTATTTGTGTTTACGCCTAAAGGCGATGTTGTAAATCTTCCGGCCGGGGCAAATGTTATAGATTTTGCATATGCAATTCACAGCGCTGTCGGTAATAAGATGATAGGCGCCAAAGTTAACGGAAAAATCGTTAATCTTGATTATACTCTTTCAAACGGCGAAATAATAGAGATTATTACCACGTCTTCACAAAATCACGGTCCGTCCCGTAACTGGCTCAAAATGGTAAAGACGAATGAAGCTCGCAGTAAAATACGTCAGTGGTTTAAGAAGGAACGCCGTGAGGAAAATATAAGCGAGGGCGTTTCGTCGCTTGAGTATGAGCTAAAGAGCCTGGGCGTGTCTCTTGATGACCCGCAGACGGACGAACAGCTTTTAAATGTATGCGAAAACATGCATTTTTCCGATATTGACGATCTGTATGCCGCAATCGGCTACGGCGGCGCGTCTGCTCAGAAAATAGCAGTTAAAGTCAGAGATACTCTTGTGCGCCTCAAAAATACAGAAGAGCTGCGTATTGTTCCTCAACATAAAAAGAAGGTTAGCGACGGAGGCGTTTCTGTTGAAGGAATAGATAACTGCTTGATTAAATTTGCAAAGTGCTGTAATCCCTTGCCGGGAGATTTTATCGTGGGTTATATAACAAAAGGCTATGGTGTGTCTATTCATAACATTAATTGTCCTAACGCAAAGCGCGGGCTGGAGCTTGACCCTGACAGATGGTTAAAGGCAAGCTGGGAGAACAGCGAGTCTAAATATTTTACTGCAACAATAAGCATAGAGGCAAGAAACGCTGTCGGTGTAATGGCTAAGGTTGCGTCTGCGCTTGCTGATATGAAGGTAAGCGTACGCAGCTTTAATGCGAAGGATAACGGTGACGATACTGCCACCATAAGTGTGGCAATGGATGTTAAAAATGTTGAGCATCTCAATTTTATTATAGCAAAACTGAAAAAGAATAAATATGTGATTGATATAGCAAGAACCAGTCATTAGGGTGAATTTATGAGAACTGTATCAATGTTTATCAGGGGATCGGAGGAGACATGATAAATATCATTATAGACAGTGAGGATTTGTAATGCTTAAAGTTGAAACATTAACGCTCGGCGCTATGCAGACGTGTTGTTACATTGCATATAATACGGAAAGTATGGAGGCGGTTATTGTGGATCCCGGCGCACAGCCGGAAAAAATAATTGCAGCATCAGACTCGCTTTCTGTTAACGTGCGTCACATTTTGCTTACTCATGCGCATTTTGACCATATCGGAGCGGTTGACGCCCTTGTTTTACGTTATAACTGCGCAATAACAGTAAGTCAAGCTGATGAGCAACTGCTTTATGACCCGCATCTTAATCTTTCGCATAATTTCAGATGCGATATAACGGTCGGCAGCAAAAATATCATAACCGTAAATGACAGCAAGGCAGAGCTAATCGGCAACAGCTTTGAATTTATTATAACTCCGGGGCATACTAACGGTTCTATGTGCATAAAAACAGGAAACATTATATTTACAGGCGACACTTTGTTTTACTGCTCGGTCGGAAATGATTTTCCGCCTTACGGCAGCATTGAGCGTGAAATTAAATCTATTAAAGACAAGCTGCTTGTTTTAAACGGTGATTATATTTGTTATCCGGGGCATGGCCGGAGCACTACTCTTGATTTTGAAAGACGTAATAATCCTTATCTACACGGAGCGTAAATATGGAAATAAAAGTTTTCGGACATGAATATTTTTATGATATTACTTCAATGTCCATGCTGTTTTTTCCCGGAGAGAAGGTTTACTATGTAAACCGCAGTTCAAACGCGACTCATATAATTTCCGGACTTTATTCTAATAAAGGCAGTATGTTAAGCTGCACAAAAATAAAATATAACGGACGCTGGTTTTCAAGTCAAAAAAAGGCTAAGCCTGATTGTGATTTGAAAAATCTTGTTAAGCAGACGTTTTATAAGGCCTGCTCGAAAGCTACGGGAATAATGCCGCCGTGGGGAATTCTTACCGGGATACGTCCGCTGAGTGTTTACTGTCGTCATAAAAAAGCGGGTGACGAGCCGCACGCGGTGATGAAAGGCGAATATTTTTTATCTGATGATAAAATTGAGCTGCTTGACATGATTTTTG
This sequence comes from uncultured Eubacteriales bacterium, assembly GCA_902492505.1. Lineage (GTDB taxonomy): Bacteria > Bacillota > Clostridia > Oscillospirales > QAKW01 > RGIG9041. The sequence goes on from CABULU010000042.1 coordinate 12,677, forward strand.
ACTGCCAGGCGGCTTTTCGCTGTCCAAAGCCTCGCGATGTCAGCGTATATATATCTATACCTTTTTGTCCCGGAAAATGCAGCTATTGTTCTTTTATCAGTATTTCCGCGGTAAATGCTGATAATTTGCTTGAACAATATCTGAACAGTTTGCATGAAGAGATAAAGGCAAAGGCTTTGCTGATAAATAAATATAATCTTCGTGTTAAATCGCTTTATGTCGGTGGAGGTACACCCGGAATACTGAACGAGCTGCAGCTTTCTGTGCTGATGCACCGGCTTGATGACTGCTTTGATTTTGGTAAAATAGACGAGATTTGTTTTGAACTGGGCAGACCCGAAACTGTCAGTGATGAAAAATTGCAAATTCTAAAACGCTTTAATGTACATAGAATTTGTATCAATACTCAGACAACAAACGATAAAATACTTAATTTAATCGGCAGAAATCATAAATCACAGGATTATTTTCAGGCTGCGGACAAAGCCGTGGGGTTTGGTTTTAACAGTGTCAATACAGATTTGATTGCAGGCCTGCCGGGGGAGGATTATTACTCGTTTTGCCGCACAGTTGATGAGGTAATCAATACCGGGGTTGATAATATTACGGTGCACACACTTGCAATTAAAAGAGCTGCAATGCTCAGCAGATGCGGAGATAATTTTAATCCTAAAAATAATGATGTTAATCATATGCTTGACTATGCATATGACAGGGTGATGTCTTACGGATATGTTCCGTATTATATTTACAGACAGAAAAACTGTGTTTCCAACGGTGAAAATGTAGGATTTTGCAAACCGCACAAGGAATGCAGATACAATATATATATGATGGAGGATGTGCACAGCATAATCGCATGCGGTGCCGGCGCGTCGAGTAAAATAATAAAGGGCGGCAGAGTAAATAGGATAATAAATGTAAAATATCCCATGGAATATGTGGGTGAATATGAGAAGATAATAAAGAATACAGATATTATAGATAAAATGCTGAGGACAGATTTGACAGATGAATAAAAAAACCGCGCAAAACAGAATAGAAGAGCTTGTTAAAGAGCTCAATTTCCACAGTTTAAAGTATTATGTTGAGGATTCTCCTCAGATTAGTGATTATGATTATGATATGCTTATGAGGGAATTGAAGGAGCTTGAAGAAGCTTATCCCGAACTGATATTGCCGTATTCTCCGACGCAAAGGGTAGGGGATAAACCGCTTTCGGAATTTAAATCTGTTCACCATAGGGTGCCTCTCAAAAGCTTGCAGGATGTTTTTTCTTATGCTGAGCTTGAAGAGTTTGACGCGCGAGTCAGAAAGGTCACGAATAATCCCGAATATGTCGTAGAGCTCAAAATCGACGGTTTGTCGGTTGCACTTGAATACAGAAAAGGTATTTTTTACCGCGGCGCTACCCGCGGAAACGGTGTTGACGGAGAAGATGTCACTCTTAATTTGAAAACAATACAGAGTATACCGCTTAATCTGACAAGCCCCGTAGATATAATTGTCAGAGGCGAGGTATTCATGTCAAGGGATAGTTTTGATAAGCTCAATCTGCAAAGGGAAAGCTCAGGAGAGCCGCTGTTTGCAAACCCACGCAACGCAGCGGCGGGTTCGCTGCGCCAATTGGATAGCTCGGTCACTGCCAAGCGTAACCTTGATATATTTATTTTCAATATACAGAAACTTGATACGGAATCGGGCGGTGATGTAATTCTATCTCATTCTCAGAGCTTGGATTTTTTGAAATACCTTGGCTTTAAGGTTAGTCCTTTTTATAATGTTTTTCATAGTATCAGCGCGGCCTTTGCGGAAATTGAGCACTTTGATAAAATACGTAACACTTTAGGCTTTGATATCGACGGCGCCGTTGTAAAGGTTAATGATTTGGATTTGAGGGAACGACTTGGAGAGACAGTTAAGTTTCCCCGATGGGCTGCCGCATATAAGTACCCTCCGGAGCAGAAGGCAACAAAGCTTACGGATATTGTTATAAACGTCGGGCGCACCGGGGTTCTTACACCCAATGCAGTGCTTGAGCCTGTAAGCCTTTCTGGAACAACTGTCTCGAAGGCCACATTGCATAACCAAAATTTTATTCGCGATATGGGAATTATGATAAATGATACGGTGATAGTGCAAAAAGCGGGTGAAATAATTCCTGAGGTTGTTCGGGTTGATGCAGATAAGCGCAACGGCAGTGAAAGAAAATTTGTTATGCCGGATAAGTGTCCGGTATGCGGTGCTTTGGTAGTAACTGATGAGAGCGGTATTGCCGTCAGATGTCCCAACCGTATGTGCGAGGCACAGATATTCAGAAAAATAGTGCATTTTGCCTCAAAGGACGCGATGGATATTGAAGGGCTCGGTCCTGCAATTGTTCAGCAGCTTATTGACAGCTCGCTTTTAAAGGACGTAGCGGATTTATATACGCTGACCCAAGAGCAGCTTACACAGCTTGAAGGCTTTGCCGATGTGTCGGCAAAAAACACTGTAAGTGCTATTGAAAAATCAAAATCAGCGGGATTAGAGCGAGTTATTTTTGCGCTCGGTATCCGAAATATCGGTCAGAAGGCGTCAAAGCTTTTAGCAAAGCATTTTAAAAGTATAGATAACCTTATTATGGCATCAACGGAAGAAATAGCAGAAATTGATGATTTTGGGGAAATCTCCGCAAGGTCGGTTGCTGATTATTTTGCAGACAGAACTAATATTGAGCTTGTTGAAAAACTTCGTCAGTACGGCGTTGTAATGGAGTTTTCAGAAAACATCGAGGACTTGCGGTTTGAGGGTAAAACTTTTGTGTTGAGCGGCGGGCTTGATTCTATGACAAGATCACGCGCCGAGGAAATAATCGAATCATTCGGCGGCAAAACCTCCTCCTCGGTTTCGTCCAAAACGAGTTATCTTTTACTTGGTGATAAGCCGGGCAGTAAGCTTGAAAAGGCGAGGAAATTGGGCGTTGAGATAATTGATGAACAGCAGTTTTTAAAAATGACAGAATGAGCTTAAAAATAAATCCGTCAGCAAAATTACTTATTGCTGACGGAGGAAACTATGCAGTTATCATTTATTTTTGTATTTACAATATATTTTTTGCGTATATCCTGCACCGATACGGCGGCAGGGTTTGTAATACCGCTGCCCGTACATTTGAAATAAGCCTCTTTCACGGTCCACATTTTTAAAAATTCAATGCTGAAGTCCGTTGAAAATTCGAGCAGACGTATTTCTCTTTCTGTTGCTGTTTTTTGAAGTATATTTTTATTTATCGGACGGATTATTTCAGCATCTATTCCGATTTCTTTATCGCTGAGCGCTATTAAAACTATGCTGCCAGTGTGGGTTATGCTGAATTTAAGATCGTCCTTGTAAAACGGCTTCCCATTACTTGTGTAATTCAGATGAATGTCATCCATGCAAATTCCGTAGTGTGCGGACAGTAACTTCTTTAAAAAGTAGTGCGCTGTAATACTTTGCACACTTTTATTGTTCGTTTTTTTTTCACAATACGGTGTAAAGCTTTCTATTTCAGAGCGTGAATATTCATCTATATTGTATCTGTATATCTTCATTTTTGTTATTTAGTTTAATATTATATATTTTTGCGTGAAAATAAGTAAAAAACTATTGATATTTTTATATTAAGGGTATATAATATTATAAAATATTCCTCCTTAGCTCAGTTGGTAGAGCATGCGGCTGTTAACCG
>CABULU010000043.1 GCA_902492505.1 uncultured Eubacteriales bacterium
AATGCAAAGCGGGGCAGCATCACCGACTGTAACGGCGTGGAGCTTGCCGTGTCCAGCGATGTTAAAACCGTGTATATTTCTCCTAAAAACATTGATGATGAGGACGCGCACGACGTTGCTAAAAATCTTTCCGAAATTTTGGATGTAGATTACGACACGGTTTATGAAAAGACGCAGAAAAACAATTATTATGAAATAGTAAAACGCAAAATTGAAAGCGACGTTGCCGACAAGGTTCGTCAATACATATCGGAGAGCAAGGCGACCGGCATACATTTGATAGACGACACCAAACGCTACTATCCGTATAACAATCTTGCGTCGCACATTATCGGATTTACCGGCACGGATAATGTTGGTCTTGACGGTATAGAGCTTATGTACAACAGTTATCTTCAGGGCACAAACGGAAAGCTTATTACCGCGAAGAATAATGCCGGAAGCGAGCTTCCCGTTGAGTATGAGACCTATGTTCCCGCAAAGGACGGTAACGATATAAAGCTTACCATTGATTCCACTGTGCAGTATTATCTTGAAAAGCATATTGAGCAGGCAAGAGAGGATTACAAGTGCTTAAACGGCGCCGCCGCCATGATTTTGGATGTTAAGACGGGCGGACTTTTGGGTATAACCTCAAAGCCGGACTATGACCTCAATAATTATCAGCAGATAACGGATAAGCTACTGCTTACCGAGCTTGAACTGTTTGAAAGCGGAAAAACATCGGATGGTACGGCAGACGACAAGGATAAGACCGCTGAAACTGCGGCGGTCGAGGAAAGCGGGGAAGAGAAACAGCAGGATAAAACGCTTGACGAAAAGAAAACCGAGCTTACAAACTTAATGCGCAGAAACAAGCTCATTGTTGATACCTATGAGCCGGGCTCTACTTTTAAGATACTAACGGCGTCAATGGCAGTGGAGGAAAATCTCATCAGCGACAGTGATTCGTTTTACTGCCCCGGTTATTTAGTGGTGGGCAACCGCCGCATCAGCTGCTGGAAGCACGGCGGTCACGGTTCGCAGAATTTTCCGCAGACAATAAATAATTCCTGTAACCCGGCGTTTATGATGATAGGTGCTCGGATAGGCAATACTACGTTTAAAAGCTATTTTAAAAATTTCGGTCTTACCGAAAAAACCGGCATAGACCTTGCCGGTGAAGCAACGGGTATTTTCCACAGTGATTCAAGCTTTAACGAGGTAGAGCTTGCAACGGCGTCGTTCGGACAGCGTTTTAAAGTCACGCCTATTCAGATGCTGACCGCCGTAGCGGCAGTCGCCAACGGCGGAACGCTCGTAACGCCGCATGTTGTAAAAGAGATAACCTCTACCGATGAAAACGGTAAGACAACGGTTGTCAAGAGTATAGAGAGCGGGGTTAAGCGTCAGGTAATCTCCAAGGAAACATCGGAAAAAATGTGCGCACTTTTGGCGGATGCGGTTAAAACCGGATCGGGTAAAAACGCGTATGTCAAGGGCTATCGTGTTGCGGGCAAAACGGGAACTTCGGAAAAGCTCGCCACGGAGAGTACGACGGGCGAAGAGGAGTACATCGCGTCGTTTATCGGCTTTGCGCCGGCAGACGACCCGCAGATTGCCATTCTTGTCATGCTCGACGAGCCGAACGGTTCAGAATACTTCGGCGGTCTTACCGCCGCCCCCACTGCTGGTAAAATTCTGTCTGATGTTCTGCCCTATCTTGAGATAACTCCAAAGTATACCGATGAGGAGCTTGACAGCCTTGACACCACTGTTCCCGCCGTATCGGGACTTACGACCGAGCAGGCGGTAAACGCTGTGAAGGAAAGCGGACTTTCCTATAAAATCGTGGGCGGAGAGGGTACGGTTGAATACCAGATGCCTAAGAGCGGCACACCAATTCCGCGCACCGGCACTGTTGTTTTGTATACAAACGGCAAAGAGCCGTCTGCGACGATTACCGTTCCTGATATTACCAATATGAGCGTTGCGGGCGCTCAGAAAATGATTACAAATTACGGGCTCAACCTGCGTGCTGTCGGAAACGAGAGCACGAAAAGCACAGCACTGATTACGTCGCAGGAGCCGGCGGCGGGAACTGTTGTGGAGTCGGGTACCGTTATTACCGCATATTACAAAAATTAAGCAAGCGGCGATAAAGGACCCCGTCGCTTTAACCAATAAATTACGGAGGAATTATGAGACTGTCAGACCTGCTGTCGGAGCTTGAAGCACATTATGATAAAGCGTGTGCCGATATAGAAATAACTGATATCGTGTACGATTCACGCCGTGTAAAGGGCGGCTGCCTTTTCGTGTGCCTGACGGGCGGCGCTGCCGACGGACACGATTTTGCACAGCAAAAAGGCGCTGTCGCCGTGGTGTGCCAGCGGCAGACTGAGTGTACTCTGCCGCAGATAAAGGTGCCTGACACGCGCCGTGCCATGTTTGAGCTTGCCGCCGCATGGTTTGGACACCCCGAACGGAAAATGAGGTTTATCGGCGTGACCGGCACCAACGGAAAGACGTCTACCGTTTATTACATTAAAAACATCCTTGATAATCTCGGAAAAAAAACAGGGCTTATCGGCACAGTGGCAAATATGATAGGAAATGAAACGCTGCCGTCAGGCGCCACCACGCCGGAGCCTTACGAGCTTTGCAGCCTGCTGTCGAAGATGGCGGACGCCAAAGTTGAATATTGCGTTATGGAGGTGTCCTCGCATTCTATTGTGCAAAAACGTGTCTGCGGGATAACCTTTGATGTGGCAGTGTTTACAAATCTCACTCAGGACCATCTTGATTATCATAAAACAATGGATAATTACCGGAAGGCAAAATTTAAGCTTTTTGATAATGCAAAATCGGCGGTTATAAATATAGACGATGAAACGGGAAGGCAGTTTGCCGAACAAGTTGCATGCAAAAAATATACTTATTCCACGTTGTATAACTCAGCGGACTTTGTAGCAAAGGACATAAAGCAAAAACCGTCGGGAGTCGGCTTTCTTGCCGTTACGCGCGGTGGAATTGGCAGAGTTTCCGTGTCCTCATTGGGAACATTCACGGTTTATAACGCTCTGGCGGCGGTCGGCGCAGTGTGCGCGCTCAGCGTGGATTTTAATGATGTTTTGCCCGCTGCAGCGTCGCTTGAATGTGTTCCGGGAAGAGCGCAGATTATCAGCGGCAGCCGCCCGTACACGGTCATGATAGATTATGCGCATACGCCGGACGGACTTAATAATATTTTATCAACCGTGCGGGAGATAGCCGGCGGCAGAGTGATAACGCTTTTCGGATGCGGAGGCGACCGCGACAGAACAAAGCGTCCATTGATGGGGCAGACCGCAGCACGGCTTTCCGACTATGTAATTGTGACCTCTGACAATCCGCGCACCGAGGCGCCGATGGATATAATAAATGAAATTCTTCCCGGCGTAAAAAAGTGCCGTACTCCCTTTACCGTTATTGAAAACCGACGCGATGCGATACGGTACGCAATAGACATGGCGCGCTCCGGCGACATTGTGCTGCTTGCGGGTAAAGGGCATGAGAAATATCAGATTTTAAATACGGGTAAAATTGACTTTGACGAGGAAAAGATTGCCCTTGAAATAATGGAAGAGCTTGATAAATGAAACTGACTTTAAAAGAGATAGCACAGCGTACCGGCGGTGTGCTGCACGGTTCGGATATGACAGTATACGGACTTGAAACGGATTCGCGCAATGTGAAAAGCGGATGTATTTTCGCCGCAATTAAGGGATCGCGGGCCGACGGCTTTGATTTTATAGAAGAACTTGATAAAGCGGATAATATTGCATATTTGACGGACAGAGCGCCTGAAAACGCACGCAATCCGTATATAATTGTCAAAGACGTTGTCCGTGCCGTCGGCTCTGTTGCGGCTCTGCATCTTGAAAAAATTCCGGCAAAAAAAATAGCGGTTACCGGCAGCGTAGGCAAAACAACAACAAAAAACTTTATTGCCGCCGCGCTGTCCGAATGTATGAGCGTGCATTTTTCAAAAGGTAACCGCAACAACGAGCTTGGTTTGCCGCTGAGCGCTCTGGGTGCGTCGGAGTCTGATGATGCGGTTGTTCTTGAAATGGGTATGCGCGGCTTTCACGAGATTGAATATCTCTGCTCTATTGCGCCGCCCGACATTGCCGTTATCACCAATATCGGCATATCCCATATAGAGCTTTTGGGCTCCCGCGAAAATATTCTCAAAGCCAAAAGCGAGATAACAGACGCTCTGCGTCCTGACGGCGTCGCCGTTTTAAACGGCGACGACGATATGCTTCAGACATTGAAGGCAGATAAAAAAACGCTGCGTTTTGGTATTGAAAACGAAAACTGTGATATACGCGCGCTTAATATTGTCAATAATAGCTTTGACATGCTTGTCGGCGGAATAAAGTATCATGTGACGTTAAGCGTCGCGGGCCGGCATAATATTTATAACGCGCTTGCAGCGGTCGCGGTCGGCACGGCTTTGGGTCTTCCGGCGGAAAAGCTGATACGCGGCACCCAGTCTTTTTCGGGAGACGGTAAGCGGCAGAATATATATCAGTTTCACGGTCTGCGCATTTTTGACGACACATATAACGCTTCTCCCGCGTCCATGAGGGCGGCAATGGAGGTTATGCGCGGATATGACGGCAGGCGTGTGCTGGTGCTTGCAGATATGCTGGAGCTGGGAGAGTATTCAAAGGATGCGCATGTCTCGCTTGCGGACGATATCCGCAGTTTAGGGGCAGGACTTGTAATCTGCATCGGCAGGGAAATGCTGCATCTTTATAATGCTCTTGACGGTGTCAGGCGCTTTCACTGCACGGATAACGGGCAGGCGCTGAAAATTCTTATGCAAAATGCAATGCCCGGCGATAATATATTGTTCAAAGGCTCACAGAGCATGAATATGGCAGGACTTTTAAATGATTTCAGAGGGGAGTGGGTTAAATGAATACGGCTATAATAATGTCAATGCTGCTGACTTTTGTTCTCAGCGCGGTGCTCGGACCGTTGGTTCTTCCGTGGCTCAGACGCCTGAAATTCGGGCAGAGCATTCTTGAGATAGGGCCGTCGTGGCACAAGTCAAAGCAGGGTACGCCCTCCGCAGGCGGAATAATTTTTATGATTCCGATTGTTGCGGTTACGCTCATTTTGGGTGTTCGCAGTCTTTTTTCCGATGATTACCGTCTGCTTTACGCCGTGCTTTTTATACTGATTTGCGGCGCGGTCGGTTTTATCGACGATTTCACAAAGTTTACGCACAAGCAAAATAAGGGACTTAATGTCCGTCAGAAAACGATAATGCTTGCCGGCGCCATCACGCTTTACGTTGCGGCAATGTACTTTTCGGGTTATATCACAACCGACGTATATATTCCGTTTTTTAATGTGAGCCTGCATCTTTCGTATTTTTATTTTATTTTGGTCATTCCGTTTTTGTTCTTCTTTGTAAATTCGGTAAACCTTACCGACGGACTTGACGGACTTGCGGCAAGCGTTACGCTGCCCTATGCCGTTTCATTTATATTTGTCGCGCTTGTGTTCAATGCGGCCGGCAAGGGTAACACAGGGCTTGCAATACTTGCATCAAGCACAGTCGGCGGACTGCTTGCTTTTCTGATATATAATTTTCATCCGGCAAAGGTGTTTATGGGCGACACCGGCTCGCTTTTTTTGGGCGGTCTTGTAGTGGCTCTTGCCATGTCATACGATATGCCGTATTTTATACTGGTCGGCGGCATAGTATATTTGATAGAGGGTCTGTCTGTCGTGCTTCAGGTTACTTATTTCAAGCTGACTCACGGCAAGCGGATTTTCAAGATGACGCCTATTCATCATCATTTTGAAATGTGTAATTGGAAAGAAGTAACGATTGTAGTTGTGTTCACTGCGGTTTCGGCGCTTGCCTGTGTTGCCGCGCTGTGGGGAATTATTTATCAGGCTTTGTATTTTATTTAACTGAGTATCCTAAATTGACTGAGGTAGTATGGCAGGATTTAAACGTAAAAAACCAAATGAAAGTGCGCGGCTGCCGCAGGGTCGCGGTTTTTCCGGCGTGTCCGGTGTAAACGGCTCGGGTGCTGCTGCAGACGGACGCGGCAGCGGATTGACTCCGTCTAATGCCATGCGCCGTAAAAATGCAGCCCGCGGCGCAAAGGCTGGCAGTATCGGCAGAATAGATATACCGTTTCTCATACTGGTGCTGGTGCTTACTGCCTTCGGGCTTATAATGGTTGCCTCGGCAAGCTATGTTTACGGCTATTATGAGGAGGGCGACAGCTATTTTTATATCAAAAAACAGCTGCTTTTTGCCGTTGCGGGAATTGCCGTCATGTTCGGCGTGGCATTTTTTGATTATCATCGTTTGCGCAAGTATGCGTTTCCGCTTTTGTGCGTATCTGTCGTTTTACTAATCCTGGTTCTTATACCCGGTATAGGAAAAGCTGTCGGCGATGCGCGCCGCTGGCTTGATTTCGGCGTTCGTTTTCAGCCGTCCGAGATAGGCAAGTTTGCCATTGTCATAAGCTTTGCGTCATATATATCCGCAAACTATAAAAACATGAATAAATTCAAGGTCGGCGTGCTGCCGCTGCTTGTAATGCTGGGCACCGTTGTATTCCTTGTTGCTATTGAAACGCACCTGTCGGGAGCTATCGTTATAATGGCGGTCGGCGCTATCATGATGTTTGTCGGCGGCGTTCAGCTTCGCTATTTTGCCATGGCACTGGGTGCAGCCGGTGCGGGCTTTACGGTCTTGATACTGTTTACAGACTATATGACCGGGCGGATTAAAATCTGGCTCGACCCGTTTTCCGACACGGGCGATGCTGGATATCAGATTGTTCAGTCGCTTTACGCTATCGGCTCAGGCGGACTTATGGGTCTCGGGCTGGGCCAGTCTCGTCAGAAGCATTTGTATCTGCCCGAGTCCCAAAACGACTATATATTTTCCATTGTTGCCGAAGAGCTTGGTTTTGTCGGCGCGCTGCTTTTGATATTACTGTTTGTCATGCTTATCTGGCGCGGGTTTTATATTGCGCTCAACGCGCGGGATAAGTTCGGCTCACTGATAGTTGTCGGTATAATAGGGCGTGTTGCGGTGCAGACGATTCTCAACATCGCGGTTGTTACAAACGCTCTGCCTTCGACAGGAATCACGCTTCCGTTTTTCAGCTACGGCGGCACGTCGCTTATGCTGCTGCTTTTTGAGATGGGTGTTGTGCTCTCTGTTTCGCGATTCAGCTATATTGATAAATAGTAGGTGATGGTATGAATATAATTTTGGCAGGCGGGGGCACCGCGGGACATATCAATCCTGCTGTGACAGTTGCAAAGACCGTAAGGTCCAAAAATCCGTCAAGCCGGATTCTGTTTATCGGCAACCGCGATTCCCTTGAGGAAAAGCTTGTAAAAAACGCCGGTTTTGACATGGAATTTGTCAAAGTGGAGGGGCTGCGGCGCTCGCTCAGCCTTAAAAATATAAAAACATTTCAAATGTTTTTAAAATCTGTTTCGGACTGTAAAAAAATAATCCGCGATTTCAAGGCGGATATGGTGGTGGGTACGGGCGGCTATGTCAGCGGTCCCGCTGTTTACGCGGCGCACCTGTTGGGTGTTAAGACCTGTATTCACGAGCAAAACGCATACCCCGGCGTTACAAGTAAGTTTCTGTCACGCTATGCCGACTGTGTGTTTATAAGCTTTGAAAGCTCGCGCAAATATTTTGAAAAGGCAAAAAATATCGTGCTGTCGGGCAATCCGCTGGACGAGGCGTTTTTGTTCTGCGATAAAAAAAGCGCCAGAGAAAAGCTTAAGATTCCGCAGGACGCATTTTATCTTCTTTCGTTTGCTGGTTCATTGGGCGCGCGTGAAATAAATAAACTGTTTTTAGACTTTATTGTAAAAAATAAAAAAAATCACGATTTTATACATACCCATGCCACCGGCTCGTTCGGGTATAAATGGATGCCGGACGAGCTTAAAAAACGCGGCGTGGATATTCGAGATAAATCCGAAATCAGCGTTGAGGAATATATTTATGACATGCCGCTGCGCCTTGCGGCATGCGATCTTGTCATTTCCCGTGCGGGCGCTATTACGCTCGGCGAAATTATGGCGCAGGGCAAGCCGTCGATTTTAATTCCGTCGCCCAATGTTACGCACAATCATCAGTATCATAATGCAATGTCGCTTGTGGAACAGGGCGCAGCACTGATTTTGGAGGAAAAGGACGCGACACCCGATAAGCTGTATTCCATGGCGCTGAACATCAAAAATGACCGTGCGCTTGCAAAAAGTTTGGGTGACAATGCGCGCAAAATGGCACAGCTCCGTGCTGCTGAGGTTATTTACCGCGGTATGTACGACCTTATGAAAAAGTAACCCGACCTCCCGTTAAGACATATGATGAACTGTAATCTTATCGGGAGGTTTCTTATGTCTGAATACATAATAAGCGGAGGAAGACCGCTTGTCGGGCATGTCAGAGTGGACGGCGCTAAAAATTCGGTTCTGCCGATACTGTGCGCGTGTCTGCTGTGTGACGAGGGTTTTGTAACGCTCTCTAACTGTCCGCGGATAACAGATGTCCAATATACGCTTGAAATTTTAAATCTTTTCGGCTGTGAAACGTCTTTTACCGACGGACAAATTCACGTAAATTCCGAAAATTCCCGTTTTTGCGGCATACCCTGCGACCTGGTTGGAAGGATGCGCTCGGCAGCGCTGTTTTTGGGTGCGACAATCGGTAGATTTCATCGGGCCGAGCAGTGTCGTCCCGGCGGGTGCGAGCTCGGCAGCCGACCCATTGATTTGCACCTTTCGGCATTTGCAAAAATGGGGCTTTCCGTGTCCGATACCGGCATGGAAGTGAAATGCTCCGGCTGTCCGCATGGGGCGGATATATTTTTGCGATATCCCAGCGTGGGTGCCACGGAAAACATAATGCTTGCCGCCTGCCGCGGAAAAGGCACCGTAACGGTGACTAATGCAGCCCGCGAACCGGAAATAGAGGATTTACAGAATTTTATCAACAGTATGGGCGGTAAGATTAGCGGCGCCGGCAGCGGCATTATAATTATCGAGGGTGTTGAAAAACTGCACGGCGTAGATTATAATATCATAGGAGACCGCATAGAGGCGGCGACATATCTTGCCGCGGCGATAGCGACCGACGGGGAGGTAACTGTGTCGGGAGTATGCCCCTCTCATCTTACGGCGGTGACTGATCTTATAGTTAATTCCGGCGGCTCCGTATGCCGCAAGCATGACAGTATTACAGCCTCTCGCGGGGGACAGTTCATTCTGTCGCCGGGCAAGGTTGAAACGTCCCCTTATCCGGGCTTTCCGACCGATGCGCAGTCGCTTATCATGGCGATGCTCCTTCGGGCGGCGGGTACCACGGAGATACATGAGGGCGTTTTTGACGACAGACTGCGCGTCAGCTTTGAGTTTATTAAAATGGGCGCGGATATTACGGTATCCGGCAGGACTGCCTATGTTCACGGCACCGAACGGCTTTACGGCGCGCGCGTTTTTGCCGGCGACCTGCGCTCGGGTGCTGCTCTTGTGATTGCGGCGCTGTCTGCACAGGGCGAGAGCGTCGTTAAAAATATATCGCATATAGAACGCGGCTATGACGGATTTGAAACCAAGCTGAGAGGTCTCGGAGGAAATATAATAAAGCTAAAAGATTGAACAAAAAAACGAAAGGATATGACAACATGGAAAATCAGTCGGATAATACTTCCGTTTCACGTTACTATTCAAAGAAAAAACGCAGAAAAAAACGCAGAAAGCTGATGTTTTATACGCTGTTGACCGTTTTTATGGTGGTGGTTATTACCGTGTTGTCCCTTACTGTCTTTTTTAATATAACGACATTTGAAGTGGAGGGCAATGTCCGCTACGGCTCAGAGGAGATAGTTGCAGCGTCCGGTCTTCAGACGGGACAGAATATGTTCCGTCTGAACAAGTTTGAAATAATTGAAAATCTGAAAAAGCAGCTGCCGTATCTGTCCGAGGTGAGCATGCGCCGTGATCTCCCTTCCACTATCCGTATTACCGTGGCGGAATCGCAGCCCTTTGCATGCGTGTATACGGGCGGCAGCTATTACATAGTGGATGAAAACCTCAAGGTGCTTGAAATATCCGCTTTGCCGCCCGACGGTATCCCCGAAATAAAGGGATTTGCCGCGCAGAGCGCGGAAACGGGCAGCATACTTACGTCGGATGACGGCGCCGACCAAACTGTTTTGAAGCTTACTCAATCGATAAAGCAGAATTTCGGAATAGAGAATGTCAGTGAAATAACCGTTCAGAGTCTGCATGAGCTCGGCTTTGTCTATTATGGCAGAGTTAAGGTTATGCTGGGTGGAATAGACCGCATTGACCAAAAGCTAAGACTTGTGCGCCATGTGATCGACGATAATCAGTCAAAGGAGCATGCCGAAATAGACGTTTCATCCGGTGTGCGTGCTTATTACCGTTCGGTTGAAGCGGAGGACGAAAATGAACAATCGGAAGAAAATGGAAAAGAAAATGAGGAAAATGACGAACAGCCCGAGGAAAATGATGAAGAAACTGTAAACTGATAAGAAAATATTGTTTTTTTCAAAAAAGTCCTTGCAAAACTATATTAAATAACATAGAATATTATTAATAGCTAACTATGGATGTAAGGAGACGGAAAAATGGCGGGATTTGAACTTGCTGAAAGCACCGAAGGTGTTGTTAATATAAAAGTCATCGGCACGGGCGGCGGCGGCTGCAACGCCGTGAACAGAATGATTGCAAACGGGACAAAGGGCGTGGAGTTTATTGCTGTAAATACCGATCGTCCCGTGGTTGATATTTCAAGAGCGGACAAAAAGATACAGATAGGCGCGAAGCTGACAAAGGGTCAGGGAGCGGGCTCCGACCCGAAAATAGGAGAGGACAGCGCAATGGAGAGCCGCGAGGAGATTGAAGAGATTCTGCGCGGCACCGATATGGTATTTATCGCGGCAGGTATGGGCGGCGGCACGGGGACAGGCTCTGCTCCCGTTATCGCGCAGATTGCAAAGGATTTGGGAATCCTGACGGTTGCCATTGTCACAAAGCCTTTTAATTTTGAGGGCAGGCAGAAAATGCGAGTTGCGGAGGAGGGTATTGCAAAGCTTCGCCAGAATGTGGACAGCCTTATTGTCATCCCCAACGAGAAGCTTAAGTTCGCCTCTGCCGAGCGTATAACACTGCTCAATGCCTTTCAGATTGCCGACGATGTTCTGCGTCAGGGCGTTCAGAGCATTTCCGACCTTATCCTCATTCCCGGCATTGTAAATCTTGACTTTGCGGACGTACATAAAATCATGAAGGACGCGGGCAACGCGCACATGGGCGTCGGTCGCGCCTCCGGCAAAGACAAGGCGGAGGCGGCTGCACAGATGGCGATATCCAGCCCGCTGCTTGAGACTACAATCGACGGAGCTACGGGAGTTATAATTAATATTACAGGCTCTCCGGACATAGGTCTTGACGAGGTCGATATCGCTGCACAGAAGATAACCGAATCTATTCATCCCGATGCAAATATCATTTGGGGTGCGGCGTTTAACAATGACCTTGAGGATGAAATGATTGTTACCGTGATTGCCACCGGCTTTGACGGTGATAAAAACGCGGCGGCCCCTGCTGCAGCTGAAAAGACGGAACAGGATGCACCCGCAGAGGATGCGGCGGACAGTGAAGATGAGGATTTATCCTTGGGTCTGCTCAGCTTCTTTAAGAATAAGTCCGATTACGACGATTAATAATACTTTTTTGCGCGCATTGTTTTGGTGCGCGCTTTTTTATTTTAAAAACTGAATTGGCTCTGTATCCTTGGTTAATGTTTTAAAAATATATCCCTGCTTTTTCAGTTCTTCGATAATGGTCGGCAGTGCTTCTACTGTTGTTTTTTTTGTCTTGTTGTCGTGCATGAGTATAATCGAGGTTTTTTTGTTTTTAACTCCGGCCAGCACCGAGTTTATTATTACGTTTTTGTCCTGGTATTCTTTTACTGCGTCAAGACTTGACACATTCCAGTCAAAGTATACAATATCTCTCTGATGGGCTGTTTTTGTCAGTTTTTTCATGATACCGCGGCAGTAGCGCTCGCTCACCGTGTTGTTCGAGCCGCCCGGAAACCGCATTATTTCCAGATGTCTGCCTGTCAGTTCATAAAAAGCTTCGTCGTTTTTTTCATATTCCTGCCAAAATCTGTCCTCCGAGGCATAAATCTCATTATATTTATGTGAATATGTATGATTGCCCGCCGCATGTCCGTCGCTTATTATTCTCCGGCATATTTCTGCGGCATATCCGCCCTCCCTGCCGATAATGAAAAATGTCGCCTTGACGTTGTAATGCTCAAGAATATCAAGTATTTTCACCGTATTCTCCGACGGACCGTCGTCAAAGGTAAGGTATACCACTTTTGCGTTTTTCTGTTCGGCCTTTGTCTGCTCTAACTTTGCATAATCGTCTTTCAGAGAATTGTAGCTTTCCCGCAGCTTGTCAAGCTCACTTTCCACCTGTGCGCTGTGCGCCTGTGATTTTGCAAGCTTGTCGGAAAGAGCGGCTGTCTGCCCCCTGAAAAAAATAAAAAGCACCGTACACGCGGCAACTGCGGCAATAAGCGCCGTGATAAGTACCGCGTTTATAAGTGCTCTGTTTTTAATTCTTCTCATAACGGCGTCTCCTTGTAGTGTCTGTATAAATAATTATATTAGCCATACGCGCCGAAAATGAGGTGTAACGAGTAAATCTGTAAGCCGAGTTCTGTCGTGGGCAATCATCTGTCTGGAGAATATGTTGCCATATCTCTCAAGCCACCCGTCAAGGCTCAAGCGGACGAACAGCCCATTGCCTTTGTCGGTGTTGCATCGGATAGGGTTTACAGGACTCATATGTCACCATACAAGCCGGTGAGCTCTTACCTCGCCTTTCCACCCTTACCCGCGTTAAAGCGGGCGGTATATCTCTGTTGCACTCTCCCTGAGGTCACCCTCGGTGGACGTTATCCATTATCCTGTTCTGCGATGCTCGGACTTTCCTCCATGCGCAAAGAGTGCGCACGGCGATTGCCTGATTTACTCGTTACCCGTGTATTTTATCATCTGAAGCCTGAAAATGCAAATCTTTTTTAATTTTCTTGATAATTCGATATATATAATATATAATAAATTAATAGTCACATGTAAATTTTTACTTTTCGGAGGTAGCGGATTGATGTCTTGCACATTTCCTGAATTTTTGGATAGTGTAAAAAATAAAAATGTATCCGTTGTCGGGGTGGGAATTTCAAACACCCCGGTGATTTCCTTGCTTGCAAAGGCGGGCGCAAACGTCTGCGCGTACGATAAAAACAGTGAGCAGGATCTCGGTGATATCGCGCATGAGCTGCGCAATATCGGCGTTAAACTTGTCTGCGGAGAAAACTATCTTGACAACCTGTCGGGGGATATTATCATAAAAACTCCGGGCATGCGCTATGACAATCCCGCGCTTGTTGACGCCGCAAAAAGGGGTGCGGTAATAACAAGTGAGATGGAGTTGTTTTTTGAGTGCTGTCCGTGTAAAATAATTGCGGTTACGGGCTCGGACGGTAAAACAACCACGACAAGCCTTATTTATGAAATGCTGAGAGACGCGGGTTATACCGTGCATCTGGGCGGTAATATCGGACGGCCGCTTCTCCCTCAAACGGCTGAAATCAAGCCCCTGGATATCGTTGTGGCGGAGCTTTCAAGTTTTCAGCTTCAGACCATGAAAAGGAGCGCCGATGTGGCGGTCGTTACAAATCTGTCGCCCAATCATCTTGATGTTCATAAGTCCATGGAGGAGTATACCGAGGCTAAAACAAATATTTTTGCGCATCAGTCTGAAAACGGCGTGCTCATTGTAAACGCCGACAATGAGATTACAAACGGTTTTGCAAAGCGGGCGCGCGGCAGCGTCCTGAAGTTTTCCTTTAGGGGAGATCCCGGCTGCGACGGAGCGTATTTTAAGGACGGCGTTGTATATACTGTTGAAAACGGCAGGCATGAAAGGCTTATGTCCCGCGGCGATATATTGCTGCGCGGAGACCATAATGTCGAAAACTATATGGCGGCGGCTCTTGCGGTGCGCGGGCTTTGCAGCAAGGACAATATACGCCGTGTTGCGCTAAATTTCGGCGGCGTGCGCCACAGGATAGAGTTTGTGCGTGAAAAGGACGGGGTAAAGTATTATAACGATTCTATCGGCTCTTCGCCCACTCGCACCACGGCGACGCTTCGCTCATTTGATACAAAGGTGATACTTATCGCGGGCGGCTATGACAAGCATCTGCCTTTTGACGGGCTTGCCGCACAAGTGGTTGAGCATGTAAAAGCCCTGTTTCTGACGGGGGACACGGCAAACGCAATAAAAACCGCAGTTGAAGCTGCACCGGGTTATGACGCTCAAAAGCTGCCGATAATTGTTATAGACGATTTCGATGCGGCAGTACGCGCGGCGGCCGGCGCCGCTGAAAGAGGTGACTGCGTCCTGCTTTCGCCGGCGTGTGCCAGCTTTGATAAATTTAAAAATTTCGAGGTTCGCGGCGACAGGTTTGTATCTGTCGTGCGTGCGCTGTGAGAGAGGTAAGCCGAATTGGAAAATCTGAAAAATTATCTTTTTGAGCTGTGCTCTGAATATGCTCCCAGCGGCAGAGAGGAGCTGCTGACAAGTCTTGAGCGGCTTGTGCGCCCTATGGCAGATAAGCTGTACCGCGACAGGGCGGGAAACCTGATTGCCGTAAAATACAGTAAAATACCGGGCGCTCAGAAAATTATGCTGGACGCTCATGCCGACGAGGTGGGACTGGTCGTTACCGGGATTGACGGGCGCGGATTTATACATTTTGCAAATCATGCCGGTATTGATGATAAAATCCTGCCAGCCTGCGCTGTGACAGTGCTTGCCTTGCGTCCTCTGCCGGGAGTTGTCGCAACGCTGCCGCCGCATCTTTTAAAGGATGCGGACAGTGACAAGACAATAAAATCAAAGGATATGGTAATTGATATAGGCTATGACGAAAAAACGGCAAAGGAGCTTGTGAAGGTCGGGGATTTTATCGCCCTTCGCTCGGCGTGCACCGACCTTCAGAACGGACTGGTGTTAGGAAAAAGCTTTGACAACCGCGCCTCATGCGCCGTGCTTATACAGGTTTTGTCTATGCTTTGCAGCGTCCGTCCGCGTTTTGATGTTTATATGGTGTTTTCAGCGGCGGAGGAGTTTGGCGGCTACGGAGCGCATACTGCTGCTTTTGAAATCGCACCGGACGAGGCGCTTATACTGGACACCACCTTCGCCGTGTCTCCCTATACAGATAAGTCAAAGGGAAAAGAGCTCGGCGGGGGCTGCGCTGTCGGGATAAGTCCGATGCTGGATACGCATATGACCGAGGCGATTATAGGTGTTGCGCGCTCGCACGCCATACCCTATCAGACAGAGGTTATGAGCGGAAAAACCGGAACCGACGCGGATAGCA
>CABULU010000044.1 GCA_902492505.1 uncultured Eubacteriales bacterium
CTTGCCAAGGCAACACCCGAAAACAAGCTGAAAATGATAAGAGAATTTCAGGCTAAGGGACATCTTGTCGCAATGACAGGAGACGGCACAAACGACGCACCCGCGCTTGCACAGGCTGATGTTGCGGTGGCAATGAACACAGGCACTCAGGCGGCAAAAGAGGCCGGTAATATGGTCGACCTTGATTCCTCGCCTACAAAACTTATCGATATTGTACGTATCGGCAAACAGCTTTTAATGACGCGCGGCAGTCTCACAACATTTTCAATAGCAAACGACGTGGCAAAATACTTTGCTATAATTCCCGCAATATTTTCAGGTCTTTACCCCGGACTGTCGGCCCTGAATATTATGAGCCTGCATTCTTCGCAAAGCGCGGTGCTTTCCGCGATTATTTACAATGCGCTGATTATAATAGCCCTTATTCCGCTCGCCCTGAAAGGCGTAAAATACCGTGAGGTTCCCGCCGAGAATCTTTTAAAGCGTAATTTGCTGATCTACGGTTTAGGCGGTCTGGCGGCACCGTTTATTTTTATAAAGCTTATTGATATGCTGTTAGTTGTTCTCGGACTGGCATAAAGGAGGTAATCAAATGAAAACGCTTAGAAACGTACTGCCCAGGGCAGCTGTTATATTTGTAATATTTACCTTGCTCTGCGGAATTGTTTATACCGGAGTCGTTACAGGTATTGCTCAGCTTATTTTTCCCAAGCAGGCAAACGGGAGTATTATTGAAGTTGACGGTAAAAAATACGGTTGCGAGCTGCTCGGGCAGCAATATACAGATGAGAAACATATGTGGGGACGTATTATGAACCTGGATGTTTCCACATATAAGGATGAAAACGGAAAAACGCTGATGTATGCAGCGCCCTCAAATTTAAGCCCTGCGAGCGAGGAATACAAAAAGCTTGTAGCAGAGCGTGTGGAAATGCTCCGCGCAGCCAATCCTGACATGGACGAAGCCGCCGTACCCGTCGACCTTGTAACCTGCTCCGGCAGCGGGCTTGACCCGCATATTTCCCCTGCCGCCGCGGAATATCAGGTTGCAAGAATTGCAAAAACAAACAGTATGACAGAAGATAAAGTCAGAGAAATAATACAAAAATGTACAAGCGGCAAATTTTTAGGAATTTTCGGAGAAGAAACGGTAAACGTTTTGAAAGTAAATCTTATGCTGGACGGCATACTGAGATAAAAACTCGGGCGGAGAAAGCTTTGGCTTCCCGCCTGAATTTTTAATTATTTATCAATATCAAATTGAACAGATTACTTAATAGTGATATAATCTTTATACAGTCTTAATATCCATATAAAAATGCTTGTACGAAATTTATTCGTCTCTATCTATAATGTTGACATACAGGAGGTGATCGCATGGACGACGGCAGACAAAATCCGGACAGGTTATTGGAGGTCATTCGCAACGAGGAAAAAAACAATACAAGAGGACATCTGAAAATCTTTTTCGGATATGCGGCGGGGGTCGGCAAAACCTATGCAATGCTGAAAGCAGCCCAGGCGGCAAAAAGGCACGGTACAGACGTTGTTGCCGGATATATAGAACCGCATGCGCGCACGCAGACCGCGGCATTGGTTCACGGTCTTGAAGTGCTTCCCACTCTCGACATAGAATATAACGGTATTAAATTGCACGAATTTGATATAGATGCAGCTCTTAATCGAAAACCCCGGCTGCTGCTTGTGGACGAGCTTGCCCATACAAACGCCAAAGGCTGCCGCCATGAAAAGCGTTATCAGGATATCGAGGAGCTTTTAAACGCCGGAATTGACGTTTACACCACAGTCAACGTACAGCATATAGAAAGTCTTAATGATACGGTAGCCTCCATAACGGAAATCCCGGTACGCGAAAGAATACCCGATTACATCTTCGACAACGCAAGTCAGGTCGAGCTAATTGATATTGAACCGCAGGAGCTTATCGACCGTCTGAATGCCGGAAACGTTTACAAAGAGATACAGGCAAAGCGCGCACTAAAAAACTTTTTTACAATTCAAAATCTGACAGCTCTTCGGGAAATCGCATTACGCCGGTGCGCAGACCGCATGAATATGCTCACCGAAAGCTCGCGAATTAAGAGTCACGGCGCGTATCATACCGACGAACATATTTTAGTCTGTCTCTCCTCCTCGCCGTCAAATGAAAAAATAATTCGTACCGCCGCCCGAATGGCAAGCGCCTTTAAATGTAAATTCACGGCGCTTTTTGTAGAAACACCCGAATTTCAGTTAATGGAAGAGGAAGACGTAAAGCGCCTGAGAGCAAACATGCATCTTGCCCGGCAGCTCGGCGCCAAAATTGAAACGGTTTACGGCGACGATGTTTCATTTCAGATTGCGGAGTTTGCACGACTGTCCGGAGTTTCAAAAATTGTTATAGGCAGAAATTCAGCGTCAAAACAGCACTTGTTCAGCAAGCCCACACTGACCGAAAAGCTTATAGCCATTGCGCCTAATCTGGACATTCATATAATACCGGACGCCGTGTCAAACGCCGCCGCTTACCGGCTGAGAAAA
The DNA here is from genome assembly GCA_902492505.1 of uncultured Eubacteriales bacterium. Taxonomy (GTDB): domain Bacteria; phylum Bacillota; class Clostridia; order Oscillospirales; family QAKW01; genus RGIG9041. Next base: position 2,542 of record CABULU010000044.1, read on the forward strand.
GCAAAAAGGAAAAGCAACATTATTTTTTCCGCTTCAGACATCTTAAAATGTATTTTTGTTCTGATTATATCAAGCTTATTAGGCACTGTATTCCTCAATTTAGGATTTGCGGAGGCAAATATCATAACGGTTTATGTCCTCGGCGTGCTCATCACCTCGGTTATTACAGAGCATAAAATATACAGTCTTATTTCTTCTATTGTAAGCGTTTTAGTGTTCAATTTTCTGTTTACAGAACCGCGGTTTACATTACGGTTCTACGACCAGGGATATCCCGTTACATTTTTAATAATGTTTTTGGTGGCTTTTTTAACGGGCTCCCTTGCCATAAGGCTGAAAAATCACGCAAAGCTGTCGGCACAGTCAGCATACCGCACCAAAGTACTGTTTGATACTAACCAGCTTCTCCAGCAGTCAAAGGACAGCGAAGAAATAATATCGGTAACGTCCAATCAGTTAATTAAACTGTTAGGAAAGGACATCATATTTTACCTGGCAAAAAACGAGAAGTTGGATAAGCCGTACTGCTTTTGTGCATCGGGTGGTACTTTGGGGGAAGAATATACTTCCGACAATGAACGAGCCGTCGCCCAATGGGTGCTGATAAACAACAAACACGCCGGTGCAACAACAGCAACGCTTTCCAATGCAAAGTGTTTATATCTTGCAGTCCGGGTAAACAACAATGTATACGGCGTCGTAGGCATCGTAATAAACCAGCAGCCGATTGACTCTTTTGAAAACAGCATACTTTTGTCCATTCTCGGTGAATGTGCGCTGGCTCTGGAAAACTACAAAAACGCCCGTGAAAAAGAAGAAGCGGCTGTTCTTGCAAAGAACGAGCAGCTGCGCGCAAACTTACTCAGAGCAATTTCACATGACCTTCGCACACCGCTGACATCAATTTCGGGAAATGCGAGCAATCTTATCTCCAACGGCTCATCCTTTGACGAAGATACAAAAATGCAGCTATACACAGATATATATGACGATTCAATGTGGCTTATAAATCTTGTGGAAAACCTGCTCGCGGTAACACGTATAGAAGAGGGCAGACTTAATCTTAGGATGTCGGAAGACCTTGTAGACGACGCTGTCGCGGAGGCGCTGCATCATATAAACCGAAAAAGCACAGAGCACCTAATCACGGTGGAAAGCGAGGACGAATTCCTGCTGGCCAAAATGGACGCTAAACTCATCGTTCAGGTTATAATAAACATAGTAGACAATGCCATCAAGTATACACCCAAGGGCTCACATATTGTAATCAGAGCCAAAAAGTGCGGCGACGAAGCTGTTGTATCCGTTGCCGACGACGGTTACGGCATTCCCGACGAAATAAAGCCAAGGGTATTCGATATGTTTTACAGCGGTGCGAATACAATTGCAGACAGCAGACGCAGCCTCGGTCTGGGTCTGTCGCTGTGCAAATCAATTATTAACGCCCATGAAGGAAAAATCACCGTAACCGACAATATACCGCACGGAACAATATTTACTTTCACATTACCAATCGGGGAGGTACAAGTTCATGAATAAACTGCTTATACTGGTCGTAGAGGACGACGCTTCTGTAAGAAACCTGATTACAACAACCTTACGCGCACATGATTATAAATATCTAACTGCACAAAACGGCTCTTCGGCTATTCTTGAAGCATCCTCTCATAATCCGGACATAATTCTGCTTGATTTGGGTTTGCCGGATATGGACGGCGTTGAAATAATAAAGAAAATCCGCACCTGGTCAACCGTACCTATTATCGTTATCAGCGCACGAAGTGAAGATACCGATAAAATCGATGCTCTCGACGCAGGAGCGGACGACTATCTTACAAAGCCTTTTTCTGTTGAAGAATTGCTTGCAAGACTGCGTGTGACCCAGAGACGGCTTGCAATTACTAACAGTGAATCAACGTCAAAATCCTCTGTCTTTACAAACGGACAGCTTAGTATTGACTATGCCGCCGGATGCGCATGCCTTAACGGAGAAGAACTGCATCTCACGCCTATTGAGTACAAGCTGCTTTGCCTGCTGGCACAGAATATAGGCAAAGTTTTAACCCACACATTTATCACTCAAAAAATTTGGGGAAGCAGCTGGGACAACGACATTGCATCCCTGCGTGTTTTTATGGCTACTCTCAGAAAAAAGCTTGAAAATACGTCCGGTTCTCACCAGTATATTCAGACACATATCGGTGTAGGGTACAGAATGCTGAAAGTGGAATAAGCATACGCGGCATGCAATGAATGGCACTGCATAAACCGATGATTTAAATATAAAGCCGGGTGGTAATAACCACCCGGCTTTATACATTCAGCTATAAAATCGCCGTTTGAGCAAGCTCCTTTTCCTCTTCGCTTGCCTCAGCACAGTCTGCCGCCGGCTTTTGTTCATAATACTCATCCTCGACAGGACGCCACGCCTGACCGAACTTTACATCCTTAAAAAGTGCCGTCAGACCGGTAATTTGTTTCAGCCGCAAAATCTCATCCTTTTCCATCCCCAGATACTTAGAGATCCAGACGTCGGATCTGCCAAGCTCATGCAGCTCTTTAATGATATTGCTCATCAGGTCTACATCGTGAGAACCGCGCGCCCTGTTATGGCGAATAGTACTTGCCATGCGGTTATCAAGCCGCTTATTAATGACCGACACAGGCAGTTTTCCGTTTTCACGCTCATGGATATCAGGATAGTCCAGCATCACTCTGTAACGGTGAAATCCGTCAACAATAATATAGATATCCTTTTCCTTGGCATAGTAGCACACAATCGGCATCGTATACCCATCCTCCCTGATGCTGTCATAAAGCAGCTTCATTTCGGGCGGTGCAACGGCATTTGGATTATATGTATTCGGCACAATCTTTTCAATGGGTACGGAAATCACATTGTATACCGGACTTTTAAAAGCCATAATCATTCTCACCTACCTTACTGTATTTACGTTTAAGTATATCCACTTTCCTTTGCTGTTCCCTGGTCAGACTGAAACCCATAAAACGGCAGGTATGATCGTTTTTCAGAATACAGTAGCACATTCTTTTCCAGCTCGGAATATCTTTGGTTGTTTTGATATCATCCGTATGATCCGGTATCTTGCCTATGAAAATAACGCGGGAGTTTTTCATGACCGTATAGTTTGACACGCCGTTTCTGCGCACGTTATAGCCGCGGTCGATAAGCTCCTGTATCACACGCTCATCCAAGCCACCGCCGGTCTTGTGCCAAAAATCAATAGAGGTTTTAAACTTTTTGATATAGTTGCTGCGAAGTCTTACGGGAAGCGTATCAAGCAAAAACTTTGTATAAGACTCCCATGTATGTCCTTTAGGCAGCGTAAGACTGCGATAGCCGAGCGCCTTTGTTTTTCCGTAAATAGAGCCGAAATTCGCGCCTCGTACACGCCCGACAAGCTTTGCCCAAATCTTAGGGTCTATTACACGGTAAAGATTTAAACTGTCCTTTGCATAATCGTTAAAGGGAGAGGCAACACGCATCTGGTCGGGCCTGAGTCCCGCCATATAGTAAAGGTCATAAAGTTTATTATAATCATAATCAAACAAGTAATTGGCATGCCAAACGTCACTGTTTGACCATTCGCAAATAGGAGACGTCGCCCAGACATCCTTAAACTGCTTACTTATCCAGCACTCTCCGTTATACCCGTACTTTTTATTCAGTATACTGCTGTAACGCTGGAGAGATTCGTCGGTACGAATACCCAACAGGCAAACCGTTTTTTTGCTTCCGTGAGATTTACGGTACCAACGCCCGAACTGTTTTGCAAGGTCCTCCTGATGCATACGATATTTGTAAGTTGTAATCGGATTATTTTGCAGATTGATGACATAGTCGTGCTGAGGCATAGGGCGACACCACGCCTTTTCCATGATGTCGTCCCACGGATACCAGTACATCTGGTAACTGCTCAGCGCCGTTCTGACTGCCATCGGCAGGCAGACCCAATAAGGCTCCGTCTCATCCTTTATACGATTAAAGGTTCTCTCCACATATTCTGTTGTAACAGTGTACTGCGCCTCAAAATCCTGATGGAAAACACCGATTTTCTTATCAGGATAATATTTTTTCTGAAAATCCAACGTCAAATTCAAAAGCAGCCCGCTGTCTTTACCTCCGGAAAACGAGACAAAAATATTGTCAAACTCCTCAAATATATACTTCAGTCTGTCCTGAAGGGCATCATACACATTCTGCCCTGTATATTCCCGTGTCATGTACATATTTAATCTTCCCTCCATGGGGTACATTTACAAAACGGCAATTTAATTTCCTGCCGATTTTGATTAAGAGCATCTAAGACAATATAGCTGTAAGATAAATAAATAATCAAAATTCTTATTTTTTTACGTTTTCATAATTATAAACAATACGTCGTATTTTGTCGAATTTTTCATACATTACATTTGTATTTAAAATCCAAAGAAGTCAATATCACACAAAAACAGAGGCGTAATATGTCTTTATTTACAATAAAATATAAATAAAACGACCCGTTCGTTAGGACAGGCCGCTTATTTATATAAACTTTTTTATGACTAACCACCGATTATTTTTTGAAACCAAAGCACATCATATGATCTGCCAAACTTAATGCCGCAGCCGGTGAAATGACCTACAGCCTCAAAGCCCTGTTTTCGGTGAAACATTACACTTGAATTGTCAAGATAACAATCTGTATTCTCTGCATACGCAACGCATGCATAAAGATGGGTAACATCGCGCAGCAGCAATTCCTTTTCCATCCGACGGTAAAGAAGACTGCCTATTTTACGGCCGCGACAATCGGTACGTACATACACCGAAAGCTCCGCCGAATGCGAATATGCAGCACGGGTATTCAGCGCTCCGGCATATGCATATCCTACGGGCTGTCCGTCAATACATGCCGCAATATAAGGATAGTGCTTTAAAGTGTTTAAAATCCGATTTTCAAATTCACTGACGGAAGGAACCGTATACTCAAAGGTTACGGCAGTATTCTCAACATACGGCGCGTATATTTCAAGCAGCTTTTGCGTATCATTTACCGTTACGGAACGTATTTTTATTTCGGAAGTATTACTTGTATTCATCTACTATTTTATAAACCACGGACTTTGCCGCGTCATACCGTGCGGCATATTTTTCATCGGATTCTGCGCGTTTTGCATCGCAAACACGAAGGCAGAGAAAATAAGTCTGCGTACCTTCCCCAAAGCCTTCTATCGCGCTTAGCATTCCGCTTGCGGCGGCGTCAAAGCAATCACTGTCTAAATACTCAGACTCACCCGCACCGCTGATGTCCGCAAGAAATCCGCCAGCCTTCAGCTCATTGTAATTCTGCTCATCCATAAGATATACAAGATGCTCGCCTGCGGCAAGGTTTGCAGAACGGGAAGCATTTGCGGCATTTGCCTCCTTAAGTGTGCTGCCGTAATTTATCGACACAACCTGCGAATTTGATATTCCGTCGCCGTTTACATCACTTACATATCCGTCAAAAAAGCCGGAAAGCCCCTCCGTCTGGTAATAGCTGCCGGCAGCGCCGTGAGTCATAAACAGAACACCCACATCATAGTCTTTCTTTTCCGAGCAGCTTTTAACAACGGCGCCCAGCGCGACAACCGCAACAATTCCAACAAGCAGATAATACTTATAATAATACCAAAAATCCGCTATTGTCTTTATTTTTCCCTTTATCACAGCAAAGCTTCCTGACCCTGATTATCCTTTGTATCTGAAAAACGGCATCAGTTCCATCTTAAACTTATTCATCTCATGCAGTCTGTCAATGCGGGCCTTTGTCCGGGCATCTTCGATTTCTCCGGTGCGTATATATCTGTCAAGCACAGCGTAAGTAAAGCCAAGGTTATCCTCATCTGTTTTGCCGCAAAGCCCGTCAATCGGCACCTTATCTACAAGCTCAGTCGGCAGACCGAGCTCGCGGCCGAGCTGTCTGAGTTCCGTTACCGTAATATTTGCCAGAGGGCTGAAGTCACCTGCCGCATCGCCGTAGCGCGTAGAGTAGCCGACATAATCCTCAGACAGATTGCATGTGTTGGCAACACGTCCGTTTAAGCTCTGACTGACAGCATAAAGGGTACTCATTCTGATACGCGGCGGCAGATTGGTTTTTGACTGTTCCGAAAGCCTCAGCTCATTCGGCATTGCGGACACCAGTCCGTCAATAGCCGCCTTCACGTTTACCGTATAATGCTTTATTTTAAGATGTTCTACCAGCATTTTTGCACAATCAATATCCGCCTGAACACCGTTTGGCATAAGCACGCCGATTACACGCTCACGCCCAAGAGCCAAAGCGCACAGGGCCGCCGTAATAGAGCTGTCTTTACCACCTGAAATTCCGATAACTGCATTACAGCCCTTGCCGTTTTTCTCAAAAAATTCGCGTATCCACTCTACGATATCATTTTTCACCTTTGCCGCATCAAACATAGTATCCGTCCTCTGACTCCGTTATATCTTTAAAATAATTTTATCCTCTGTTTTCAAAATAATAATACTCTTTTATGAGTTTGTCAATAAATACATCAGAATTTACCGCCTCCGCCGCCGTGCGTGCGTCCGGACGAAGAAACATGCGTACCGGAGCCTCCGCTGCCGCCGCTTGACTGCGGGCGGGCATGCTTATCAACCTTAGAGTATAAAAACATATCCCTGCTATCCGTAATATTCAGACTGCCCTGCTTTATATAGCTGTTTGCTGCAGACTGTTTCTTAACGGACTTCAGCTTACCCTTCATTGCCGTAACACATATAAGCGCGGCAGCAAAACCGACTAAAACGGAAATGAACAAGCTGAATAAATAATTAAACGGTTTTTTGGGAAGGTTTCCCGTATCATATGCGTTGCCGCTGCGCGCCTGAGTAACATAATCATCACACATAGACACAAAGACTTCAAACGCTTTATAATATTCGCCGTCGCTGAGGTACGGCAAAAACCGCTCGGACATATACTCACGTCCCGCATCGGTTATTGCGGTGGTGCCAAATCCGCTTGTGGATATGTACCAATCACGCGAGTTCATACAGACAAGCAGCAGCGCACCGTCGTAAAGGTAGCCGTGGCTGTCATAATAATCGTCAGCGTACTGCATGGGCGTGCTGCCGTCAAGGCTTTGCACCGTCACAACGGCAATATCAAAATTCTGACGCACGCTCACCTCATCAAGTGCAGCCAGCAGTCTGTCCTGCTGCCGGCTGCTCAGAAGACCGGCGCCGTCATTTAAACGTGGGTCAGCGGCAAAGACCGTAACCGGCAAAAAACAAAATACTGAAATAATAATTACAAATGCAAAAATACGTTTTAACATACGCCTATATAAAACACATCTATCCATACGCCGCACTCCTATATAAGCCACATTATAAACGTGATAGCAAACGCGGCAGCGCTGAACGCGGCACCAAGGCCGAAAAGCCAGCGCATGTAAGCACGCTTATCCACCGGAAGATCACCTGTAAATTTACCGGTCTGACCGTTCATTGCAAACACATATCTTTTATCCTGCCATGTAGTGTTTAATATCCACACGGGATATAGCGCATATTTTGCCTGACTGCCCGAAAAGCGCACGCTTCCGCCGTCTGACAAAACCGTTGCATACCCGCGCACACTGTCCTTAAAGGCTATTTCGGTGCTGCACTTTATTCTCTCGCTGGCGCGCTTCATGCTCTGCTGTGCGTCAACATCATACTTATCGGCAAGATAGCCTGCAAGATATGCCGTATTAAAATCTACGGCTGCACTGAAATCATACGGCTCGATAGACTCCCTAATATCGTCCGCCATTTTTGACGACCCGTCAACAGGTACGCGCTCAAAGCTCATGCTGCCGCCGCGTCGGATCGAGAAAAAACTCGTTTCGGTATAGTTATACCTGCTGTCGCTCCACATACGAGTACGTGTTGCATTATACCGCATATCCGCATTAACGTCAGTATCAAACAGCCAAAACGGCACATATATACCCTTAATCTCGTCAATATGATTTTCGTCTTTAAATATTTTAGGCAAAAGGCGCTTACCTTTAAGATGCTTCATAAGCCCCGCCTTTGCCGCCTCTTTATTCAGCTTAAACGGAATTACAAAATCCGGCTTCAGCATCCCCGACACTTTACCCGACATAACCACGGGGTTGTCGCAGTACGGACAGCTGATGGCAACTGTATTTTCATCACAGATTATCTCGCCGCCGCAGGATTTACAGACATAGGAGCAAAGCCCGTCCTGTTCGTTTTCCGCCCACTCGCCGCCGGGCTGCGCCTCCCATTCAGTGTCGTCATTATCACCCAAATCCTCATCCAGCGATTTAAGTGTCTCCACATCAAACTCGGTGTCGCAGTACGGACATTTCATTTTCTGAAGCGAGCTGTCAAATTCTATCGCACCGCCGCAGCAAGGACATTTATATTCAAGCAGTGTTGCCATATACTGTATTATTCTCCCTAATTAATTACTTGACGTCGTTTTCGTCAAATCTGTCTCCGCACTGCGGACAGAATTTTGGTGGATTAGTCGGGTCTTCCGGCTGCCAGCCGCATTTGTCACATCTGTAAAGCGGCGCGCCGGCCGGTTTCTGCTTTCCGCAATTTTGACAGAATTTACCCATGTTAAGCTGACCGCAGGTACATTTCCAGCCGACGGGCGCAGGTCTGGGAGAGCCGCACTCCGGGCAGAAATTACCGTTTGCCTTGGCACCGCAGGAGCAGATCCATTCATCGGCTTTCGGCGAGGATGACGGCTGCTTGACAGGAGCTTTTCCCTGCTTTTCGCCCATTTCAAAAAGCCCCTGAGCGCTCATACCGCCGCCGGCGTTCATCGCCATGCCCATTCCCATAAATCCGGTCATAGCCCCGCTGTCGTTTGCCGCAGCTGCTTTCATCGCATCCGCCTGCGCGCCGACAAGCGTTGCCGCAGCCATTGTGGGGTCACGCATGATAGCCGTGCGCTGCGCTTCTTTTATCATCTCGGCGTCCTCATCGGGCAAAGTTACGGGGTTAAGCGCAACAGACACTATTTTAAGTCCGCGAAGCTCGCCCCATCTGGAAGAAAGCGCCGCGTTCATTGCCCCCTCCAGCTCGGCATTATGAGCCGAAATCTGATTAGGACGGATTTCCAGCTCGGAAAGTCTTGCAAGAGCCGGTGCAAGCGCACTGATAAATTCTGTTTTAAGCTGTGTTTCTATCTCATCGCGTCTGTATTCCCTTTCGACATTGCCACAGACATTGGTATAAAACAGCAGCGGGTCTGCGATTTTATAAGAATACACGCCCGAACAGCGCACAGAAACATCTACGTCAAGACCTATCTTGCTGTCAACGACGCGAAACGGCACGGGATTTGGCGTACCGAACTTATTGTCCATAAGCTCTTTTGTATTGAAGTAGTAAACCCGCTGATCCTTACCGGTATCACCGCCGTAAGTAAAACGCTTTCCGACGGTAAAAAATGTCTTTAAAATGCCCTCACCGAGCGGGCCGGCAAAAATACTGGGTTCGGTTGACATATCATATGTAAATTCACCCGGCTGTGCGCAAAGCTCGACAACCTTGCCCTGCTCTACAATTATCATGCACTGACCGTCCGCCACGGCAATTCCCGAGCCGTTGGAAATTATATTATCGCTGCCCTTTGTATTTGACGAGCGCCCGCTCACACGCTTCTGACCCTTGGTCATCATTACATCCATATCAAGTGCGTCACAATAGAAGAATTCTTTCCACTGATCGGCAAGCGTACTGCCCAGCGCACCGATACCTGCTTTTATCAAGCCCATAAAAATGCTCCTTTCGGTGTACGTTATTTATACTATTATAATACATATATTACGCGACATCAATAATAATTTAAAAATGTAAAGAGAATGCAGTGCTCTTCCTGTAACAGCGAATTGACAATTGCATGTTTATCCAATTCGGACGGTTTAAAGCAGCTTATCTGACAGACATAGAATACCGTTAATTGCAGAGGTTACCGTTCCTCCCTGAAGTAAGGCAGTCCTAAGTGTGCGGGAGGCTGATTTTCACGGCGTTTACGCGCACTGATAACCACAAGAACGACAATCGTCACAACGTACGGCAGCATTTTTATAAGCTCCTTGGCTGCACTTGACAGCCCCGGAATATAGGTACAAATAATATACAGTCCGCCGAAGATAAATGAACAGGGAATCGCAAGGTTGGGTTTCCACAGAGCAAATATAACAATGGCAATGGCAAGCCAGCCGCGGTCGCCGAAACCGTCGTTTGTCCATGCGCCCGCGATATAATCCATAACAAAGTAAAGTCCGCCCAGTCCCGCAATGGCGCCGCCGACACAGGTGGCGACATATTTATAGCGGGTGACATTAATACCGGCGGCATCCGCCGTTGCAGGGCTTTCACCCACCGCGCGAAGATTAAGACCGATACGCGTTTTATTGAGGACAAAGCCTGCGGCGACCGCGATAATTACCGCAAGATAGGCAAGAAAACCGTAAGAAAAAAATATCTTGCCGAAATCGCCCAGCTTGTCGGCAAAGGGCAGGGTCGTTTTGAAATAATTGCCCGTTGTAAGAAGCGAGATTGAACCGCTCTTTCCGAAAAAGCTCTGAAGCGAGCCGCCCAAAAAGTTTCCGACGCCGACGCCGAAAGTCGTAAGCGCAAGTCCCGTCACGTTCTGATTGGCCCGCAGGGTTATGGTCAGAAAGCTGTAAATTAGAGCCATAAGCGCAGACGCTATCAGCGAACAGAGCATTGGAATTATAATGCACAGCGCAGCCACAGGCTCAGACGCATAGTATTCGTAAATATATCCGCCTACGATTCCCGAAATTCCGCCGATATACATAATACCGGGAATGCCGAGATTAAGGTTGCCGCTTTTTTCGGTAATTATCTCGCCCGTTGCACCGTAAAGCAGCGGAATACCCTGGATTATTGCGGCATTGATAAAAGAGGCTATTGTTGAAAACATTATTTGCCCTCCCTTTGACTCTTTCGGAAATTAATTCTGTAATTCACAAAAAACTCGCAGCCGATTATAAAGAATAAAATAATACCCGTAAGTATATCGGCAACGCTTTGGTTTAAGTTAAACTTTGTTGCAATCTCCCCTGCTCCGCGCTGCAAAAACACAATAATAAACGAAGTGACAACCATGATTCCGGCGTTGAATTTCCCAAGCCAGGACACCATTATGGCGGTAAAGCCCATGCCGCCCGCTGTTGTCGTCGTTATTGTATGATTTGTGCCCGCGACAAGCAAAAAGCCCGCAACGCCGCAAATTGCGCCCGAAAGACCCATGGTGCGCAGAATAACCTTTTTGACGTTGATTCCTATATATCTTGCCGTGTTTTCACTCTCACCGACAACTGATATTTCATAACCCTGCTTGCTGTATTTAAGGTATATAAACATCGCAACGGTTATTACGGCAACGATAATTATGTTAAGAAGATATTTCTGCCCGAAAAGCTCAGGCAGCCAGCCGGACTTGCTGCTCTGGTTGATAATGCCCATTACGCTGGAGCCGCTGGGCACCCAAATCATAATAAAAAACGAAACAAGCTGCGTTGCGACATAGTTCATCATAAGTGTGAACAACGTCTCGTTTGTGTTCCATTTTGCTTTGAAAAAGGCGGGAATCATCGCCCATATAATACCCGCCGCAAGGCTTGCGGCAAGCATAATAACAATCATCAGCGCCGTGGGCAGTCTGTCTCCGACGTAAAACATTACAGCCGCCGTCGCGAGTCCGCCGACAAGCACCTGACCCTCTGCGCCGATATTCCAAAAACGCATTTTGAACGCGGGCGTTACCGCCAGTGAAATACATAACAGCATCGCAAGGTTTTGCAGCATTATCCAGAACTTGCGCGCGGTGCCGAAGCTGCCGCGAATCATAGCGTAGTACACCTGAACGGGATTATAACCCGTAATTAATATTATA
>CABULU010000045.1 GCA_902492505.1 uncultured Eubacteriales bacterium
CCGAGCACAGCACAAGTGCCAGCGCAACCGCAGCAACACGGACCAGCCACGATTTCCACCATATTAGTCCGTCGCGCTTGGATATGCGAATAAGCGGCTCAGAATGTTTGGTTTTATCACTCATCTATCTGTCCTCCGTCCGTTTTTGTCATTAGCAGACCGATTTCTTCCTTAGTTGTACGCCGGGCGTCCACAATACCCGTAATTCTTCCGCCGCCGATGACCATGATGCGGTCGCAGAGCTCGATAAGCACATCCAAATCCTCTCCGACAAAAATAGCCGCCACTCCGTTTTCTTTCTGCTCGGTCAGCAGGTTATAAATCGTATATGACGAGTTTATATCCAATCCGCGCACGGGATATGCAGCCATGAGCACAGTGGGCGCCGCGGCGATTTCTCGCCCGACAAGCACCTTCTGCACATTGCCGCCCGACAGACGGCGCACCGGGGTAGACGTGCCGGGAGTTACTACCTTGAGCTGGTCGATTATCCTGTCGGCAAGCTCGCGCGGCTCACGCCGTTCCAAAAACACGCTTTTACCTCGGCGGTAGCTCCTGAGCATCATATTGTCTACAATATCCATATTGCCGACAAGACCCATACCCAGTCTGTCCTCCGGGACAAAGGAAAGGCGCACACCGAGGTCACGTATCTGTATAGGCGTTTTGTCCCTCAGATTGTCCGCCGTGCCGGTTTTGGGATTGTTATAAATTATCTGACCGCTGTCGATATGCTGAAGACCCGCTATCGCCTCCAAAAGCTCGCGCTGTCCGCTGCCGGCGATACCCGCAATTCCAAGGATTTCACCCGCGCGAGCGGTGAAGCTGATATTGTCAAGCAGCGTTACCCCCTCACGGCTGAGACAGCGTATATTGCTGACCACAAGTCTGTCAGAGGTATTTTTAGGCTCGCTGCGCGCAATGTTAAGACTTATTTTTTTCCCGACCATCATCTCGGTAAGCTCAGTCTCATTGGTTTTTGAGGTTTCCAACGTCCCGACATACTCGCCGCGGCGCAAAACCGATACACGGTCGGACACGGACAGCACCTCGTGCAGCTTATGCGTAATTATAATAATGGCCTTTCCGTCGTCGCGCATACGTCGGATTACCGCAAAAAGCTTCTGCGTCTCCTGCGGAGTAAGCACCGCCGTCGGCTCGTCAAGGATAAGGATATCCGCGCCGCGGTACAAAACCTTGATTATCTCCACCGTTTGCTTTTCGGAAACGGACATCTGGTAAACTTTCTTTCGTGGATCGATATCAAAACCGTATTTTTCACTTATCTGCGCCACACGCTGTGACACCTCGTTAATATTGAATTTCCGATTGTCATTCAGACCCAAAACTATATTTTCCGCCGCAGAAAACACATCCACCAGCTTAAAATGCTGATGTATCATGCCGATTTTATAGTCGTAAGCGTCACGGGGAGAGGCAATAACCGCCTCCTTGCCGTTTATGAAAATCTGACCCTCATCGGGATGATAAATTCCCGAAATCATATTCATCAGCGTTGTTTTCCCGCTGCCGTTTTCACCCAGCAGCGAAAGTATTTCGCCGTGCGCCACGGAAAGATTTACGTTATTGTTGGCAATAACACTTCCAAAGCGCTTTGTTATGCCCTTAAGTTCAATAGCCGCACTGCCCATCACTTTACCTCCGTTTGGTTTTCAAAGCAAAAAACCGCTTTGATTTTCTGTTTTCAAAATCAAATTATAAAAGACTTTAAGGCGGAGCGTTGCTGCGCTCCGCCTTATATTACGGATTTTATTATTTGGCGGTAATACCGTCGATATATTTGAGATCGAAGTAGGGAGCCGCACGCTTTGTTGACTCACTGAAAGCACCGTTTTCTACAACCTCTGTATCGGGTGTAAACGCATCGTCATAGTCAACGTCCGCCATGTAGGAGGTGAGCTCTTTACCCTGGTATGTAAACGTCTTGGTATCAAATACCTTGAGTGTACCGTCGATAATCTTTGCCTTTGCAGCGTCAATCGCCTCCTGTGTACCGGGAGCGGCAACAGCGCTGTTTAGCTCTGTCAGAGCAACTGCGCCATCCTTGATGCCGGGGCAGTAATCGTCGGGGATTTCCGTGCCGTCTTTTGCAGCTTTTATAATAAGCTCCATATAGGGCTGCCAGTTAATTGTGGAAGAGATAAGCGCCGTGTTGGGAGCCATATCGATTGTGCTGATATTATAAGCTACATTAGGAACGCCGTTTTCCTCGCAAGCCTTGGGAGCGCCCTCGGAATCGGCATGCTGGCTTATAAGAACGCAGCCGCCGTCAATAAGCGATTTTGCCGCCTCTTTTTCAAGAGCAATATCAAACCATGAGTTTGTGTACTTAACGTCCATCGTAGCGCTCTCGCAAACGCTTCTTGCGCCGAGATAGAAGGAAGTCATGCCGGAAACAACTTCAGCGTAGTCGAAGGCGCCGACGTAACCGATTTTTGCCTCTTCCGCTTTGATTTTTCCTTCCTCAATCATTTGGTTGAGCTTCATTCCTGCGGCAATACCCGCAAGATATCTGCCTTCGTATATGGCGGCAAACGCATTGTGGAAGTTATCAAGCTTTTCGGTATGCGCTCTGTTTCCGCTGGCATGGCAGAACTGAACGTCGGTGAACTCCTTGGCAGCCTGAATCATGTATGTTTCATGACCGAAGCTGTCGGCAAAAACAAGATCGCAGCCCTCGTCAACAAGCTCTGCCGCCGCATTGTAGCAGTCGTCAGATTCGGGAATGCCGGTCTTAAAAAGCACCTGCTCGGTTGTAAGACCGCACGCCTTGGCTGCCGCATTTGCGGCGTCCATAAAGTTTTTGTCATAGGTCGAATTCTCATCGTGCAGGAAAATAAAACCGACCTTAAAATCGGAGTCATTCTCCTCGCCCGAAGGCGTCGACGGCTCGCTTGCACAACCTGCAAGAAGACCGAGAGACATGACAAGAATAAGCGCAATGGATAAGAACTTTTTCATTTTGTTGTCCTCCGTTTTTTTATCCGTTTTTATATGTAAATAAATTACACACCCACATTATCATCTTCGAAACCTTATCGTTCCGCCGTCGATACTGTCGATAATCGCAAGCGATTCCACACGTATACCCTGCTCACGCAGTCTGTCGCCGCCGTGCTGAAAGCCCTTTTCAACGGCAATGGCGCACCCGGCAAGCCGCGCGCCCGACTGTGACACAATATCTATAAGACTGTTCAGCGCCTGGCCGTTTGCAAGAAAATCGTCCACCAGCAGCACACAGTCGTCTCTTGTAAGATATTTCTTTTCAACTACCATATTATAATCGGTATTATGGGTATAGGAATGTGTCCGAGCCGACAACATATCACCCGACAGGTTGCTTGTACCGTGCTTTTTGGCAAACAGAACAGGAACGCCCATCACTGCGGCAAACGCCGTTGCAATGGCTATTCCCGACGCCTCGACCGTAAGTATTTTAGTAACGCCTGCGTCAGAAAACAGGCGATTTACTTCCCTGCCCATTTCAAGCAGCAGTGACACATCAATCTGATGATTCAAAAAGCTGCCGACCTTTACGACGTTTCCGGGCAGAACCTCACCCTCACTCAATATTCTTCTTTCAAGAAGCTCCACACCGTACCTCCGAAAAGGACAGAAACAACATGCGGCAGTATCGAAAATAAAAAAACAGACTGATAAAAGTCCGCTTTCGCTCGCTGTTTTTCTGATATTTATTTAATAATTTCGATAATATTTCACGTAAATATTAACACACCGTAAACTTACTGTCAATAAACAATAATTATTTTGTCGAAAAACACAATTTTAAGATTATTTACACCGATATTGTACACAATACATACAAATGTATTTTTAACAGGAGTATTGATATGTATAAATTTGCTTTTTTCGACGCACGGCCGTATGACAAACACGGCTTTGACCTGTACGGCAGAAAGAACTGCATTGTATTCAAATATCTTGAAACAAAGCTGAACATTGACACGGTGGAGCTTGCGCACGGATACGACGGTATTTGTGTATTCGTAAACGACGACTTAAATGCGCAGGTTATCGACAAGCTTTATGAATACGGGATTAAGATAATCGCTTTGCGCTGTGCGGGCTTTAACAATGTAGACGTAAAAGCGGCGTACAAAAAGATTCACATTCTGCGGGTGCCGGCATATTCGCCATACGCCGTGGCGGAGCATGCCATCGCAATGCTGCTGACCTCCATACGCAGAATTCACAAGGCTTACAACCGCACGCGGGAATTCAACTTTTCTCTCAACGGTCTTACAGGCTTTGACCTTCACGGAAAAACGATGGGAGTTATCGGCACGGGCAAAATCGGAAAAATTTTTATAGACATATGCCGCGGCTTTCGCATGAACGTCATAGCCTACGACCTGTACCCCGACAACGCATCGGATATCAATTACGTCGAGCTTAACGAGCTTTTTGCCAAAAGCGATATAATCTCCCTGCACTGCCCGCTGACAAATGAAACCGACCATATAATAAACGCGGAAAGTATTGCCAAAATGAAAAAGGGAGTCGTAATCATTAACACCTCCCGCGGCGGACTTATTGAAACAGAAGCGCTTATAGATGCAATAAAAGCAAAAGTGATAAGCGCCGCATGTCTTGACGTTTATGAGGAAGAATCGGACATATTTTTCGAGGATAATTCCGGGCATATCATGCAGGATGACAATCTTGCACGTCTGCTTTCCATGCCCAACGTGCTTATAACCTCACACCAAGCATACCTGACCGAAGACGCGCTGGAGAACATTGCGCAGGTTACGACGCAGAATATATCAGACTTTTTTGAGGGGAAAGAACTTAAAAACGAAATCTGCTATCACTGCGATAAAAAGCCTCAGTGTCAAAAGAAAAGGGCGGGACGCTGTTTCTAACGCTCGGTTTTCAAATAAAAACGAAATTTAAAGTCACCTTTTCGGTTTTCGCATAGAATGTAATGTATCCCGAACACGCGGGATAAATTAAATTCGGAAGGATAAAAACCATGGAATACAAAAATGACCTGCTCGATCTCAGACCCGAGCGCCCGGAAAGACCCTGCGGCTGTGAACACGGCTGCGAAAGAGAAACCAAAGTTCATACCAACGTTAAAGTTCCCGTTGAGTTTGAGCCTACGGCAAAAGTGGGCGAAGTTGAAGTTGAGTGCTGCGGTGATCCCGAAGTTAAGTGCGAATGCACACACGAAGGTACAATTAAAGTTGTAATCGCTCAGAATCTCTTCATAAAAGTTCCAGTTTGCTACGATGTTAAAGTAAAAACCGGTAAAAGCCATGTAGATTGCCGGGACTGCGGAATGTAAAAAAAAGGCGGTACGTTTCGTACCGCTTTTTTACATATTTATAGATATCGGCTCATTTCCTGCGTCATGCGCTCTTCAAGATTAATAAGCCGCTTTGCTATACCGCGGGCACCGCTGTCCGCTTCACTGTATTCATTTAGATATTTATTCAGATTTTTAATTCCCATATTACATCCGTCGGTCATGATATTTGCTATTGTTTTATCTGACTCATCCATAGCCATTTGCATATTTGTCTTAATCCAGGACATGCCCTTTGCCATAACGCTCGGTTCCTTTATATCCGCACCCATTTTTACAAGCTCCGTCTCGGTTTCACCCTTGAGCGTCTCGTGCTCCGATTTGAACTCGCACAGCTTCTGGCGCATCTTATCACTCTTTGCGCCTCCCATCACCTCGTCTATGGCGGTGACCCCCATTTTGATACCCGCGTCGCACTCGCACAGCAGCTTTATCGTATCATTATTGTTCATTTTTTGTCCTCCTTAATATTTGTACAAAGTTTACCCGTATTTTTTAAAAATATCACAAAGACAACAAAAAAGCACCTGTTTTTCGTCAAAACAGTACCTTGTTTTGCATTAAAAGCTCTTCTATAATATGACTATCAGGCAAAGGAGGATTTACCATGATTAAGCTTAACAGAGAAGAACTCAACGACAAGATTAACGCATGCTGGATCGGTAAAAATATCGGCGGCACAATCGGCGCTCCGTACGAGGGCAAACGGGAGCTTTTAAATGTAACGGGGTTTGTAACCGAGGCGGGAAAGCCTCTGCCCAACGACGACCTCGACCTTCAGCTTGTATGGCTGAAAGCACTTTACGAAAGAGGTCCGAAAAATATTAATTCAAAAGTGCTGGGAGAATATTGGCTCACATACATCGGTCCCTGCTGGAACGAATACGGAATATGCAAAGCCAACATGCAGGATGGTTTTCTGCCGCCCATGTCGGGCAGTGTTTTGAACGAAGACTGGAAGCATTCCAACGGCGCGTGGATACGCACCGAGGTTTGGGCGTGCTGCTTCCCCGCAATGCCCGAAACGGCAATGCGCATGGCGTTTGAGGATGCAAGCGTTGACCACGGCTTCGGCGAGGGTACATATGCAGCGATATTTGTTGCCGCAATGGAAAGCGTGGCTTTTATAAACAACAATATAAACGAGCTTTTGGAAATAGGTCTTTCAAAAATCCCCGAAAGCTGCCGAGTTTCGCGCAGCGTCCGGCTTGTAATGGACTGCTTTAAAAAGGGAATGGACTGGAAAGACACAAGAAATGCCGTTGTCGAAGACTCCAAAGACCTGGGCTGGTTCCAGGCGCCCGCCAACGTGGCTTTTGTCGTGCTCGGTCTGCTTTACGGCGGCTGCGACTTTAAAAAGAGCATGCTTTATGCAGTAAACTGCGGAGACGATACCGACTGCACTGCGGCCACCGTCGGCTCTATCTTGGGCATCATGTACGGAAACGCAGGTATTCCCGACGACTGGCGCCGTCACATAGGCGACGATATCCAGACTATCTGCATACGACAGGAGGCACACTCTTTCCCCGCGACATGCTCCGACCTCACAGAGCTTGTAATGCGCATTCTGCCCGTAACGCTCAACTCCAACAGACGTTTCAGACTCACTCAGAGCAAAAGCAATCCGGCAAAGGAAATGTGGGTTGAAATGACAGAGGAGCCGACATCAACAGACAATTTTGATATAAATTTATGGAAAGGCTGCGAGTTTGCGCAAGGACTTGCAGAGCGCTCGCCGTTTTCGATTACAACCGAATGTGTGTATGCCGAGGCTATGGTTGAGCTGGACAGAGAGCCGACAATAAAACCGCTTGGCACCATCAGCGGAAAAATTACCGTAAAACACGACGATAAATCAAACGATCAAATGCATCTCAACGTCAAATGGTTCCTGCCCGAGGGCTTTACCGTTGACTGCCCGAAAAATCTACTGATGAATTTCCGTTCCGGAAAATCACAGACAAGTGAATGCCGCTTCACAATCACAGCGGGCGAGACAATCGGCGCGGACAATGATATTGTAATTCAAATCAAGTGCCCGCATCGTCCGACTCCTATGTTTTTACCTATTCATATTATGGGCTAAAAGGATATACAAACAAAATCGGGACGTTTTCACGTCCCGATTTTTATTTTGACGAATTTAAAATTTCATACATCCGCTCAACTTCCTCAGACTGTATTATGCTCTCGTCCAGCTTCCCGTCTTCGTAAACGGTATAGCACAGGCTGCCGCTCAGAGCGCGGTAACTTTGAGCATCGCTCTCATTGACAGGTTTTATCTCTTCCAAAAACAAAAGATACTTTTTCCCCGCCTTAAGCTCCGGCTCGTTTGAATCATAATAAATATTTCCCAACTGACCGCCGATACGCCGCACACGGATATTTCCGTCTGCACTGCCCTTTATTATGCGATGCGGCTTTACCGTCTGATAAGTATACAGCAATTCACCCTCCTCAGCACTGTCAGGCTGAACAACAGATGACTGACCAGTATATTCCACCACGGCAACAATATCAGCAGCTTCATACATCTCATCCGCCGTCATATGCCGGTACAGAAAATCGCAATACGATATAACATCTCCTTCGGCAGGCTGCTGTTTCTCATCTGCCTCGCCGTACGCGGAAACATCCGAATTATCCGCGTTATGCTCCGGCGCATCGGTCTGCCGGGCAGACGCTGCGCCGCTTCCTACATCCGCCATTTTGCAGGATACAAGGGATAAAAGCATAAGCAAAGCTAAAAGCAATGCAATCCGTCTTTTCACAGGTATTACCTCCATTCTGTTTATTTTACTTATAATTGTAATCAGAAGAGTAAAACGCTGCATATTTGACATAAAAAATCATTTTTTGTGAAAATATACTATATTACGGCACGGAAAACTGTGCATTTTAACAATTAAATGTTTTTCCGACCAAAATTATTTAAAATTACGAATGCAAAAACAACAATCAATATATCTATAACAAAGACGACACCGGGTATCTCATGAAAAACAGCACACACGCCAGCGTTGCAACCATCGGCTCGGCAGTTGCCATAATAGAGGCCTGTCCCGACAAGACCCATAGTATACAGCAAAAACAGAATAACGGCAGTCACAAGTCCCATATCAGCAGTCAGCACAAACTCTCCCGCGCCGCCGCAGTCCTCAGAGTTATCCGCTCATTATAAATCAAGTCAGACGCCGCCGTCACAAAAAACGGCGCCGGATAAAGCAAGTATGACAGCAGCAGATATAGACGCTGCGCCTGCTATAATAAGCAAAGAATGTTTTTTCACTTGTTTACCCCATTTTTAAATCTAATATACGGCTTAATATTATAACACCATAAACCGGTGTTTTCTATACAATTAAAAAATACAGCGTTTTTTCCGAATAGAATCGCTCTACTGACAGAGAAGCTCATTCTACTCTCAGTAGAATGAGCTTAAAAAAAACGGTTGAAAGGCGAATAATTTTATGTTATACTGTAATATATTTGTATTCACAGCAGTATTTAGGCGGAAAGGAGGCGTATAAATTGGATGAAATCAAAAACGTCGTTGCCGAAAACCTCAAAGCCCTGAGAACGACTGCCGGTCTGACGCAGGGGGAGCTTGCCGAACAGCTAAACTATTCGGATAAGGCTGTTTCAAAATGGGAGCGCGGAGAATCAATTCCGGATGTACAGGTGCTCAAGCAGCTTGCCGACATGTACGGAGTCGGAGTTGATTATCTTTTGAGCAGTGACCACAAGCCTCAGATACATTCCGAGGACGCGGCGAAAATAATACGAAAAAACAGACTGATTATAACGCTGCTCGCCGTATCAGTGGTGTGGCTTGTCGCTACAATAGCGTTTGTGCTTCTGCGTCTGTCGCTTGAAACGCTCTCCAATATATGGCTTTCATACATTGTCGCCATCCCCGTTTCCTGTATTGTTTTGCTTGTTTTCAACTCAATTTGGGGAAGGCATACGCTGAACTTTGTTATTATCTCGGTTCTTATGTGGTCAACGATTTTATCATTATGCCTCATACTTTCGTTTGACAACATCTGGCTTACGTTTGTGATAGGCATACCCGCACAAATTATAATCGCACTTTGGTCAAGGCTTAAATCGACCAAGCTCGGAACTATAATTCAGCGCGCGTCAAAAAATAAGAGCTAAGCTTGATAGAGCAATCATCAATTGTTTAAATATAACAAAAGGGTATGTAATTTTATAAGTACGCCCGAAGCTTAAGGAGAAATTCATGAAAAAGACATTATTGAAAGTTGTTACGGTCATCGCCGCATTTTGTATGCTTGCGTCAGTTGCATCATGCGCGGGAGAACGAGTGGCAGTATACACAAATGAAAACGAAGTAAACGGCATTAAAGTGGCAGAAACCCTGACATTCAATGCAAAGGGCGATATAATTTATCAGATAACGGAAAATATGAAGTTGGATTTATCTGAATTCAGTGAAAATGAAATAACAAGCCTTAAAGATGTCTTCAAAACCTCAATAACCGATGTCTATTCCGAAATAGAAGGAGTCACCTGCACAGATGATTTGACAGACGGCATATATACAATAAACGCTGTAATTCCCGCAGAAAAGGAAATACTCAGTGTCGTCGCCGAAAAGGGGCTGTTGGAATTTACCGGCAACAGCTCAAGGCTGTCGCTTACCGTTACCGAAAAATCGCTAAAAGAAAGCGGATATGAAAAAGCGGAGCAATAAGCCATGTCACAGCAAATATCCGTCGGATAACGCAAAAACCACTGTGGTAAAACACAGTGGTTTTATTTTTGCATCAGAGAACACACGGCATGAGCCGCAATTCCCTCCAGCGAGCCTGTAAATCCGAGCTTTTCCTCAGTTGTCGCTTTGACATTTACAGTACCGGGCAAAACTCCCAGCACACCTGAAATATTGCTTCGCATCTGCGGAATATATCCTGAAAGCCTGGGCTTTTGAGCAATTATAGTAATATCGCAGTTTATAACGGAAAATCTGTCAAGTACCTTTTGCGCGGCAGATTTTAAAAGCAGCATACTCGAAATGCCCTTATATTTTGGGTCACTGTCAGGAAAAAGCGTTCCGATATCACCAAGTGCCGCCGCTCCGAGCAGCGCGTCAATCAGGGCATGAAGCGCAACATCCGCGTCGGAATGACCGTCAAGCCCCATATCAAAGTCAATCTTTTCACCGCAAAGCCAAAGCTCACGTCCGTACATAAGCCTATGCACATCATAGCCGTGACCGACGCGGACAGCTCCCGCGCCGCAAAGGCGGGAGCAAATGTCCAAATCCTCTTTCACGGTGATTTTTATATTTTCATTTGTACCGAACACGGTTTTCACCCGCTTTCCGTAATATTCATAGACAGCGCAATCGTCGGTAAACTCAACATCGGTTTCAAGCGCCTTAGCTGAGAGTTCAAGATACTCGGCGCGCAAAAAAACCTGTGGGGTTTGGATGCGTACTAAATTTTTTCGGTCAACGGTTAAAACTATATCTGCGTTATCATCAATACGCTTTACGGTATCGGTCACCGGCACGCCGAGCGCAGCGGCACCGCACTCAAATGCTGCACGGCATGTGCGCTCAATCTGCTGCGGCTTTATCATAGGCCGCGCGCCGTCCATAACGGCAACATACTCGCCTTTTGCCGACAACACTCCGTTTCTGACAGACTCCGCACGGGTATTGCCGCCCTTGGTCAAACAGCAAGTTTTGGAAATACCGAATCTTTCAATTTCAGTACGTACTCTTTCAAAGCTCTCCAGCTTGGCAACGACCACAATCTCGCATATCTGCGCACATGCGGCACACGCGGCAAGAGTTCTTATAAAAACGGGTACTCCGTTTATCTCGGAAAATATCTTATCGGTACCGCCCATCCTGACAGAACTGCCCGCACAGACGACAACAGCACTAACCGTTTTACTCATACACCCCTCCACGACCGCATATAAAAAATCAAAATTTACTCAGAATTTCCTCAAATATTTCAGAAGTATCCGTTTCAAGCGCGGCATTAAGCTCGGAGCATAAAATACTCTTTGTCAATATAAACATTTTTCTGTCGCTGGTGGAAAGCCCGTGATTTTTTTCACGCTGGATAAGTCCGCTCAGCACATCCGCCACGCTGTCGACCGTTCCCATCTTCAGCTTATCGACGTTTTCCTTATACCGCTTGTTCCACGGAATATCCGGGTCTTCCTTCATACAGTCAAAGCCCTCGATAATCCGTCTTGCCTCCGCCTTTGACACAACGGGACGCAACTGCACGCCGGAAGTATTATTCACCGGCACCATAAGTGTAATGTTCCCGCTGTAAATTTTCACACGGTAATACTCAACGGCTTTTTCATCAATTATCCGTTCCTCAATCGCCTCTATTTCACCGGCGCCGTGCATCGGGTATACGATTTTCTCTCCGACCTTAAACAATTTTCTTCTCCGTTTCTTTTGCGGGCAAAAGCCCGTATATCCTTAATCTACAATTAAATTATACTACTTTTTTACATAAAAAGCAAGAAATTAAATTATCATTTTTGCAGATACCACTTGATTGTTGATATATACGTGGTATAATATGAAGATATATTTTACAGTGGAGGTAAGGGGTTTGGGGAAATTTGACGGAATATTGATTTGCTCCGATATTGACGGGACGATACTCGAAAATTCAACATTCGGCAGCATTTTTGAAAAGAACGCCGAAGCGGTAAAATACTTCACCGACAACGGAGGAAGATTTACCTTTATTACGGGACGGTACAAGTTTTTTCTGAGGGATATGCCACTGTATCCGCTGATAAACGCACCCGCCGGCATTTTTAACGGCGCCGCCGTCTATGACTATCAAAACGACACACTTCTGTACGCAAGGCATATAGAGCATAACTGCGAGGAGCTTGAGGACGCGGCAAAGGATTTTCACGGTCATCTCATACGTATTACATATCCGATTGACACGGAGGAAAGCACCGTTCAGTTTTTCTCCGACGCTCTGCCCGCGCAGCTTTATGGAAAAAAGCCGCTTAAATGTATATACGTATTTGATAATGAGCAGAGTGCGCTCGAATTCAAAAATAAGCTTTTGAACGACAGCCGGTTTAACGACTGCTATATTTCCCGCTCGTGGAATGTCAGCGTGGAGCTGACAAGCGCGATGGCTACCAAGGGACATGCTGCAAAATACATAAAAGAATTTACCGGCGCACGAACTCTTGTCACAATAGGAGACTATGAAAACGACATACCGATGCTAAAGCTTTCAGACATCGGCGCCGCTGTCGGTTCAGCACCCGATTCGGTAAAATCCGCAGCCGACATAATAGTAAAGCCCTGCTGCGACGGTGCTGTTTTTGACCTCATCGAGCTTCTCAGCAAAAAAACGAATAAGTCCGACGTATACACAATATAGTTAAAATGCCCAACGGAAATTGAATCCGTTGGGCATTTTAAGCCTTCAAAGTCGGATTTTTGTGTAATTTGACTAAATTTACGGCGTTACAATAAGTTTTTTGTTCAAAGCATTGAAAACAGAATTAAAGTGATATATAATAAGTGCAATATATAAAAGCAAGTTTTGTAAAAACACTTCAGCAGAAGGCTGAGTTCACTTCAGGTAAATAAGCTAAATTTACATATAAAGGAGAACACACAATGGCTGAATTATCAACAAAAACAATCCGCAACATCTGCCTTTTAGGACACGGAGGAAGCGGCAAGACCTCCGTTGCGGAAGCGATGCTTTACTGTGCCGGCGAAACGGAACGAATGGGCAGCACCAATGACGGCAATACGGTTTTGGACTTTGACGGCGAAGAAAAAAAGCGAAAGTATTCTGTTTCTCTTGCCACAGCATCACTCATGTGGAAGGATATAAAAATCAACATTCTCGACGCGCCCGGATTTCTCGATTTTGAGGGGGAGCTCGTGCAGGCAA
Source organism: uncultured Eubacteriales bacterium (assembly GCA_902492505.1). GTDB lineage: Bacteria > Bacillota > Clostridia > Oscillospirales > QAKW01 > RGIG9041. The sequence continues at coordinate 13,297 of CABULU010000045.1, forward strand.
TCCGCGTTGCCGACGCCGCAGTTATCACAGTCGACGGCAGGGCGGGAGCCGAGGTAGGAACGGAGCTTGCATGGGAATACGCCGAAAAAGAGTCTCTGCCCCGCGCTTTCTTTGTAAACAAATGCGATGATCCGGAAAGCGATTTTGAGCGCACGTTTGAGCAGCTGCGCGATACTTTCGGACGCAATGTCTGTCCCACGTTTGTGCCGGTTAAATCAGGAACGGATATGCTGTTTGTAAATCTTATATACATGAAGGTGTACAGCTTTGACAGCAAAGGCTCACGAACAGAGCATCCCATGACGGACGATATAAACGCTCAGATTGAAAAATATCTTGAACCACTCAAAGAGGCAATCGCCATGACCTCCGACGAGCTGCTGGAAAAATACTTGAACGGCGAGGAAATAACACTAAACGAAATGGTGCTCGCCCTTCACGAAGGTCTGATAGTCGGCTCGATTGTACCTGTTTTTTCAGGCGCCGCTGTAAGGCTGTGGGGAATTAAGGGACTTATGGACACCATTGCAGACTCATTTCCGCGGCACACGGCAAAAAAAGAGGAAAAGGTACAGGCAGAGGATTCAGAGAAAATATTGATAGACCCCGAAGGTGAATGCGCGGTGTTTATTTTCAAGACTCTGGTAGACCAGTTCGGAAAAATGAGCATCTTCAAAGTTATGAATGGCACACTCAAACGCGACACGGTTTTAAAAAACAAACGAACGGGCACGCAGGAAAAATTCTCCCATATTTATATTCTGAAGGGCAGCAAGCAGACAGAGGTAAATTCGCTTTGCTGCGGTGATATCGGGATGATATCAAAGCTGGCATCGGCATCAACCGGAGATACATTCAGTGTGGGCGGAAATATCGAATACCGCAGAATGAGCTTCCCGACGCCGTATTTGCGGCGTGCAATAGTAACCGCCGCCAAAGGAGACGAAGATAAAATATCATCGGCGATACAAAAGCTTCTTGATGAAGACCCAACCATGAAATACGAGAATAACGCAGAAACAAAACAGATGCTGATTTCAGGCATAGGGGACATACATATTGACGTTATTACGTCAAAGCTCAAATCCCGCTACGGTATCAATATCAATTTATCCGAACCGAAAATCGCATACCGCGAAACCATCAAAAAGAGCGTTCAGGCCGAGGGCAAGCACAAAAAGCAATC
>CABULU010000046.1 GCA_902492505.1 uncultured Eubacteriales bacterium
TAAGATAATGATATTAAGAGTTTTGTCAGGTCTGTCGGCAGTCGTTGTAGTTCTGTGTTCGCTGGCTGCCTGCGCTCCGAAACCGGAGAGTGTTTTTAAAGATGAAGCAAATCAATGGTTTGATGGCTTTGAGAAAGCTCAGGCGGCATTGAAAGCGGAAAAGAATTATGAATATAACGAGAAAGGCTCTGTTGCCGTGTCAAAGCCTAAAGTGAGCGCCGTCGATGCTGATTCGGCAATTTCAGATTATTATGATACTCTGAAAAATGAGTTCAGACTGCGCGCATCAACGGAGGAGGACAAGCTTCTTATAAGCTATAAATCATATAAAGCGTCAGATGATATAACGGGTGTCGAGGTTATATATTCACAGGTGCTGGGCGGTGAGACAAGCAGTGCTGTAAAGACATTTAATTTTGACTCGAAAGGTCTCCTGCAAACAGATGATGTATTGCAGCGGCTAACCATGATAATTGCAAAGGACATGCTTTTGGCAAATGAGCAGTACGGCTCTTCTATTGACAAAAGCAAGCTCAATGAAAGCCGGGATTATCAGCTGCTCTTTACCGAAAGCGGAATCAGCGTAATATATGATGCAGGTGCGATTGCACCCGAATCGAGCGGGGAACTTCGTGTGGATGTTCCGTATGCGAAGATTCGCTATGCACTGCCTGAAAGCATAAAACAAAACGTTCCCGAGGACGACAGCGTGCGTACCGTGGATATTACTAAAAAGCTTGTTGCACTGACCTTTGACGACGGTCCTAACAGAAAGTATACAAATGAAATTTTAGATACGCTTGAGGCATATGATTCCGTTGCTACTTTTTTTGAGGTCGGAAATGTAATCCCCAACGCTCCCGAGGCTATGAAGCGTGCGGCGGAGCTTGGCTGTGAAATCGGAAGTCACTCATATTCACATAAGAATTTGAAAACTGCGTCCGTGGATAGGATTAAAGAAGAAATAGAAAAGACGGATGAAAAATTTGAGGAGGTGCTCGGCTATAAGCCGACAATGCTCCGTCCGCCTTACGGTGAGGTGGACTCCGACCTGCGCGAAAACTGTGACAAGTATCTAATCGGCTGGTCGGTTGATACCGAGGACTGGAAATACCGCGATAAGGACAAGGTTGTAGCGTCGGTTAAAAACGAGGGCGACCTTGACGGGGACGTTATTCTCATGCATTCGCTTTATGAGTCAACATCAGACGCGGTAAAGGAGCTTGTGCCGTGGCTTATTGAAAACGGGTATCAGCTTGTTACTGTAAGTGAGCTTATGAAGTACAGGTATGAGACTGAGCTTGAAACAGGAAAATACTATTCCGGAAGCTGGTTTGATTCAAACAAGTAAGTATGAATATAAAAAAACGCCGTACATACTGTACGGCGTTTTTTATTGATTAAGTCAGTTGTTTTCGTCCTCCTGCTGTTCCGAGAGCAGTTCGACGTGAATTTTTGATACTCTGTGTTTTTTTGTTTTTGTTACGGTGAAAGCAATGTTTTTATAGTAAGCAACGTCGTTTTTGCGGGCGTAGTGCTCTAATAGCTCTACGACAAACCCGCCCACCGTTGCGTTGTCGTCGTCGAAATCTTTATCGTAAAAGTCCAGCTCGTCAAACAGGTCTTCAATGCGCATGTCGCCGTCAACTTCAAAGCTGCCGTCGGCAAGTTCTGTGATTTCAGGCTCTATTATGTCGCTTTCGTCCCAGATATCACCGACCAGCTGCTCTAAAACATCCTCCATTGTGAGAATGCCCATGACTCCGCCGTATTCGTCTGTAACTATTGTCATGTGAGCGTTGTTTTTTCGCATTTGAGCAAGTACATCGTCAAGCGGCATGGTTTTATATACAAACACAGCCGGCATCAGCGATGTGAGAAGGTCGCAGTCCGCATTTTCCGACAGCTCCTTCAGTACACAGTTTACATGCAGAATACCGATTATATTATCAACAGTATCCCTGTATACCGGTATACGTGTAAAGCTGGAGCTTAATATTTTATCGAGTATTTCCTGACGCGTGCTGTCCGCATCGATTGCGAGCATGTCTACACGCGGCGTGATTATTTCATATGCCTGAACGTCTTCGAAATCAAACACGCTCTGTATGAGGTCGCACTTTTCCTCGTCAATAACGCCCTCGTCTTCAACCGTGTCGATTATGCTTTCCAGCTCGTTTTCGGTAACGGCCGGCGTATCGTCCGCCTGGTTTTTCCATAGCTTTGATACAAGCTTTAAAATTTCGTCCACCACAAAAACAATCGGCTTTGTGATAACGGTAAATACATAAAGCGGAATTGCGAAAAAGCCTGCCGCTTCGTCGGGCACTGATTTTGCCGCCACCTTTGGGAGGATTTCTCCGAAAATAAGCAATATGACAGTCATTGCAATTGTCGCAACCCATGCGCGGTTTTCGCCCAGCAGGTCTATGACAATAACTGTTGCAACTGATGAAGACGCGATGTTTACAAGGTTGTTGCCTATTAGAATAGCCGCGAGTACACTTTCGTAGCGCATATAGATTTTATACGCCAGCTTGTGTGCCGTTGAGTGGCTTTTTTCGGCTCTTTGTCTCAGCCTCACCTCATTTGCCGAGGCATATGAAATTTCGGACGCGGAGAAAAATGCCGATAAAATAACAAATATAATAATGGCAATATAATTAAACAGCGGTGTCACCCCCAATCACATCCTCTTCGTCGTAGATTTCGCCTACCAGCTCTTCGAGAATGTCCTCGACGGTGATAATGCCGAGTACCTTATTATCTGATTTAATGTATGCAAGATGTGTGCGCTTTTGCGAGAGCGCGCCCAGCAGGTCGTCCACGGGAGTTGAAACCGGAATAAACTCCGGCGTGCTCATAACCTCTCTTACCGAGGTATTGCCCTGGTCTTTTATGTAGCGCTTTAAAAATCTGCGTATACTCAGCGTTCCTATAACGTTGCCTGAATCATTCGTTACAGGCAGCCGCGAGTGACCGCAGTTACGGATAAACTGCGCCGCGTCGTCTGCGGGCATGTCTGCGCTGATGCAAACGACGTTCTCCCAGGACGTCATAACGTCCTTTGCGCTTGATTCGGAAAATTCAATGGCATTTTGCACCATCTCGCCGGTGTTCCTGTCGATGTCGTTTTCCTCAACATAGGTTTCAATGATATCGTAAAGCTCATCCTCAGTTACTGTCGGCGTCTGTGTCGCACGGCGGCGAAACGGTTTGCTGGCAAGCCGGCTGAGAGCTGAAAAAATAAAGCTTACGGGCGTTAAAATCTTCATAAGAAAGATCAGCGAACGTGAGATTACCTTGGCAAATTTTTCGTTGCATGCCTTGGCAAAGCATTTAGGTATCATCTCGCCTAAAAAGAATACGGCAACGGTTGTGATAAGCGTGCAGAGCGGTACCGCAAAATCCGGAATCGCCTGGGCGTTTTTGAATATATCATATGTGACAACCGTTGAAAGCGTGGCAATCGCTGTATTTACGATATTGTTGCCGATGAGCAGTGTGGACAGCGCTTTGTCAAAGTTTTCAAGCAGGTATAAAACGCGCTGAGCAGCTTTGTCTCCGTTTTCGGCATGATTTGCAATTCGGATTTTATTTACCGATGCAAGCGATATTTCCGAACCGGAAAAATATGCACTCAGTAAAAACAAAATAACAAACGCAAATAATCGCACAGGACCGTCGTCCATTAAGAAATCATCTCCAATTATCAGATAATTAAATATTGAGGTTTGAAACACAATATTAACTGCTATTATATCATACCAATTATCCGAATTCAATATTTATTATGATTTTCATATTGACTTGCAGTAGTTTTAATTGTAAAATTTGTATAAATTGACAAAGAAGGTGGATTTGTATGTCCAAATCCCGCAATCAAAAGCTGAAAATAATCTATCTTTATGATATTTTAAAACGCGACACGGATTCCGGTCACGGTATCACAATGCGGCGGATAATTGAAAGGCTTGCAGCCTTAGGTATCGCCGCCGAGAGGAAATCGGTATACGAGGATATTGCACTGCTTCGCGATGTTTACGGTGCGGACATTGAGACGGTGCGTGCGGGCGGACACAGCGAATACAGGCTTTTGTCACGTGAGTTTGAACTTCCCGAGCTCAAGCTGCTTGTTGACGCCGTTCAGTCATCCAAATTTATCACCGAAAGGAAAACCGATGAGCTTATTAAGAAGTTAGAGTCGCTTACAAGCGTCAATGAGGCTCGCGGGCTGCACGGTCAGGTATTTGTCCGCGGGCGTATTAAAACGATGAACGAGACGATATATTATAATGTGGACGCGGTAAACGACGGAATTGTCGGTAACCGAGCTATCAGCTTTCGTTATTTTGAGTGGACGCCAAACAGGAAAAAGGAGCTTCGCCGCGGCGGCGCGCTGTATACGGTAAGTCCGCTTGCTCTCAGCTGGGATGATGAAAACTATTATTTAATAGCGTTTGATGAGCGCGAAAATAAAATAAAGCATTACCGCGTTGATAAAATGCAGGATATTCGCTGTACAGAACGGTCAAGGCAGCTTCCCGGCGGTTTTTCGGATTTCGACGCGGCACAGTATACCAAAAAGGTGTTTGGTATGTTCGGCGGCAGTGAAAAAAAAGTCACGCTTTGCTGCTCGGACAGTCTGGCGGGCGCCGTTATTGACAGATTCGGTCAGGACGTGATGACTGTACCGGGTGATAGCGGCAGCTTTACATTTACCGTGTCGGTTCAGGTCAGCCCGCAGTTTTTTGCATGGCTTTGCGGTCTGGGTGATAAAATCAAAATACAGGCTCCGTCTGACGTTAAAGACGAGTTTATCCGATATATAAAAAGAATAGAAGAAAGCTACGGTGACAAAAAATGAACGAAGATATGGGCAAACATGGCATTGTTCACAGCGTAAGAGAGCAGTTTAAAACGGTAAAGCACAAGGCGGATGTATGCGTTGTCGGCGCAGGGCTTGCGGGCATGTGTGCGGCGATTGCCGCCGCGCGCCGCGGCTGCAGTGTGGTTTTGGTGCATGACCGACCGATGCCGGGCGGCAACTGTTCGTCCGAAATCCGTATGTGGCCGCTCGGGGCGGACGGTTCTAATCCTGCCAATCTGCGCGAAACGGGAATTTTTGAGGAGCTTTTGCTGGAAAATATGTACCGCAACCCCACGCGCAGCTTTGCAATCTGGGACTCGGTGCTCTACGGTGCGGTAAGATATCAGAGCGGGCTAAAGCTTATACTTAACTGTTCCGTAAACGCTGCACGCACGCACGACGCACGTATTGTATCTGTCAGCGGCTGGCAGCTTACAACCTATTTCAATCATGAAATTGAGGCGAATATTTTCATTGACTGTTCGGGCGACAGCGTGCTTGCAACCCTCAGCGGTGCAAAATTCCGCCGCGGACGCGAGGCGGCAGGTGAGTTCGGCGAAAGCATAGAGCCGGAAACCGCGGACAGTATGACAATGGGTAATACCTGTCTTATACAGGCGCGGGAAACTGCGCAGGATATACGCTATACTCCGGCGCGCTGGGCGGAAAAAATTGATAAATCCCAGCTTGAGGGCAGAGGTTTTAAACCCTCCGGCCTTGACGGCAATTACTGGTGGATGGAGCTTGGCGGCGAGCGTGATACGATTTCCGACAGCGAGGAGATAAGGGATGAGCTGATAGCGCTTTCCTACGGCGTGTGGGACTATGTAAAAAACAGCGGTGACGGTGACGCGTCACGCTGGGAGCTTGACTGGGCAGGTTATCTGCCGGGCAAGCGCGAGAGCAGGAGGTATGTCGGCGATTACATACTGACGCAAAACGACGCCCAAAACGGCACCCGCTTTTATGACGCGGTGGCGTACGGCGGACGCTCGATTGACGACCATCCGCAGCTGGGCTTTCGCCACAGAGGCGAGCCCACTGTATATCATAAATGTGCTGCACCGTTTTCAATACCCTATCGCTGTCTTTATTCGGAAAACGTTCAAAACCTCATGTTCGCGGGCAGGAATATAAGCGTGACCCACGCTGCAATGGCAGCTTCCCGCGTCATGGCCACCTGCGCCATACTGGGTCAGGCGGCGGGAACTGCTGCCTGGGTCGCCGCTCAAAACAAAACCGACCCGCGCGGTGTGCTGGACAGCATAGAGCTTTTGCAGCAGACGCTGATGTATGACGACTGCTGGCTGCCCGGGCTTTCGCGTAAAATAAGCGGCATTTGTCAAAATGCAAGACTCACGGCGGACTGTGAAAACGCCGATATTCTCCGCAACGGCCTGGATCGTCCGGAAAACGGCGATGATAACGGGTGCTTTCTGCCGCTCGGCGGGAGTGCGCGGTACGTGCTTGAAAAGCGGTGTCATGTTCGTGCTCTGCGTATTGTATTTGACAGTGATCTTTTGCGCGAAACGATAAAAAAGGATTATAACGCGGGCAGTGTTACGCCCACCGTCTGCAACCGTCCTTTGGAAGGCATGAGCTTTGAATTTCCGCCTACCATGACGCGTGAATTTGAAATTTATATTGACGGCGAGCTGTTTTTGCGTGTGAATGAAAATTATAAACGTCTTGTTGTAATTCCCGTAGGGCGCGCCGTCTCTGAGATTGAGATGCGCCCGCTTGCCACTTACGGCAGACAGAGCGCGCACGTATTTTCTTTTGATTTTGAATAATGTGGCAATCCCCGCATCGCATTTTAAATGCGAGGCGGGGATTTTAGTTTATGTCTTAGCTATGGCTGACGTACAGCCGCAATAATGAATGCATGCTCCGTCTGAGTTTCAAGCGTTATTTTCAGCCCCGTATCCCGCAGCAGCGCGGATATGTTTTGAGGACTGTCCGGGTATATTTTGATTTTCCTTGTGCCCATGTCCAAAAACTGTTTTTGTGATTTGTCAAGCGATAAAACAACAATGCCGCGCGTATTCAACAGTTGATAAATTTTATTTACGGCGGCTTTTTTATCTTTAAAATGCATAAATGTCAGCGAGCTGTAAATAACGTCAAAGCGCTGTCCGAAATCATATTCAAAAAAATCGGCACATAAAATTTTCGCGTTTTTGAACTCCGAAAGATTTTTCTTTGCGCGCTGCGCGGTCTTAGGCGAAAAGTCAATACCGGTAAAGCTTTTGCAAAGCGGCGCAACCTTTATCGCCAGCCTGCCCGTGCCAACGCCTATTTCCAGCACGCATTTGTCGGCGGACAGCTTTAGCGCATCTGTAAAAGCTGCGCCGTCCCATTTGTCCATGTGAGCGCGAAGCAAAGGCGGGTCAAAAACGGGGTCGTTGCCCTCTTCAATTAAAAGATCATAGTGTTTTACAGTCTCATTCATATCATTTAGTTTTGTGCGTATTCCTCTCGTGTTTTTTTGCAGCTTATCGTGACTTTGCCTCGTCCGACGTTTGCCGTGTACAGCTCACCGCTTTTATCAAATTTTGCGGGCTTTCCGTTTGAGTAAACGGCGGTAACCTCGTTTTGGCTGACAAACATCAGCGTTCCGCCTTCGGCAAGCTCGGCGCTGCTTTTTGTGATATCCGACATGGTTTTGGCGGCAATCATTTTTCCGTGCAGTCCCAAAAACGTGACTTCGTTTTCGGGCATAAATGCGTATAGTCTGAACTCGTTGCGGTCTGCAAGGGTGACGTTTACGCGTTCGTTCCTTTTTACGGTTTTTATGACGCCGGTAAAGTATTCGTACATTACAAAGCTGTCTCCGCACAGTCCGTCTATATCCTGCGGCGAAAAATCGCCGCACACGGTATCATTTTCACTGTCGAGATTGAACGCGGAGGTGTACGCGCACCCGCCTGCCGTATTTTGCAGCATAAACGGCGCCTTGCAGTTTTCGGGGTTTTGGTACACGCAGTTTAAAAGCGGTACGGCGGGCTTGTCACATCTGAGTATTCTGCCGTTCCCAAGACAAAGCGGCATGAGTATTTCCCGCCGGCTGCGACTTAGCGTATCACTGACATAGATCGGTCCTCCGCTTATTGCGCGCAGAACCGAATTTTTGACCGCCTGCGTGTCGTCCGTCCACCACATGTCCCAGTCGCAGACATGAAATACGCCCTGTACCATACTGTTAAACGAGCATTGTAAAATGTGTTTTGTAAACCATTCGCGGTTTTCGGGCTGAAAATCATCGCTGCACCGTGAAATGCAGCTAAAGGGACGGTGCCACATATTTTCCGCAGACGTGCCCATGCAGTTTATCAGCGCACCGTCAAAAAACTTCCTTGCCGAACCGTCGATTGCACGGTGCAGGTTTTTTGCCACCTGTCCTATCGGCAGCGTATCGTGATAGTAAGAGTGTGTGAAACTCTGGTTGTCCACCTTTATAAAATCCGCGCCGCAGTTCTTGAGGTAAGCGTGGAAGCTCTCGTAAAACGTTTTGGCACTCTCGTAGTCGGGTGCATGCACAAGCTGTGTTTTTTCTGAATATTCGGCGCGTTTTGTGTGGTATCTGCGTACTCGTATTAACGCCTGAGGCATGTCTTTTGAAATCTGTCCGTTTTCTTCGATTCCGCTCCAGTACCCCGTTGTCGGGTGCCACATTCCCACTTTCAGCCCGCGCGCGTGCAGCTTTTCTATGCAGCCGTCCAGTCCGCTTGGAAATCGCGCTTTGTCGGCGTGAAAGGAGCTCAGCTTGCAGTCATGCATTTTGACGCCCGGCTCGTTAAGATGCGGCGTGTCCGCCCACATGTCGTCTATTATCACCCATTTGACGGGAATATTCTTTTCCTTAAATTCGCTGCATTTTTGCAATAGCTTTTGCTCGGATACCTCGGTGCGGAATGCGTCCCAGCTGCACCAGCCGAGATACTCGAAAATTTCGGGATAACGTCTGTTTTCCCGAAGCGGTGTGTCCGAACCCGTCGTCTCAAGCGCAAGCTCTGCGCAGTCGGCGATAAGTGTATTTGCGTTGTCACCTGCACCCAAAACAAATGCGAGTGTGTCACATTCGCAGATGCCGGAGCAAAAGGTGTTCAGAGTCAGCTTCACATATCCGTCCGGCGTGCCCGACGCCATGCAAAGATATTTGTCACCGCAGACAGGAAGCAGGCAACCGCCGCGCCACAAAAGACACTGTGTGTTTTGCGGGATTTCATCCGCGCCTTGGCAGAAAGAGGGCATGCACCAGTATTCGCTGTGACGGTGAATTGCAGTAAATTCATTTATACCGCGGGGATTTAGCAGCAGTTCTATTCCGCTGAATTTGTTAAGCGGCAAACTGCTTTTAAACTGTATACGCACGGCTGTAAGCTCGCCCTTTTCCGTCTTTATGATTTTCGGCGAGATTTGCTCTCTGCCGTTTTCGGTGGTTGCAAATACTTTGTGGATTTTCATTGTGTTCATAGTATTTTTACTCTTTCAAACATTGAAATATCGGGCATTGTTTTCTGCTCTTTCAGCCCGTCAAGCGTGTATTTTTTACCTATTGTTTCGTACTTGGCGCCCGCCGCCGCGTTGTAACGCAGAAGCTCCACGGGCGAATCCCTGACAAGCTTTGCCGCAGCACGCAGGTTTTGCTCCGTGTCGGTGATTGAGGGTATCAGCGGTATGCGTATAATGTGCTCCCTGCCGCTTTTTCGGAGACGGCGCAGATTCTCAAGTATAATGTCGTTGTATACGCCCGTGTATTTTTTGTGCGCAGTACGGTCCGCCAACTTTAAATCCATAATTACAAGGTCGCATATTTCAATTATTCGTTCAAATACCTGCGGCCGGGCGTACCCGCTTGTCTCGACAGCGCGGTGGAGCGGGCGGGTTTTGGTTAATAGCTCGTATAAAAACTCAGACTGCATCAGCGGCTCGCCGCCCGAAAAGGTGACGCCGCCGCCGTTTTTGAAAAACGGAGTGTAGCCGTGCAGCTTTTTTGCAAGTGAATCGGCGTCGGTTCTGTATCCGCAGACGGATATAAGTCCCAGCGGGCAGGCATGCAGACATCTGTTGAATTTTATGCAGTCGGGGTGCGCGCATTTTGTTTTGCATGCGCCGCAGCGGATGCAGGCGCTTTTTCGTATCATAAGCTGCGGCTCCGGCGAGAGTCCTTCGGGATTGTGGCACCAGCGGCAGTGCAGCGGACAGCCCTTTAAAAACACCGTCACACGTGTGCCCGGTCCGTCGTGTACGGTAAATTCGCGTATGTCAAAAACGATTCCCGTTGTCACAGCTTGTATTCCTGCCTTGATATTACATGATTTTGGTACGGTTTGTCAAGCTCTGTAAAATACGCGCTCCATCCCCATATACGTACAATAAGGTTTTTGTAGTCCTGTGGGTTTGCCTGCGCGCGGCGCAGCTCCTGAACATTTACGGCGTTTAGCTGCAACTGGTGTCCGCCCATGTCGATGTATGATTTGACAAGCGCCGCCGTCTTTGCAACGGCGTCTTCGCTGTCAAATATCCCCGAATGAAATTCCAGCGTCAGCGGTCCGCCGTTGCATGTGTTTTCGAGTTTCGGTTTCGTAAAAGAGGAGATGACCGACATAGGTCCGCCGACTTTGGCAAAAAGGGAGGGTGAGTAGTTGGCGCCCAGCGGCTCGCCCCGCCGGCGTCCGTCCGGGGAGGCGGGCAGATTTTCAACATCGCGCAGATAATTCATTGCCGTACCCGTTCCCGCCCTGTAAATGCCCCCGCGGGAATTTTTCATGCCTTGCAGCGCATTTGCAAACGCACTCAGCAGGAATACGCCCATTTCATCTGCCTCGCTGTCGTTTTGTCCCATTTTCGGAGTGTTAAAGCGCAGCTTGTGCAAAAGCTCGGGAAAATCCGAAAAGTCGCTGTCAACCGCCTGTATCATTTCTATTGGCGTAACGCTTTTTTGATCAAAAATGTACTTTTTGATTGCCGTCATCGAGTCTGCCGCAGTTGCAATTCCCGACCCGTGTATGCCGAAGTTGTTATATTTTCCTCCTTTTGACACATCCTTTTCAAAAAGTACTGCGCTCATAAACGGTGAAGGGAAATATTTTATATTTACAAGCTGTTTGTCAATTTTCTTTGCTGCGGCGGATATTTCTTTTGCAACACATTGCTTAAATTCTCTGAAATCATGGCAGCTTATGAGGTCGCGGTGCAGTACGGTATTTATTATTGCTGCAAAGGGCATGACTGCAATGTTCGGTATGTCTGCGCCGCAGCCCGGAACGATAAACTCCCAGCACGCCGCCGTGACATAATCCTCGGCGTCACTCTTGTCGTAGCCCATTTTAAGAAGTGCGGGAATTACTACATCGTCATTTGAATATTGCGGAAAGCCGAGCCCCGCGCGGGTAAGCTCCGTTCCCTTTATGAAGACATTAAGCGGGGTTTTGGAAGATACACGCAGGTTGATTTTGGGGTCTATCAGCATATTCTCGCGTGAGGCGCGCAGCGCCATCTCTGTCAGCTCGTTGAAAATTTCGCCGCCGTTTCCGTCGCAGCCGCCAAGTACAAGGCTTTGTCCGTTGTCTCCCAACTGAACGCGCGAGTAGATATCTGAATCTTTATTAAATGAAAGGAAAAACTCGCGTATAAGCTCATATGCTTCGCCTTCTGTCATTCTTCCGCTTTCGATATCCGCTTTGTAGTAGGGATACATATATTTATCAAATCTGCCTATTGTCACGTGGTGACATCCGTCCAGTATACATGCAAAGTGTATTATACGGCAAAACTGCAGCGCCTGGCGGAAGGTGCGCGGCGGCTTTGCGGGAACACGCCGCAAAACCTTTGCAAGCTCGCTGTCGCCGTTTTTCAGCGCGGCGTTTCGGTACCGTAACACAAGCTTTGAAATTGCGTCAATCTCCCGCTGTCCGTATACGTCAAGCGTTGTCCTGAGTGTGTCAAAGCCAAGCTCCATAACCCGTCCGTAATCCGGCGTGAGATTGGATATATGTCCGCTTTCCGGTAAAGTGAATTTGTCTTGAAAGTCAGATAGTTCCGGGTTTGTAAAGATTTTGGGCTCCCGGCCTATTGTTCTGGTAAAGCATATCTTTTCTCCCGGAAGAATGACCGCATTTTCGCTTTCGCACATTATTTCAAACCTGCGTGTCACGCGCTCTTTTTCGCAAAGCCCCGCCTCGGAAAATTCTTTTGCCAAATCCCTGTTTAGCGTCTGCCGGAAAGCGAGGTGCTTTTTGCTTTTAATAAAATCGAATATTTCGTTCATATAAATCACCGCCTTGTCTTGAGTATATTTTTGTATGAGCGATTTGTAAATGATAACACCGCTTTTTTTCTTTGAATGGTAACTTTTTGTCTATTGCAGGGTAGCTTTCGTCCAAACCTGTGTGTAAGTGGTCTTTTTTGGAGAAAATTGGCGGTAATTTTTATTATTAAATATCCGCAAACTTGTTGACAAACCGCATTTAAATGCCTATAATTAAATGGAAGTGGTGTCTTAGTGGTGCCAAAGTGGCATGATAATGCCACACCGTGGTGAAAGGTGGTGACAAACAGTGCTCGGGGGAACATATACGCATACCGTTGATGAAAAAGGCAGGGTGGTGATGCCCGCCAAATTTAAAAAGGAGCTCGGGCTGGAGTTTGTCATTACAGCGGGCTACGACGATACACTGATGGTTATGTCACAGGCAGAGTGGGAGAAATTTCTTTCACGGTTTGACAGCGCGCCGCCTTCAAAGGTGCGCTGGATAAAGCGTTTCTTTTTGGGCAGTATGCATGAGGTTACGACGGACAAGCAGGGCAGGATGCAGATTCCGCAGCAGCTCAGGCAGAAAATCGGCGTTGAAAACGAGGTCGTTTTAGTGGGAAACGGTGATATGATAGAGATTTGGACGCCGGAGCGCTGGGAGGCTTCTCAGAATATGCTTGACAGCGATACAATCGTTGCCTGCATGGACGAACTCATTTTGTAATGGATATGGAATTTTCACATTACAGCGTTATGCGCGAGCAGTGTATAGACGCCCTGAATATTAACCCGCGCGGCGTGTACGTTGACTGTACTTTAGGCGGCGGCGGGCACAGTGAAGAAATTGTCAAAAGGCTTGAGGGCGGTTTGCTTATCGGAATAGACCGCGACGCGGACGCTATAAGCGCGGCATCAAAGCGGCTTGAAAAATACAAAGCCTCGGTGAGGCTTGTGCATGCAAATTTCAAGGATATTAAAACCGCGGTTTCAGAAGCTGGCGCAGATAAAGTAAACGGCGTACTGTTTGATTTGGGCGTTTCGAGCTATCAGCTGGACAATGCTCAGCGCGGCTTTTCCTACCGCTTTGACGCGCCGCTTGATATGCGTATGTCCCGCGAAGACCGCCTCAGCGCAAGAGATATAGTAAACGGATATTCTCAGGACAAGCTTTCAAAGCTGATTTTTGAATACGGCCAGGAGCGCCGCGCGTCAAAAATAGCCTATTATATTTGTCGCGAGCGGGAAAAGGCGCCGATAGAAACTACATTTCAGCTAAACGATGTTATAAAACGTGCGTTTCCTCCGAACGAGCGCTACGGAGAAAAGCACCCGTCCAAGCGCACCTACCAGGCATTGCGCATTGAGGTAAACGGCGAACTTAAAATTTTGGAGCAGTCGCTACGCGACTCGGCGGATTTGCTGTGTCCGGGCGGCAGACTTGCGGTAATGACCTTTCATTCGCTTGAGGACAGAATAGTAAAAAATACGCTTAAGGATATGGCGACGGGCTGCGTATGCGATAAAAATATTCCTGTATGCGTGTGTGGCAGAAAGGCAACAATGAAACTCATAACACATAAGCCGCTGACGGCATGTGAGAAAGAGCTTTCTGAAAATAACCGTTCTAAACCCGCAAAGCTTCGGGTGGCGGAAAAAATCTGAAGGGGAAAAAGGGAAACATGAAAAAAACAAAGACTACCAAAAAGAAATATTTATCTCCGTTCGCATTCTGCGTGTCGGCAGTCTGCGTTCTGCTCGCAGCATTTGTGCTTAACGGATACATATCGCTCAACGAGCTAACCCTAAGCTCTGTCAGTAAAAAGAAAGAACTGGACGAGCTGAACGCCCGCAATTCGGTGCTGTGCGTTGAAATCGACCGTAAAAATTCGCTTGCCAGCATTGAGAAGATTGCTACGGAGCAGCTGGGCATGGTCAAGCTCGAATCCTTTCGCATTCATACTGTAAATCTCGCTGACAGCGATACGGTTGAGATTGCGCCCGAAAAGGAAAAAAAGTCGTTTTTGGACGGAGTTGTGAGCAGCTTCAATATTCTTTATGAATATTTGAACTGACGTGTAATAAATATTATTAGAGCGGGAGGTTCTTTTTTAACAAATTACTTGCCCGCTCTTGTTTTAATTTTATTGAATTTAAGGAAAGACGGAGAAAACCATGGCAAAAACACCGACAAAGAAAATGAAAAACAGAGCCTTAGCGCTTATGGCTATGCTTTTTGCCGCCGTATGCATAATAATCGGCTTTCTCGTCTATTATCAGATAATAAATTATGACGTATATCAGTCA
>CABULU010000047.1 GCA_902492505.1 uncultured Eubacteriales bacterium
GGGTATACTGACCGTCCGCGGCGGTATGACCTCCCACGCTGCCGTTGTGGCCCGCGGTATGGGTACCTGCTGCGTATCCGGCTGTTCGGATATCGCAATGGACGAGGAAAACAAGAAGTTTGTTCTTGCCGGCAAAACATACGTCGAGGGCGATTATATCTCCATCGACGGTTCGACAGGCGCTATCTACGACGGTGTAATTCCGACCGTTGACGCTTCTATCGGCGGCGAGTTCGGCAGAATCATGGCATGGGCTGACAAGTACAGAAAGCTCAGGGTCAGAACAAACGCCGACACACCGGACGATGCAAAGCGCGCTTTTGCACTCGGCGCAGAAGGTATAGGTCTTTGCCGTACAGAGCATATGTTCTTTGAGGGTGACAGAATAGCTGCATTCAGAGAAATGATCTGCTCGGACACCGTTGAAGAGAGAGAAGCGGCGCTTGCCAAAATTCTCCCGACACAGCAGGGCGACTTTGAAAAACTTTACGAGGCAATGGAAGGCAAGAGCGTTACAATCCGCTTCCTCGACCCGCCTCTTCATGAATTTGTTCCAACAGAGGAAAAAGATATCGAGCTGCTTGCAAAAACACAGGGCAAAACAGTCGAACAGATTAAAATATCATTGCTTCACTGCATGAGTTTAACCCGATGATGGGTCACCGCGGCTGCCGTCTGGCTGTCACCTACCCCGAAATCGCCGCTATGCAGACAAGAGCTGTTATCCGTGCTGCAATCAATGTTAAAAAGGCTCACGCCGATTGGAACATTGTTCCCGAAATCATGATTCCGCTGGTAGGCGAGGTTAAAGAGCTTAAATATGTCAAAGACGTTGTAGTCAAGACAGCTGACGAGGAAATAAAGGCTGCAGGCTCCGACCTTAAATACGAGGTTGGCACAATGATCGAAATCCCGAGAGCTTGTCTCACGGCCGACGAGATTGCAAAAGAAGCAGACTTCTTCTGCTTCGGTACAAACGACCTCACGCAGATGACCTTCGGCTTCAGCCGCGACGACGCAGGCAAGTTTTTGGGTGCTTACTACGACGCCAAGATTTACGAGTCCGATCCGTTTGCAAAGCTTGACCAGACAGGCGTCGGTAAGCTTATGGAAATGTCCGTCAAGATGGGTCATGAGGTTAGACCGAACATTCACTGCGGTATCTGCGGTGAGCATGGCGGTGACCCGACATCTGTCGAGTTCTGCCACAGAATCGGTTTGGATTATGTTTCCTGCTCACCCTTCCGTGTACCGATTGCACGCCTTGCCGCAGCACAGGCTGCTATTAAAGAACAGGGGAATAAGTAATTCTTCCTTAAATCGCCTATTTGAACGCAAACGAAGCGTATGTACGAAAACTCGCGTATACTTCTTCAAGCAGCGTTTCGAAATATTGTAAATATACAAATTAATATCTAAAGCGAATCCCTCTGCCGGACATCCGGCAGAGGGATTTTTTAAAAAAAGAGCCAACCTTTTTAAGTTTTGGTGTCTTAAAAAGTGAAAGCTTTCAAGGAGACAAAACAAATGACCCAAACAGAGGCAGAGAAAATTATAACCGAATATATCAAACCGATTTACGGCTTTGCTTTGAAGCATTGTAAAAGCATTTCCGATGCAGAAGATCTTTCGCAGGAAATTGTAATGAAGTCATACCGCGCAATGCTTGCTAAGGAGCAAGTTGTGAAACCCTCAAAATTCATATGGACTGTTGCGCACAATATGCTTGCGAATTATTACCGCGATAAATCACGAAGGGGTATCGGAATTTCTATTGATGAGATTGCGGAAATACCCACAGATTTTAGCTTTGATGAGTGTGATGACAGCGGCAAGAAAATCGTAAAACTCCAAAAGGAGATTGCGTATCTCTCAAAAACTCAACGAGAAATTGTAATTGCATACTACTTTGAAAATCTAAAGCAAAACGAAATTGCGAAAAAGCTGAATATTCCTCTCGGCACTGTAAAATGGCATTTGTTCGAAGCCAAAAAAGAATTAAAACGAGGTATAGATACCATGAGAGAAGCAAGCAAACTGAAATTTCATCCTATAAAATTTGATTCAGTAGACATAATTGGAAGCAGCGGAACAAAAAATTCGAGCGACTATTTGCGCTCCTCAATTTCACAGAATATCTGCTATGCCATAAGAAACAGTGCCAAGACCGTAAACGAAATTGCCGATAATTTGGGAGTATCTCCTGTTTATATTGAAGACGAGATTGCCTATCTTGAAGAATATGATTTGGTAAAGAAATCAGATAGCGCGTATATCGTCAATTTTATAATCAGTGAGCCGAAAGAAGTACTTTTGATTCTTCAGGACAAAATGTACAAGGAAGCGTCAAACCTTTTTGCAAACGATTTGTATGATGAATTGATAAGTTCCAAAATAATCAACAGCACATCGATAATCTGTCGTCAGACCGATATGCCGATTTCGCTGACGGAAAACTCAAATACAGACCGTAATTTCGTTCTGTGGTCGCTTATTCCGTACATTGCCGCATGTTCCGGAGAGCATCTAATAGATGATGAAATTTCCTTTGAGGAAGTATCAACGATTCGCCCGGATGGTGGTAATAACATCATAAATGCTACAGTAATTTCGGAAAACCTCAGATTGCCAGATGATTATTTGCACATGAAAAAATGGTGCGGTCCCATGTGGAATGAGCAAAATGGAGTGACATTATGGCAGATAAACAGTGAATGGTCAAGTCGTAAATTGGAAAACGGATATCAATATGCGCTTGATGCAAACCATGCTTTGACGCTTTACAACCGTGATGAGTTGTCAAAGGAAGACTGGATGTGGCTTTGTGAGCACGGATATGCCAAAACAAACGGTGACTTTGATGGAAACTTCAAGGCATCGTGGCAGATTGTGATTCTCGCAAATGATGACATACGGAGAGACCTTATTTCAATTGGCACTCGTATTAAGGAGAAATATAAGCAGAAATTCGATGAAATAAAGAAACCGTACATTGAACAAATGCTTAAGTCCGTACCAACTCACTTAAGAAAAACGAAAGCATTTGAATTACAGTCTATATTTTGTTACGACGGCTGGTTTTTGCTCCACTGCTACCATACCTTACTTGAAAACGGAAAACTGAAAATACCAACGGAAAATCAGCGAAAATCTCTTTCGACACTGATTATCGAGAAATGAGCATTCAGTACCATTAGTGTTAATGAATTGATTGTTTTAAAATCGCACATTTGTGAGTTAACCTCCTTTACGCTACAATATAATCGCAAAGGAGGTTTTACTTATTAAAGTTAAAAAATTAACCCTTGACGATGTTGATTACCAATTGTTCATTGAATGAGTAAATGCCGCATAAACGCTATACATAACCACCTGAAAAAATCAACGGCATCAATATTATGTCATTATTTACAACAAAAGCTGTTTATCTGAAATCAAATTATTTTTATCTGATTTTATATTGAACTTATAATAAATGTCCGAGGTAAAATTTATACTGTCTACGACAAATCGCCATATTTTTTATATATTTCATGTTATTATTTGTATCAAATATATAAAGAAACATATAGTATAAGTTGACAAAATAAGAATTTTATTGTATAATTAATTATACAGTATAATTTAATTATTATTTGAATTTTAGTTTATAGTTTTGAAACAAATTAAAACTATAATAAATTTTTAAAATTAACCGACATATACTGTACACCAAAAACACTCACCTATAACGAAAGAGAGAGTAAGTATGAAAAATAATTCCGAAATTACACCGTACATATCAGAACTTGCAGAAATATCAACACAAAACAATAAAATAGTTGCCGACATGTATTTAGAACACAAAGTAAACCGCGGTCTGCGCGATGTCAACGGAAACGGTGTAGTAACGGGACTTACGGAGGTTTCTAAAGTTAAGGCTAAGGAAAAGCTGCCGGACGGCAGTGAGGTTTCCTGCGACGGTCAGCTATATTACCGCGGAATTAACATACGCGAGCTTGTTGCCGGATTTATGAAAGACGATCGTTTCGGCTTTGAAGAAGCTGTATATCTTCTCTTATTTTCCGAGCTGCCAAACAAAAAACAGCTCTTGCGCTTTGAAGAAGAGCTTTCTGATTACAGAAGCCTGCCTACATCTTTTGTACGCGATATTATTTTAAAAGCTCCCGGCAAGGACATGATGAACATACTGTCTCGCAGCGTTCTCACCTTGTACGCTTACGACGATAATCCGGATGATATATCCATTGCAAATGTTCTGCGTCAGTGCTTGCAGTTAATCGCCGTATTTCCGCTTTTATCGGTATACGGTTATCAATCATATCAACACTATCACATGGATAAAAGCCTGTTTATACATCTGCCCAAACCCGGTCTTTCAACAGCGGAAAATATACTACATCTTCTGCGTGAGGACGGTAAATATACAAAGCTTGAAGCAAAAGTTTTAGATCTTGCGCTTGTTCTTCATGCTGAACACGGCGGCGGTAACAACTCCACATTTACAACTCATGTTGTCACATCCTCCGGAACCGATACATATTCGGCGATTGCGGCGGCGCTCGGTTCGCTGAAGGGACCGCGTCACGGTGGTGCAAACATCAAGGTTGTCAAAATGTTTGAGGATATGAAAAGAACTATCAACACGGAAAACCGCGATGAAATCGCCGACTATCTTTCACGACTGCTCGACAAAAAAGCATTTGACAATTCCGGATTAATTTACGGAATGGGCCATGCAGTTTATTCGTTATCCGATCCGCGCGCAGATATACTGATGTCCTGCGCCAAGGACCTTGCCGTTGAAAAGGGCTTTGAAAAGGACTATGCACTTTATGAGACAGTAGCTGAGCTTGCTCCGGAAATTATATCCTCCAAACGCAGAATGTACAAGGGAGTCAGCGCCAATGTGGATTTCTATTCCGGACTTATTTATCAGATGCTGGAGTTGCCCTGCGAACTGTATACTCCGATTTTCGCCATTGCAAGAATTGCGGGCTGGAGCGCACACAGAATAGAAGAAATTCAAAACGCGGGAAAAATCATACGCCCTTCCTACGTCAGCGTTAAGCCTGACAGGGAGTATATAAGCCTTGAAAACCGCAAATAAAATATTTCAAATTTAATGTTTTCTAAAAAGCATGATAAAATAGAGCTGTAATTTTCGATAGCTCTATTTTTTAATTATACAATCATATTTAATGTTCAACACAATGTCTCTTTAATAATGCAAAATGTTATTTAATGTTGTTTTTCTTTTTCCATTATGATATTATTTGTAAAATTACCACTTACGGAGGCAGGAAATATGGAAGATTACAGCATGCTTTTTAAAGAGGACAACGGTCCCCTTATTTTCCCGCAGAAGACATACTCTTACGACTTTGACTTTTCGCCCGAAAGCGAACGTGAATACCGGCTCTTTTTTACAGGTGAAACGGAGTTGTTTTACTACTGGAAAACAGAATGCTGCTCCAGAGCACTTTACAAACGCATATCAGACGCTCTTGTCCCCGGAAAAACCACCGCATGGGGAGTTGAATTCAAAGGTGCAGATTATCCGAAGGTTTTGACACATAAGGTTTTATGGCAGCCATCGGCGGCGTATATAAAATTAAAGGATTATACCGAAAATTGGAAAGCCGGTGTCAGCGCGTGGGCAAAAAACCTAAAGATTCGAGATGACGGATACCTGCGGCTTTTGATAGAAATACGCTTAACGCATGAAGGGGAAATAAAAAATCACACAAAAGATAAGCCAGATAAGGTATACACAATCGATTTTCCTCAGGGCAGCTACGATACAAAAAAATTTGAAATTGAAGCAAATATTCCAAACAGCACAGCAAATGTAAATTATATTATCGAAGGTGAAAACTTTGAAGGATACATAGTTTTTGAAGCTCCGTTTCTCACTTCGTCAAACGGCTATAACATCATCCCCTCCTTTGCTCCGGACACCGCAATATACCAGCGCTATTTCAACTGGCTGGGCGTCAATCTTTCTCGCGCGGAATGGCCCTGCATGAAAATTGACTTAAACGGAAAAACGGTTTTTAACGGAGAATTCTTCGAACGCTGCCACCGCTATTCGGAAAAGGAAATAACACTTTCAGATGAATCACTTATAAACGGCAGAAATCACGTCGAATTCACCCTTACATCCGACTGGCACGACGCACTGCCATACCGCCTGCACGAGCTCGGCATAGTAAGCGAGGCGTCATCCTGCTTCAATATAATAGCCTGCCCCGAGGTCGTAACCGAAAACATTCCGTTTTCACTGCTGCTTAACATAAAAACGCCATGCAGTCTGCAACTGAAATCATCGGCAAAAGCCGTATCTCCTCTCAGATTCGAAAAAACGGGTCTTCACTTTCTACGTCTTATTTACAACATCCCAGTAAACGGACTTGACATCACGCTTTCAAACGGCGAGCACACGGAAAAATGCTGCGTTTTACGCGTGGTTAAGCGTGGTCAGGACGGGGTTATCACAGGAACCGGCGATATGGTTTACATAAATCAGGATATAACCGATACGGAAAACTTTCTCAAATGGTACATGCAGAATAATATCGGACAGCTATTAACCATCCGTCCGGTATATCGCTGGAGCGGCAGCCGAAAGGTTCACATCGATACGTGGCGGGAAATGACAAACCTTTTTAACGGACTCGGTATCAAGTATTCACATATGGTAGACGGCAGAGAGCCACAGGGATTTACAGCAAATCCGCAGTACGAGCTGCTTGCCGCAAAAACCGAATATGAATCCGGCTTTTTAGGTCGCCAATTACACGAACGGGACGGCGCATACTGTTACTGGGGTGATTATGACAAGCTGGATGATTTCAGAGATGTCGTAAACCACTACGATACTGAATTATTAACCGATAACATGATGCGCCAGCACAGACAGCACCCCGAAAAAGCAGGTCAGGACGCTCATCCCAGCGAAATGTATGATGACGGAAAACGTTACAGACTATGCCATAATCCATATTTGCCTGCGGATATGGAAATTCAGGCAAAAGACGTTATAAACAGCTTTCGAATTATAAAACGGGATACAACAAGACATACCGGACCGTCAATACTGTTCAAATACTTCTGCATGGCGGGGTATGACTGGATCGGCGCCGAGACAATGGACAGTCCGACCGAATTTTTAATGGCGGCTCTGCGCGGCGCGGCGCGTGCTTATAATATTGAAAGAACCGGTGTGCACCATGCTCTGCAATGGTCAAGTTCACCTCATGATGACCCAAAGCGCTTTATGCGTTACCGCCTGGCTCTTTACGTTACATGGATGCAGGGAGCGCACGAAATAAACACCGAAGAGGGTCTGTGGCACATGGAGGAATGTTTTTGCTCATATCACCGTTTTTCTCACGCAGCAAAAGAACATCTAAAAATGCAGCAGGATTTTTCACGTTATGTCGCAACGCATCAAAGACGCGGATATCTGCGCACAAAAGTCGGTGTGCTGCATGGCAGATATGACGGATATCCGTGCTTCAGCCATATAGTATGGGGGCAGTCAAAAAGCAGGTTCAACCCCGACTTTGACGCCGAACTAAGCTGGCAGATACCAAAGCTCTCGTTTTTCCCGATTGATGACAAATCATGGACTACCTTTAAGCATTTCAGTCACGGCGAGCCTTTCGGACTGGTGTCAGGAAATCCGCGTGGAAACCTTGATATAGTGCCTGTTGAAAAGCCTATCGGCAATTACGGTCTGCTTGCTTTTTTTGCATACAACAAAGCAGAAAAAACCGACCTTGACGCAATACTTAAAGCCGTCAGAAACGGCGCGGAGCTTATGCTCTCGCTTGCACACTTGACAGATACAACCAACAGAGAAGACCTTGAAAATTACAGACTTCATTTCTGTGAACATGAAATCTTTAACTGCCTGGGCTTTGACAGCCTGCCCGAATTTAAAAACGACAGCTTTAACGGAATATCTTTACCCATAGCGGAAAATTTAAAGGCAGAAGACAGCGAAATAATCGTGAAAACCGATAGCGGCAGAGCGCTGCTTATCGAGAAAAAGGTCGGGCACGGCAAAATCATTTTGCTCAACACAAAACTCTACCCTGCAAATCCCGCTGTAAAAGGGCTGTATACCGCAGAATTTGAAAAGCGGGCGGATGCTCAGAATAATTCGGAATATGTAACACCCGTAGGAGAAGCAGAAATTCAAACGGCAGTATACGAACTTGCCAACGGCGACTGCGAGGCATATTTTATAGCGGTCGACTGGTGGAACTATCCGGCAAACGTGCGTCAGGCAAAGTTAAGGGTCGGAAAAAACATGTACAGCATAGCACTGCCGCAGGGTATAATGAAAAAAGCATATGTCCATGGCGACACTGTGGTTTGGGCTGACAGTGAAAGTGCGGACATTCTTTTTGAAAAAGACGGTAAATTTACCGTTTCCGGCAAAGATACTGAGCATTTTCACATAGGCTATAACGGTAAGGTAAAAACCATAGACGTCGATTTCACCTGCAAAGCACAGCAAATCATTAAATTTTAAAAGATAAAGGATAATCAGTGAATCTTAAAATTATAGCAAAAACAGAAAGTGATTTTCCGACTAAGTTCGGTCTGCCGCGTCAGAGCGGGATTGTCGAAGATAACCTCAGCAGAATAGTATTTGAAAAAGAGTACGCATCACCCGAGGCAATTCGCGGACTGGACGGCTATTCGCACATTTGGCTTATTTGGGGATTTTCTCAGATAAAGCAAAGAGGATGGTCACCTACTGTCAGACCACCGCGTCTTGGCGGAAATAAGCGAATGGGAGTGTTTGCCACCCGCTCGCCTAATCGCCCCAACCCGCTGGGACTCAGCTGTGTGCGGCTTGCCGCAATAGAAGACGGCGCTTTGATAGTTGACGGAGCAGACCTTATGGACGGCACCCCGATTTACGACATAAAGCCCTATCTCCCTTTTACCGACAGCAGACCAAACGCTTTGGGCGGATTTGCCGCAGAAGTATTCGGCGACCGTTTGGAGGTAGATATTGACAAAAGCCTTCTTGAGCTTGTTCCTGAAAATAAGCAACATGTACTGATTGAGATACTGAAGGGAGATCCAAGACCTGCATATCACAATGACGACAGAATTTACGGTTTTCAATTTGCAGACTTTGAAATTAAATTTACCGTAAAAAACGGCATATTGACAGTTATCAATATCTCATAAATATAATAAAATCCCGGCGGTAATATGCCGGGATTTTTAAATTAAATCTAAAACCGCGAACTTCTTTTCCACGTATTTGGAGAAAACAGCATTAGAATCGGAAATATTTCCGGTCTTCCCATTAGCACACACAGTGAAAGCAACAGCTTTGACGCGTCTGATAAAATGCAAAATTTCAGCAGGTCCCGCAAAACCCAGTCCCGGACCTACATTTAAGATACATGCTTTAGCACTTGTAAAAATTGTTTCCGCATCATAATTTTTAAGAGAAAGTGCCAGTGCGCTGACAAGCGTAATAAGCATATATAAAAGAAAAAACACCCGCACGCAAAAGTATAAGAACACGTGATACTTTGATACCACCCGCCGTATTCCCGGAACACGCACCAATCATCAGAGGTACAAGAAGAACCTTACTGAACTGAGGCCAGTGATTAAAATCCGCGATGGCAAAGCCGGTAGGCGTAATTATAGACGACACCTGGAAAAACGAATACCGCAGCGCAGTAATGAAGTCATCGTAAGGAGACGTAATATTGACGGCAATCAGCGTGTGGAAGCCACAACAATCAATATATAAAGTCTGAATTCCTCGTTTCTGAAAACTGCGTCCGCCTTTTTTAGCAAAAGCAGAAAATACAGATTGAAATTTGTACCCAAAAGCAGCATAAATACGCTAATTACGACATCAATATACGCACTGTTATAAGCGCCTATACGGACGCCTTAATCCCGAATCCCCCGGTGCCTGCCGTACCGAAAGCGTGGACTACAGCGTCAAAAAGAGGCATATTTACGAAAAGAAGCAGCACAATTTCAAAAAGCGTCAGAAATACATTGATAAAATTAAGAATACGAAAAAGGTATAATACAAAGCGTCGATGCTGATGTCATATGCATTCTGCATTGAATGGATGTGATGACATTATCGTCATCATCACCCGTAAGGGCTACAAAAACATCATCGCATGCGGCAGCGTTGCCGTTTATGCAAAAACGTCAAGCGTATCCGAAACCTCCGCGCACACTGCTGCGCTGCGCTCAATAACCGTAATGTCATGCCGCTCTTTTGAAAGCTCACTTGCAACAGAATACCATATGCGCCACGCGCCCGCAACAATTATTCTCATATCCCAGTACGAGTCCTTTCGTCGTCTTTATAAAATTTAATACTGCAACCGCAAGTCATTATTTCAGCAATAAATAAGACAGTCAATTACAGTATTGACTGTCTTAAAAATAATGCGCATATATAATACTATCGATAACGCTAATTTTTTTATAGCGGTTGAAATTATACGCATTTTATATTATAATATGAAAAATTGTCGATTTTTAACCTTACGGCAAAGTTAAAAAACCCTTTGGAGGATAAATTGTGAAAACTAAAATAATCGGTCAGTTGAAAAGCAGGCGCTTTTACATACGACTGATGACAGCGGCGATACTTGTAATGTCATTTATTCCGTTTTGCAATCCAATAACTGAATACGGTGGCGTTCAGAACAGCAGCCTTATCACCGTCATGAAAAACATGGGTTCCGTTATTCAGTACTTTTCAACGGAAATCCCTCAATTCTCGGCATATTCAAACGTGCTTTTTATAATGGTAATATTGCTATATGTCGCGCTTATCGGTATGCTTTTCGGTTTTCTTCTGCTGTTTTCGCACGACGAAAGCTACCGTGAACACGGTCAGAATTCCATTTTATATTCAGCAGCCGTAATGACTGTTGTATTTATTGTTTTATGTATTCTGTACTTTAATATCAACATAGCCATGTATAAATTCGGCAGCGTCGCCGTGTACCGCAAGCTGCTCATTATTTTCCGCATGCCTTTGTTTCTTATAATATTTACAGTAATCAGCGCAGCTATCCTCGTTCTTTCGGCGCTTGAAAAAGGCTTTAGTCTACCGGACATGAAATACCGTGTTAAATCGGCGCTTTCACACCGCTTTAAGGGCGGCGTACATGTCCCGTACAATAAGGTGACAAGCAAAATGGCTATAGAGACGCTGCCGCCAGCAAAAATAATGATATATCCTCTTTCCCAGCACATAGGTGCAGCATGCGAAAGCCTTGTAAAGGCAGGTGATACAGTAAGGATCGGACAGAAAATCGCAGATACCGACGCTTTTGTATCCGCTCCGATACACGCAACAGTGTCGGGCAAGGTGTTAAAAGTAGACTATATGCCGCACCCTACACTGAACAGCGCTCCCGCCATTGTTGTGGAAAACGATTTTGAGGACAGCGAACACGAATCTCTCAAAATAACGTGCGCCGATTACAAGTCGCTTTCCACAGAAAAACTCATATCAATAATACGTGAGGCAGGTATAACGGGTATGGGAGGGGCGTCTTTTCCCACTCATGTTAAAATTCAGTCTGCACTTAAAGACAATATAGACACACTCATTATAAACGCAGCGGAATGCGAGCCGTATCTTTCAAACGACAACCGCGTCATTCTTGAAAATTGCGACGAGCTTATCGGCGGCATCGACATACTGCGGCATATCTTCGGATTGAAAAACGCATATATAGGAATTGAATCCAATAAGCCGCAAGCAATAAAAGTGCTCAATAAGGCGACACATAAAACAGGCATAAGGGTTGTTGTATTACGTGCCAAATACCCGCAGGGCGGTGAAAAGCAGTTGATAAAGGCGGTCTGCAACAGAACAGTGCCGTCAGGCAAGCTGCCCTCAAATATCGGCTGCTCTATTTTCAACGTCGACACTGCCGCTGCAATATACCGCGCGGTGGTTTTGGGTATGCCCGTTATGAGAAGAATCGTAACGGTGGCGGGAAGCGGTGTGGAAAATCCCTGCAACCTCAGCGTGCGGCTCGGCACGCCGTTTTCACACGTGCTTGAAGCATGCGGTCTTAAAGAGGAAGCAAAGAAAATCGTCATGGGCGGACCAATGATGGGTATTTCGCAGTACTCACTTGAAGCTCCCGTAATAAAAGGAACATCCGGTCTTTTATGCTTTACCGAGAATGAGGTAGAAAGCGACGAAGACGCCGCATGTATCCGTTGCGGTGGATGCGTCAGTGCGTGTCCCATGAATCTCACACCAAACTATATCGCCATGTACACAAAGCTGCGTGATTTTGATACATGCGAAAAGCTTAACGCCGCCGACTGTATAGAATGCGGATGCTGCTCATTCACATGCCCGGCAAAAATCCCGCTCGTTCAGTATATGCGTCTTGCAAAGCAAAACGTAATTGAAAAAAGAAAAAGGCAGGTGACAAAAAAATGAGCGACTTGTATTATGTATCGTCGTCTCCTCACATAAAAAGCAGCAAGACGGTACAGTCGGTAATGCGCGATGTCATCATCGCACTGACCCCCGCTCTTTTGGGAGCTGTGCTGTTCTTTTCTTTCCGTGCGCTTGTAATTGTTGCCGTTAGCGTTTCATCCTGTGTACTTTTTGAGTTTTTGTATAACCTTATATTTAAAAAGCCTCAGTCTGTAAGCGACCTATCCGCGGTTGTAACAGGAATGCTGCTTGGCTTTAATATGCCGGTAACGGCACCCGTTTACCTTCCCGTAATCGGTGCTGCATTTGCCATAATTGTAGTTAAGATGCTGTACGGCGGACTGGGCAAAAATATTGCAAATCCCGCTCTCTGCGGACGCATATTCCTGTTTTTATCCTTTTCTTCATATATGACAAATTGGGTTGATGCGTCAACCGCCATAAACAGGACTGCAAATTCCCTGCCTCTGTTTGCAAATACCGACGTTGTTTCATCGGCAACACCGCTTGCCTATCTCAAAAACGGCGATCCGTCTATTTTGAACGATGTGCCTCTGAGCTCGGCGTTTATAGGCACAATAGGTGGGTGTTTGGGGGAAACGTCGGCAATACTTCTGATTATCGGCGGACTTTATCTCCTGTACAAAAAAATAATAACATGGCACATACCTGCGGCATATCTGGGAACAGTGGCAATTATAACCTTTCTGTTTCCGCATATGGAAGGTATTACACGACTTCAGTTTATGGCCTACAATCTTTTCAGCGGCGGTCTTATGCTGGGTGCTATATTTATGGCAACCGATTATGCCACAAGTCCGGTAACGCCTAAAGGAAGAATTATTTTCGGTATCGGCTGCGGTCTGCTGACTGTATTTATAAGATATTTCGGCGGTTATCCGGAAGGCGTGTCCTTTGCCATACTTCTTATGAATTTCTTAACCTGGTTTATAGACAAACATACAATTCCCACAAAGTTCGGAGGCGAGAGTAAATATGCAAGAATCTTCAAAAAAGCAAAAGAATGAGATTATCCGACTTTCGCTGACTCTCTGCCTTATCGCAGGAATCACCGCCGCACTGGTGGCGCTTGTAAACGCTGTTACGTCTCCCGAAATAACGCGCAGAAATGAAGAAAAAACATCAGTTTCGCTAAAATCCGTTATGCCCCAGGCAGACGAATTTGAACAGTACGATTACAGCGGCGGCAGCATTATGTCGGATGATGGCAAAGAGGTTGCAGTTGACGGAGTTTGGAGAGCAAAGCTGGGCGGCGAGTATATCGGCATATGCGTCAAGGTAAGTCCCAAGGGCTACGGTGGCGCCATTGAAACTATCGTCGGCATAGACAATGAAGGTAAAATCACAGATACTCAAATTGTTTCTATGGCAGAAACCTCAGGCATCGGAACAAAAATAGAAAGCGACTCCTTTTTATTGCAGTTTAAAGATAAAAGCGGCAATATCGCCGGCGTA
>CABULU010000048.1 GCA_902492505.1 uncultured Eubacteriales bacterium
TAAGGGCAAAAACAAGGGCAAACAGATAAGGTTTGAATGAAAAACAGGCGTGAAGGCTTGAAAAATCAATGGTTTTTGAGGATTAGATAGTTAAATAATAATTTAAGTATTGACAGCGGTTTTACGCTGCTTGTAGGTGAGAACGGCAGCGGTAAGTCTACGCTTATAAACTGCATCACGGGTCAGCTTACCGGCAGCGGCGTTATTAAAATAAACGGTATGCAATGCGGCAGCACCGAATACGCAAGCCAAATATCATATCTGCCTCAGGTGTTTGACGTGTATCCAATGCTAAAAGTTCGGGAAATACTTGAATTTATTGCGGGACTTAAAGGCGTGCCGAAAAATGAGGTAAAAGACGCTGTGGAGCAGGCGGCGCAAAGAACAAATATTCTGTCGTTTCTCGAAACCAAGTTCAGAAAATGCTCTGAGGGTATGAAGCGGCGTGTCGGCATCGCGGCGGCGCTTATAGGAAACGCACATGTTATAATACTTGATGAGCCGACCGCGGGCATAGACCCAAAGGAGCGCAGGCAATTTTACCGCACAATAAAAGAGTGCTTTGAGGGCAAAACTGTTATTATTTCAACGCACATTCTGGACGATGTTGAGTCGCTTGCAGACAGTATAATTATGCTGTCGCGAGGGAGGGTGACATGTCATCTGCCTTATGGTGAGTTTATGGGTTCTTTAGGCAAGGAGGCTACGCTCGAAGAACTGTGGCTTCATTATCAGGAGGCGGGCAATGAAGCGATGGAGTAAAAAAACAGATTTTCTGTCAATCCGTGCGCCGTTCTTTTTTCTTTGTATCTATCTTTTGCTGATGCAGATTCTGAAAAAGCCGTTTATAGTATCCTGCGGATGGGATGATGCGTCTATGCCGACAATCGGAACGGATATTTACGTATGGCTGCAATTTGTGGTTTTTATATTTGTCTGCACTATTGTTTCATTTTACTTTGAAGAAATATTCCGCCGTCCGAGTGCGCATTATATTGCCACTTTCGGGCTTGGCACATTTAAAACAGTATTTGTGCGCTATTTGCGGATTTTGCTGCTTTTGGAGGCTGTTTATCTTCCTTTTGTCGCTCTTTCTACTTTAAGAATGAACCAAAATATAAAGTATAACATACAGTTTTTCGAAACAGAATATGCATTTTTGGATGTGTTCAGATTGCTGGTGCAGTGTTCTGCCGCTATGCTGTTTTATGTGACGATTACATTATTTTTGACGGCGGTTTTCAGAAGCAGGATTTATACTATGGTGTTTTTGATGGCATACAGTGCTCTGGAAGTGACGATGATGCCCGAGCTTTTGGGCGAATATGCGCTTTTCTACGGCGCTTTTCGTTCATCGCCCGATCTGTACAGCTATTTTCAGACTAACACTGTTGTGATGCTTGTGCTTTCTGTCCTTTTTTTTGTGTTTTCGCTTGTTCTTCACAAATGGCGCAGATTGTAAAAATGCCGCTTTTTTCCTCTCCGTGAAAAAAACAGTTGACAAGCTCTTTTCCTATGTGGTATAATTGAAAAAATTTGCGGAGGAAGAGAATGAGCGCGGTTTTTGACAGAGCATATGTATATAAGGACGGCAGTTTTGTTTTTAAGAAAAATGTTCTCCTGGACGGAGTGTTTATAAATTCCGAAAATAAGATTTTTAGCAATGATATCTATATTTTTCCCGGTTTCGTTGATGTGCATGTACATCTTCGTGAACCGGGTTTTTCTTTTAAAGAAACGGTTTTGACGGGAAGTGCGGCTGCGGCAAACGGCGGATTTACGGCTGTATGCACCATGCCTAATCTGAGTCCCGTGCCGGATTGTAAGCAAAATTTGCAAAAACAGCTTGACATAATAAAACGCGACGGGAAAATACAGATAATACCGTTCGGTTCGATAACGGTCGGACAGGCCGGTAAAGAGCTATCCGATATGGAGGGAATGGCACCGTTTGTAGCCGGATTTTCGGATGACGGCCGCGGTGTTCAAAGCAAAGAAATTATGCGAGCGGCTATGGAGAGGGCTAAAGCACTTGACAAGGTCATTTCGGCACACTGTGAGGATATGTCGCTTGTCGGCAAAGGATATATTCATGACGGCGAGTATGCAAGGGCGCATGGACATGCGGGTATTCCGTCCGAATCGGAATGGAGACAGATTGCGCGTGATATTGAACTTTGCGCCGCGACTGGGTGCGCATATCATGTTTGCCACGTTTCTGCAAAGGAGAGCGTGGAGCTTATAAGACAGGCAAAAAAGAGCGGCGTAAACGTAACCTGTGAGACCGCGCCTCATTATCTCACACTTACTGACGGAGATTTGCAGGAGGACGGTAGATTTAAAATGAACCCGCCGCTGCGCAGTGCGGACGACCGCGACGCGCTTATTGAAGGATTGCGTGACGGTACGGTGGATATGATAGCAACTGACCATGCGCCGCATACGGCAGAAGAAAAATCCCGCGGACTGCGAGACAGCCTTATGGGTATTGTCGGTCTTGAAACGGCTTTTCCCGTATTGTATACGGGGCTTGTAAAGACCGGTAAAATCAGCCTTGAAAGGCTTGTTGAGGCGATGAGCATTGCTCCCGCAAAACGGTTTGGCATAGATAACGGTGAATGCTTTACTTTGTTTGACTTAAACGATAGTTTTGTTATAGACTCCGATAAATTTTTATCTATGGGTCGAGCAACCCCGTTTGAGGATATGGAAGTTTACGGCAAAAGAATTTCAACTGTTTATAAAGGAGAAGAGATATGAAAAGACAGTACGACAGAAAACTTGTTTTGGAGAACGGCACGGAATATCCGGGCTTTGCATTTGGAGACAGGGAAAAGGAGTGCGTGTGTGAGATTGTTTTCAATACGTCGATGGCGGGCTATCAGGAAATAGTTTCAGACCCGGCATATGCAAACACGGCGGTTGTTATGACATATCCGCTTATCGGCAATTACGGCGTGGCGGATGATGACTTTGAAAGCCGCGCTTTGTCTGTCGGGGCTCTGATAGTCAGAGAATATAACGACAGCCCTTCGAATTTCAGATATACAAAAACACTTTCTGAAATTTTAGAGGAAAACCGAATTCCGGGTATCGAGGGGCTTGACACACGCAAGCTTACGCGCTCTATTCGTGATGGCGGCTGTATGCGCGCACTTATAACAACGCCGGACATGCCTGTTTCAAAGGCTCTTGAGATTATATTATCAAGCAATAAAGAGAAAAATGCAATAGCGGAGGTGAGCTGTAAAAAGAAGTGGTATTCCCGCACCTCCAACCATAAATTTAATGTTGTGGCAATTGACTGCGGAATAAAGCTCAGTCTTATCCGTTCTCTTATGTCGCGCGGCTGTAATGTTACCGTAATGCCGTGGGACACAAGTGCTGAAGAAATAGAAAAGATAAATCCTGACGGCGTTATAATTTCAAGCGGTCCGGGAGACCCGAAGGCGGCGGGGCCGGTTGTGGATATGATAAAGGAACAGCGCGGAAAGTACCCGATTTTCGGTATCGGTCTTGGATATCAGCTTGTCTGCCTTGCCTACGGCGCCGATACATATAAGTTAAAATTCGGACACCACGGTGCAAATCATCCTGTCAGAAATCTTACGACGGATAAAGTGGAAATTACCAATCAAAATCACAGCTTTGCAGTTTGCGTAAAGAGTCTTGAGGGCACCGGTCTTGAACTCACGCATTTAAATCTGTTGGATAATACGGCGGAAGGCGTACGGTGCCTGAATGACCGCGTATTTGCGATGCAGTATAATATCGACAGTACGCCGGGACCGCGCGGAAATTCATATCTTTTTGACGAGTTTATAGCTTCAATGGAGGAAAAATACAATGCCTAAAAGAACAGATATAAAAAAAGTGCTTGTCATTGGTTCGGGACCTATTGTTATCGGCCAGGCGGCAGAGTTTGACTATGCAGGTACACAGGCGTGTATCGCTCTGCGCGAGGAGGGGTATGAGGTTATACTTGTAAACTCCAATCCGGCAACTATAATGACCGACACTACAATTGCGGATAAGGTATATATGGAGCCGCTGACTCTTGAATATATTGCTAAAATAATTCGCTATGAGCGCCCCGACGCCATAGTTCCCGGTATCGGAGGACAGACAGGTCTTAACCTTGCAATGCAGCTGAAACGTAAGGGTGTGCTTGCCGAGTGCCAGACCGAGCTTTTGGGAACGTCGTCGGAATCTATCGATATGGCGGAGGATCGCGAAAAGTTCAAGGAGCTGTGCCAAAGCCTTGGCGAGCCGGTATTGCCCAGTGAAATCACTCATTCGATAGAGGAGGCGGTACAGGCGGCAAACGATATCGGTTATCCTGTCGTGCTCCGTCCCGCATTTACTCTAGGCGGAACAGGCGGCGGCTTTGCGGACAATGAAAGCGAGCTGCGCGATATCATGAAAAACGCGCTCAAGCTGTCTCCTGTTCATCAGGTGCTTGTCGAAAAATCCATTAAGGGATATAAAGAGATTGAATACGAGGTAATGAGGGATAAAAACGATACCGTAATTACCATCTGTAATATGGAAAACATAGACCCTGTCGGCGTGCACACGGGTGATTCGGTTGTTATTTGTCCCAGTCAGACGCTGACAAGCAAGGAATGTCATATCCTGCGTGACAGCGCGCTGAAAATAATCCGGGCGCTGAAGGTGGAGGGCGGTTGTAATATTCAGTTTGCACTTGACCCGCAGTCGTTTGATTACTATCTAATTGAAGTAAATCCGCGTGTTTCCCGCTCGTCGGCGCTCGCTTCAAAAGCGTCCGGGTACCCGATAGCGCGTGTCACCGCAAAAGTTGCCGTCGGAATGACCCTGGATGAAATCATGATTTCCAACATTCCCGCATCGTTTGAGCCGACGCTTGACTACGTTGTTACCAAGATGGCGCGGTTTCCGTTTGATAAGTTTGCGCTTGCTTCGAATAAGCTTTCAACCCAGATGAAGGCGACGGGCGAGGTGATGTCTATCGGCAGAACTATCGAGGAAAGTCTTTTGAAGGCTGTGCGTTCTCTTGAGGTCGGCGCTTACCGTCTGCATCTTAAAAAATTTGACGATGTTGGCACATCTGAGCTTCTTGAATATATTAAAAGCGGGCGTGACGACCGTATATTTGCAATAGCGGAGCTTATCCGCCGCCACACCGACCTTGGTGTTATTGCCAATGAAACACAGATTGACAT
Source organism: uncultured Eubacteriales bacterium (assembly GCA_902492505.1). Taxonomy (GTDB): domain Bacteria; phylum Bacillota; class Clostridia; order Oscillospirales; family QAKW01; genus RGIG9041. The sequence continues at coordinate 5,205 of CABULU010000048.1, forward strand.
GCTGTTTTTGGACAAAATCAAAAATATAACCGATGAGGAGACGGCGCTCAAAAACGCCCGCTTTGACGCGGAAGAATTGAGATGTGCCAAGCGCATGGGCTTTTCCGACAGAGCTGTATCGGATTTCTGGGATTGCACGGAGGAGGAAATTTACAACTTTCGCGCAGAAAACAAAATTCTGCCCGTATATAAGATGATAGATACCTGCGCGGCTGAGTTTGACGGCTATATTCCGTATTTTTATTCTTCTTATGAGGAGGAGAATGAGTCCGATGTAAGCGACGGTAAAAAGATAATAGTTCTCGGCTCCGGCCCTATCCGTATAGGTCAGGGCGTCGAGTTTGACTACTCCACCGTACACGCTGTAAAGACGATAAAGGCAAGCGGCTTTGAGGCTATTATAATAAATAATAATCCTGAGACAGTGTCTACCGATTATACGATAAGCGATAAGCTGTATTTTGAGCCGCTTACCGTTGAGGACGTTATGAGTATAATAGACCTTGAAAAGCCGCAGGGCGTCATCGCCTCGCTCGGAGGTCAAACGGCGATAAATCTTGCGGACAAGCTTCAGGCGCGCGGTGTTAAAATAATCGGTACAGACAGTGAAGCCATCGACCGCGCGGAAAACCGCGACCTCTTTGAAAAGGTATTGGAACAGCTTGGAATTCCGCAGCCCAACGGCACCGCCGTTACAGACGTTGAGAGCGGCGTGGCGGCAGCAAAGCAAATCGGCTATCCCGTGCTTGTTCGTCCCAGCTTTGTACTGGGCGGCAGAGCCATGCAGATAGTTACAAGCGAGAGCGGACTGCGGCACTATCTTAAAAACGCTGTCGAGATTGACAAGGATAAGCCGGTTCTTGTGGATAAGTACATAATGGGCAAGGAGCTGGAGGTGGACGCGGTCTGTGACGGGGAAAACGTATTTATTCCAGGAATCATGGAGCATGTCGAGCGCACCGGCGTTCATTCGGGCGACTCTATAAGCGTGTATCCTACGTTCAGCGTATCTGACAAGGTGAAAAATACCATTATTGACTATTCAAAGCGTTTGGGGCTGGGCATCGGCATTATCGGTCTTTACAATATCCAGTTTATTGTTGATAAAGACGAAAACGTCTATGTTATAGAGGTAAACCCGCGCTCGTCAAGAACGGTGCCCTTTATTTCAAAATCAACAGGATATCCGATAGCGGATATTGCAACGAGGGTAATGCTGGGCAAAAGCTTGAATGAACAGGGAATAGATGTTATTTATCCGAAAGAAAAGGAGCGCTGGTATGTAAAAGCTCCCGCGTTCTCATTTTCGAAGCTGCGCGGAATGGATACATATCTTTCGCCCGAGATGAAGTCTACGGGAGAGGCGATAGGCTATGATAAGTCTATGACCCGCGCACTGTATAAGGCGCTTAAATCCTCCGGCATGAACGTTGTAAACTACGGCACAATCCTTGTGACGATAGCCGACGCCGACAAGGAGGAGGCGCTGCCTCTTATACGGAGATTTTATAATCTCGGCTTCAATATCGAGGCAACTCACGGCACGGCTGCGTATTTGAAGGAGCACGGTATACGCACCCGCGTGCGCGCAAAGCTGTCTGAGGGCAGCGAAGAAATACTCGATTCCATTCGCCGCGGGTATGTAAATTACGTAATTAATACCAGGGATATAAACTCCGAGGCGGTCATGACGGACGGCTATGAAATACGCCGCTGCGCAGTAGAGAACAACGTTACAATCTTCACTGCGCTGGACACGGTGCGCGTACTGCTGGATGTTTTGGAGGAGACAACGCTTACCATCTCCACTATTGATGCGTAAGGTGAAAAGCATGAAGCAATCGATATTTAAAATTCTTTCAAATGAAAAAATAGCCGCCGATGTATTCAAAATGACGCTGCGCGGAGATATATCCGATATAACGGCTCCCGGTCAGTTTGTTAATATCAGGCTTGACGGGTTTTATCTTCGACGTCCCATTTCGGTGTGCGATGCCGAAGGGGACGTGCTTACCTTGATTTATAAAGTAGTGGGCGGCGGTACCGAAAAGATGTCGGCGATATGCGGCGGAGAAGAGCTTGATTTACTCACGGGGCTTGGCAACGGCTTCGATACTAATGCGTCGGGCAGCGCGCCGCTTGTTATCGGAGGCGGTGTCGGCGCTCCGCCGATGTACCTGCTCTGCAAAAGACTAATCGGGCAGGGCAAAAGCGTCACGGCGGTTCTGGGCTTTAACAGTAAAAGCGATGTGTTTTTGACAAGGGAGCTTGAAGCTCTCGGTGCGAGAGTGTTTGTTGCTACGGCTGACGGCAGCTTTGGAAGTCATGGCTTTGTAACGGATATTCTGCCGCGGGATTACAGCTATTTTTATGCCTGCGGACCTGAGCCGATGCTTAAAGCCGTTTATGATAGAACGAAAACGGAGGGCGAGCTTTCGTTTGAGGAACGCATGGGCTGCGGCTTCGGCGCCTGTATGGGATGTACCTGCAAGACAAAATACGGCAATAAACGCATCTGCCGCGACGGCCCCGTGCTCAAGAAAAGCGAGGTGATTTTTGATGACTGATTTAAGCGTCAGCCTCTCCGGGATAAGACTGGACAATCCTGTGATACCTGCCTCCGGCACATTCGGGTTCGGATATGAATTTTCTGAGTATTACGATATAAATGCTTTGGGGTCTATATCCTTCAAGGGCACAACGCGCAGCGCACGCTTTGGAAATCCCACGCCGCGCATTGCTGAAATACCCTCCGGGCTTATAAATTCCGTGGGACTTCAAAATCCGGGCGTCGAGTCTGTAATAAACGACGAGCTTCCACGTCTGGCGAAATGCTTTCACAAGCCGCTTATAGCCAATATCGGAGGATTTTCGGTTGAGGACTATGTTTACTGCGCAAAACTGCTTGACCGTGTGGAACAGGTGGGAATACTGGAAATAAACATAAGCTGCCCCAACGTGCACGGCGGCGGGATGAGCTTTGGCACGTCTGCCGGTGCTGCGGCGCAGGTGACGCGCGCTGTCAAGGAGGCGGTTAAAAAGCCGGTGTATATAAAGCTTACTCCCAACGTTACGGATATAACGGAAATTGCGCGTGCGGTCGAGGACGCGGGCGCAGACGGAATTTCAATGATAAACACGCTTTTGGGTATGCGCATAAATCTTAAAACCAAAAAGCCGGTGATTGCCAACAAAATGGGCGGAATGTCGGGACCGTGCGTGTTCCCGCTCGCGCTGAGAATGGTATATCAGGTGTATGAGGCGGTGAAGATTCCGATAATCGGAATGGGCGGTGTATCAAGCGCCGAAGACGTTATCGAAATGATGCTTGCAGGCGCGAGCGCGGTGCAGGTCGGTGCGGCAAACCTTGTAAACCCACGCGCCTGTCTTGATATAATCCGTGACCTGCCGCAGGTGATGAAGAAATACGGTATAAATAATTTAAGTGATATAACGGGAGGAGCGCATAATGGCTGAGGATGTAATAATTGCTCTTGACTTTCCGGGCGAGAGTGAGACAATGGCGTTTTTAGATCTTTTTAGGGACAGAAAGCCGTATGTAAAAATCGGTATGGAGCTGTTCTATTCGATGGGACCGGAGGCGGTAAGAGAGATAAAAAGACGCGGGCATAAGATTTTTCTTGATTTGAAGCTGCACGATATACCAAACACCGTAAAGTCGGCTATGGCAGTGCTTTCAAGACTTGATGTCGATATGACAAATCTTCATGCCGCCGGCGGCAGTAAAATGATGGAGGCGGCGCTTGAGGGTTTAACCCGCCCCGACGGCTCGCACCCGCTTCTTATAGCGGTGACACAGCTTACCTCCACATCTCAGGAGACGCTGAAAAACGACCTGCTTATCGAAAGACCGATGGAGCAGGTTGTAGCCCACTATGCAAAAACCGCCGCCGGGTGCGGTCTGTCCGGCGTTGTCTGCTCGCCGCTTGAGGTGAGAGAGGTAAAGGCGGCGTGCGGAAGCGAATTTCTGACTGTTACTCCCGGTATTCGGTTTGCAGGCGGAGAGACAGGGGATCAGGTGCGTATAACCACGCCCGAAAAGGCGCGGGAGATCGGTTCGGATTATATAGTTGTCGGCAGACCGATAACAAGAGCGCCCGATCCTGTTGCGGCATACGAGCGGGCGTGCAGAGAATTTTTAGGTAAATAATTTTAAGAGGTGACGATATGAAAATTAAAGCGGCAAACGCACTATTGGAAATTAAGGCGGTATTTTTGCGACCCGACGAGCCGTTCACATGGGCAAGCGGCATCAAAAGTCCCATTTACTGCGACAACCGGCTGATATTGACGGCGCCCAAGCAACGGGATTTTATTGAAAACGCGATAGCTGAAACGGTAAAGCGCGAGTATCCGCAGGCTGAGGTCCTTATGGGCACGAGCACGGCGGGCATTGCCCATGCGGCGATAGCCGCGCATCTGCTTAAAATACCGATGGGATACGTTCGCTCCGGCAATAAAGACCACGGCAGACAGAACCGAATTGAGGGCAGACTTGAGCGCGGTCAGAAGGTCGTTGTAATAGAGGATCTTATTTCAACGGGCGGCAGCGTCATCGAAGTGGTTGAAGCTCTGCGGGAGGCAGGCGCTCAGGTGCTCGGCATTGTCAGTATATTTACCTACGGTATGAAAAAGGGTCTGGAGAGACTTGCAAAGGCGAATGTTAAAAATGTCAGTCTCACTGATTTTGACACGGTTATAAAGGCAGCGGCTGAGAGCGGATACATTGAAAGCGCCGATATCGAAAGACTGCAAGCATTTCGGGATAATCCGTCAGACGAATCATGGATAAAGAGGTAATAAAATGCGCCATTTGATTGATATAATGGATCTGAGCGTACAAGAGATAGACGAGCTTATCGAAAGGGCAAAGGATATAATCGCAAACCCCGATGACTACCGCGAGAGGTGTAGGCACAAAAAGCTGGCGACTCTGTTTTTTGAGCCGTCTACGAGAACCAGGCTCAGCTTTGAGGCGGCAATGCTTGAGCTGGGCGGCAGCGTACTCGGGTTTTCGCAGGCGCAGTCCAGCTCAGCCTCAAAGGGAGAGAGCGTGTCGGATACAATACAGACGGTGAGCTGCTATGCCGATATTATAGCAATGCGTCACCCCAAGGAGGGCGCGCCGCTTGCGGCGTCTCTTAAAAGCGGAGTTCCGATAATAAATGCCGGCGACGGAGGGCACAATCATCCTACGCAGACTTTAACGGATTTGCTGACAATAAAAAGAGAGCTTGGAAGACTTGATAATTTTACTGTCGGGTTCTGCGGCGATTTGAAATTCGGCAGAACGGTGCATTCACTTATTTCGGCTCTTTCGAGGTATGAAAATATAAGAATTGTGCTGATATCCCCCGAAGAGCTTAAGATTCCCGGATATGTGCGCGACGAGATATTAGAGAAAAACGGTATTGAGTATGAGGAGGTCGGCAGCATGACGGATGTCATGGCAGACCTTGATATTTTGTATATGACGCGTGTTCAGCGTGAACGATTTTTCAATGAGGACGACTATCTAAGGCTGCGCGACAGTTATATTTTAACGCCGGATAAGCTGGAAAATGCAAAGCCGGAGCTTAAAATACTTCATCCGCTGCCGCGCGTCAATGAAATATCAACCTTAGTTGATGAAGACCCGCGCGCATGTTATTTCAAGCAGGTGAGAAACGGAAAATATATCCGTATGGCGCTTATACTCAAGCTTTTGTCGGAGGTGCGGTAGTATGACGATAGATTCAATAAAAAACGGTATTGTACTTGATCATATACGTGCCGGTCAGAGCATGGAGCTGTACAGAATTCTGAGGCTTTCGGAGCTTGACTGTCCGGTCGCTATAATCAAAAATGCACAGAGCGGCAAAATGGGCAAAAAGGATATTATCAAGATTGATGCTCAGATTGAGGTTGACCTTGACGTGTTGGGATATGTTGACCCGGGCATTACGGTTAATATCATTAAGGACGGCGAGCTTGTGGAAAAACGGCATGTTGAGCTGCCCGAGCTTGTGCGGGGCGTTATACGCTGCAAAAATCCGAGGTGTATAACCTCTGTTGAGCAGGATATTGAGCATGTTTTCAGGCTGACTGACAGACAAAAGCGGATTTACCGCTGCATTTACTGCGAGTCAAAAGCAAAGTGACAGATATGAAAAAAACGCGTCGGTTTGGGTAAGTCCCATAAGGAAGTATTTTTTATGTAAGGTTCGGTGCAATCTCTAAAGAGGTTGCACCGTTTCTTTATTATGCTGCAAAACGATATTCGTGTGGATTTTTACGGATTTCTTCCATCATTACAATGATTTCATCTTCGGTTGGGATTTTAAACATTCCGACCGCTGTAAAGTAAATATCAACTTTTACATAACAATGACCGCTTGATTTATCGTTGTTGTGGACCTCAATACGCTCAATTAGAGAATTGACCAGAGTGGGTGTTAGTTCCTTAATATCCGTCATTTCACGAAAGGTACGGAGCAGCAATCTCAAGTCGATACTTTTTTGTTCGGCTTTGTCTAAAACCGCTTGCGCATCGGATACAGTAATTGCAAGTTCTTTTTGTTCTTTTTCATATTTTGAAACTCGTCTTTCGTAAACATCATCTGACAATCTTCCAAAAGTATTATCCTCGTAAAGCTTATCCATCAAGCGTTCCAATTCTTCAAGTCTTCGCTTGCCGTACTCAACCGTTTCCTGCATTTTTTTAAATTCAGCTTTACGAATCGCCTTGTTTTTCATTGCCATCATATAAAGAAAGACAGGTTCATGACAGCGAATAAAATCAGCGAAGTCGCTGATAGCTTCCATTACAATTTTTTCAAGTACTACATTTCGGATATAGTGAACTTTACAAGTCCCCCTGCCGGACCTATAGTTGGAGCAACAATAAAATTCTTGATTTGTATTCAAACTTTTAGCAGAGCAAAAATAAAGTTTCGCACCACAATCAGGACAAAAAACAAGACCTGAAAATAGACTTTGCCGTCCTGTCGCAGTAGGACGGCGTTTATTTTTGCGAAGTTCTTGTACCCTTAGCCAATCTTCCTCTGGTATAATCGGTTCCTGCATATTAGGAATAACTTGTTGTTCTTCAATAGGGTTATAAATGACCTTGTGAACCTTGTAACTGACAGTAGTAGATTTGAAATTTACCGCACATCCCGTATATTGTCTATTTTCAAGAATGTGTACTATAGTTTTCTGATCCCACGCACATGGATTTAGCGGTATCTTTTGAGAGTGTTTTCTACCGACAGATTCATAATAAGCAGATGGAATTAAAATATTTTCTTTTTCCAACTGTCTTGCGATTTGTGACGGTCCTCTTCCGCCAAGTGCTAAAGCAAATATTTTACGCACAATTTGTGCGGCAGGTTCATCAATTAACCACTTTTCCCGATTTTCAGGATCTTTCACATATCCAAAAGGAACAGAAGATGAAATACGCTTTCCGTTATCTGCTTTGGACTGCCATACAGCACGAATTTTTTTACTTGTCTGAGCTGCATACCATTCGTTAAAAATATTGTAAAACGGCAGCATTTCCATCCCTTCACCTGTAGTGCTGTTGACATTCTCCTGAATGGAGATAAAAGTAATGCCAAGTGAAGGATAAACGATTTGTGTCAGTCTGCCTGCTTCGACCTGTTCACGACCAAAGCGAGATAAATCTTTCACGATAATTCTGCTGATTTCTCCGTTTTCAGCCATTCTCTGCATACGCTGAAAAGCTTCTCGATCAAATCGAGTTCCTGAAATCCCATCATCTACGAAGAACATTGTATTCTTGTAACTGTGTTTTTTAGCATAATCAAGTAAAATCTGCTTTTGATTCGTAATTGAATTTGATTCATCAATCTCGCCTTTCTTTTTGTCATGGTCTTTCATATCCTCAACAGATAAACGACAATATAGGGCGGTAATCAATTCATCAGGATTTGCAATTTGTCCCTTGTTTTTATTTTTAGTTGTCATAATATTTTTCTCCTTTCCGACAACCGGACACTGCAAAGGCATTTTTATTTTACAGTGTTCGGCTATCTTTTTTCTATTGTGTGGTTAAATTAAATTCTCAGAAAGAATCAATTTTTTGAATTGCTCCATAACGCTTTGTGTTCCCTTTGGATTAAAATGAGTAGATACTTCGTAAATTGTACCTCCAATTTTGGTTTTGAAAGTACCTTCGCCAAATTTGCAAGCATCTTGATAATTTAAGATTTTTCCATTTTTACAGGGAATAAAGCAATCTGCAATGCAGGCAGTCTCATTATTAGAATGAATATCTATTTTCTTAGTCATAAAAATCCTCCTTATCTTGAATCTCTGTCCCGCAGCCGTTTTCGATGGTACGCTTCGCAGAGTTTTACAATGGTTTCTTCCATTTGAGTAATAGTGTAGTCTTTCGGAAAATATTTACGAATACGGTGGGCTGGAATTTTCACACGCTCTATCTGATTGGCTTTTTCTTCGCTCATAATGACGGATAATTGCTCTTTCGTGAATAACCCCTGCATACTGAGAGCCTTTAAGCGCTGTGCCTGAGATAGATTCGGGGTACAATCGCTGTACTCCATTTCCGACAGCAGCATTATCTGTTCTTCGGGGAGTAGAT
>CABULU010000049.1 GCA_902492505.1 uncultured Eubacteriales bacterium
CTTCAGTTTTTGCTGTGATAATCAAAAACAAAAGGCTTTAAAATGATGTGTTAATATTTTATTGCTGCATGCCAACAGGGAGAATAATAATGATTTTGGGCAAAAGAAAAAGGCGTATGAATTTTTAACTCTCCATACGCCTTTCAGTGCGATTTTTGCTATTTGTGGGTTTAAGTCCTGTCAGTATAGGATTTTTGCCGTTTGGCATCTATAGAATCTATGCTGAAAAACTTGCCCTGAAAATGCGAAAAAACCTCGATTTTATCGAGGTTTTTTGCTTAGGCATCTTTTTTAGTGCCCTCTTATGGTCGGAGTGACAGGATTCGAACCTGCGGCATCGACATCCCAAATGTCGCGCGCTACCAGCTGCGCCACACCCCGGTTGATAATATGAATGACTTTATTCTGTGCTTAATCAGCCTAACTATATTACCATTTACAGAGTAATATGTCAACTCTGTTTCTTAACGCAATTTGATTTTTTTCCGCATTTATATCATAAAACTTTACTTATTTTAATTAATCCTTAGTTATCAAATTAATATTTCAATAATTATTTATCGTATTTCAATAAATAATTATTGACTTTTTGAATATAATAGTATATACTAAAAACAATTACACAAAGCTAAGGAGGATATGTTAAATGACACAAATACGTTTATCAAAATACCTTAAAATAATTATTTTGGGAGCGGCCGTTACAGGTCTTATAATATACCTATGGGCAATCCCCGAAATAGGTCAAAGCATCGCAGAGCAGTATCCCGAATTTTCCCACTGTTATTATCCGTGGCTGATACTTCTTTGGACAACCGCGATTCCCTGCTACTGCGCGCTGTTATGCTGTTTCAAAATAGCCGCGAGCCTGAAATCGGACAAAGCGTTTACCGCCGCAAACGGCAGACTGTTTAAAATAATCGCTGTGCTTGCTCTTACCGACACAAGCTTTTTTACACTGGCAAATTTAATTTTCCTGTTTTTAAATATGAATCATCCGGGAATTTTTTTGTTTTCAGTACTGATTATGTTTGCCGGTATAGCAATATACGTGATATGCTCGGGACTGTCACAGCTTGTAAACGAAGCAGCCGCTTTGCAGGAGCAAAGCGACTGGACAATTTGAGGGTAAATATATGAACGGTGAAATCATTTTTAATATTGACGTTATGCTTGCAAAGCGAAAAATGAGCGTAACCGAGCTGTCAGAACGGGTTGGCATAACAATTGCAAACATTTCCATATTAAAAAACGGGAAGGCAAAAGCCCTGAAAATTTCAACTCTGACAAAGCTGTGCTCTGCGCTTGAATGCCAGCCCGGTGATATTTTAGAATACAGAAAAAGCGAAAATTAATGTGCTCTATTCAGACTTGGGAAACATCGTCACCTTCTGATTACTGTCGCAGTAGGCGAGCATGACGTTACCGAGCTTCAAATTATTACTCTCCAGCTCTTTTGTTATCTTATTTTCGTCAATACCTACACGCGCCAGATTTTTGTACTGAATCTCGCCGTCAAGTATTACGTTTGTTGCATACTCCTTCCCGCTGCCCTGGATATTCATGTCCGAGCAGGTAACGGGCGTGCTTGCGGCATATGTCAGAAAACTGATTTTACCGTTGTTTTCAAGTACGGCAGTCTTAACATCTGCAAGGTCGAAAAAACCCTGTGTGCGCGCCTGGCACATAAACTCATCTATATCAATGCGCTTTTTGGACATTTCCTTATACTCGAATTTGCCGTTATTGAAAAGCACCGTCGGTCTGCCACTGAAAAAAGTGCGAAAGCCTACCGATTTATCGTTGAAGAAGGACGCAAGCACCGAAAACAGCGCATACACAAGCATCGCCGTCACCGGTATCAGCACCTCGGTCAGCTCATAGGTTGCAAGCTCTGCGGCAATGGAACCTATTGTTATTCCGATTATATAGTCAAACAGATTCATTTCGCTTATCTGCCGTTTGCCCATTATTTTTGCAAGAAAGAAAAGATACACGACAGAGCCCGCCGCAGTCAGGGCTGCCTTAAGTATGTCCGTTGCATATGTGCTCACTGAAAGCTCCTCCGAAAATAATAAATAGCGCAGAAACTTCTGCGCTATTTATTATTTTATTATTTAATTGCTTTATACTATTTTGAAAGCACTTTTTTAAGATACTGACCCGTATACGAGTCGCTGACGAGAGCCACTTCCTCAGGTGTGCCCTGTGCGATAATCCGCCCGCCGCCGTCTCCGCCCTCGGGACCGAGGTCAATAATATGGTCCGCGGTTTTTATTACGTCAAGATTATGCTCGATTACAATAACGGTGTTGCCCGTATCAGTCAGCTTCTGTAAAACCTCAATCAGCTTGTGAACGTCCGCCGTATGAAGTCCCGTTGTAGGCTCGTCAAGAATATATACCGTTTTTCCGGTCGGACGCTTGGACAGCTCGGTTGCCAGCTTTACACGCTGCGCTTCGCCGCCGGACAGCGTTGTAGACGACTGACCTATTTTAATATAGGAAAGACCGACGTCGTAGAGCGTTTTGAGCTTACGGTATATTTTCGGGTGGTTTTCAAAGAAGTTCATTCCCTCCTCCACCGTCATCTCAAGCACATCTGCAATGGACTTGTCCTTATATTTTACCTCCAGCGTATCGCGGTTATAACGCTTGCCCTTGCACACGTCGCACGCAATATATATATCGGGCAGAAAGTGCATTTCTATTTTGACTATTCCGTCTCCCTGGCACGCCTCGCAGCGTCCTCCGCGAACATTGAAAGAAAACCTGCCCGAGCTGTAGCCGCGCGCCTTAGCGCCGTTTGTCGACGCAAAAAGCTCGCGAATGTCGGAAAACACAGAGGTGTAGGTTGCAGGATTAGAGCGCGGCGTGCGCCCTATCGGCGACTGGTCGATATCTATTACCTTGTCCAAAAGCTCTATGCCGTCTATGCCGTCGCACTTACCGGGTATTGTACGCGCCCGGTTCAAATCACGCGCCAGCGTATGATACAGAATCGAGTTTATAAGCGACGACTTGCCGCTGCCAGACACACCCGTGACACAGGTCATAACACCCAGCGGGATTTTGACGTCAATACCTTTTAAGTTGTTCTCACGCGCGCCGCGTATTGTTAGAAAGCCTCCATTTCCAGTGCGACGTACAGACGGCACCTCAATTTTCATTTTACCCGAAAGATACTTGCCCGTTATGGAATCATCGCACTGCATTATCTCCTGCGCCGTACCCTGCGCCACAACGTAGCCTCCGTGAATGCCGGCACCCGGTCCGATGTCCACAATATGGTCTGCCGCAAGCATTGTATCCTCATCATGCTCGACAACAATAAGTGTATTTCCAAGGTCGCGCAGCATTTTAAGCGTATCTATCAGCTTGTCGTTGTCGCGCTGATGCAGACCAATGGACGGCTCGTCCAAAATATATATAACACCCATGAGGCTTGAGCCTATCTGAGTTGCAAGGCGTATGCGCTGGCTCTCACCGCCGGACAGCGTACCGGCGCTGCGGGACAGCGTAAGATAATCAAGACCAACGTTTTTGAGAAAGCTCAGCCTGCTTTTAATCTCTTTAATAACCCGCTCGGCAATCACAGCGTCCTTTTTACTGAGTGAAAGACCTTCAAAAAACTCAAGCGATTTTGTGACCGACAAATCGGTGACCTCGCTTATGTTCCGGTCTCCCACCGTCACCGCAAGCACGTCTGGGCGAAGGCGGCGGCCCTTGCAGGCGGGGCAGTCGCTCTCACGCATAAGCGATTCAATCTCGCGGCGCATAAAATCGCTTGTCGTCTCTTTAAACCGACGTTCAATATTGGGAATGACTCCCTCATACGCGCTCTCGTAGTTTACGCTGCCAAACGATGACTTGCGCTGCATCTGTATCTTCTCTCCGCCGTTGCCGTACAGAATAATGTCCATCACCTTTTCCGGAAGGTCGCACACCGGCGTGTCCAGTGAGAAGCCGTATCGCTCCGCCAGCGCCGTAAAGTACATTTTGGAAATACTGTCGCCGTACGGCGAGTTCCAGCCCGACGCCTTTATCGCACCCTCATTTATGGACTTTGTACGGTCGGGAATTACAAGGTCTATGTCCAGCTTGAGAAGATATCCCAAACCGTCGCACTCGGGGCACGCGCCAAACGGCGCGTTGAACGAAAACATGCGCGGATTCAGCTCTTCAATGGAAAAGTCATGGTCAGGACAGCTGTAATTCTGCGAGAAAAGCATTTCCTCGCCGTCCACAACCTGCGCGATAACAAGCCCCTTTGCGTTATGAAGCGCGGTCTCCACCGAATCGGACAGACGGCGGCGGATACCATCCTTTACTACAAGACGATCCACCACAATCTCGATATTGTGCTTTTTGTTCTTTTCAAGCGGGATTTTTTCCAAAAGATCATAAAGTATACCGTCCACACGAACGCGCACAAAGCCGGACTTTGACGCGTCCTCAAAAAGCTTTGTATATTCGCCCTTGCGGTTGCGCACAACGGGAGCTAAAATGTTGAGTTTTGTACCCTGCGGCAGCGCCAAAATCCTGTCAACAATCTGGTCAATGGTCTGCTGGGATATCTCCCTGCCGCAGACAGGACAGTGCGGCTTTCCGACGCGCGCATAGAGCAGGCGCAGATAATCATAAATTTCGGTTACGGTGCCAACAGTAGAGCGCGGGTTTTTTGAGGTTGTTTTCTGGTCAATGGAAATAGCGGGAGAAAGTCCGTCAATCTCGTCTACATCCGGCTTTTCCATCTGACCCAAAAACATGCGCGCATACGAAGAAAGGCTCTCCACATATCTGCGCTGACCCTCGGCATACAGCGTGTCAAACGCAAGCGACGACTTTCCGCTGCCCGAAAGACCGGTAAGCACTACAAGCTTGTCCCGCGGTATTGTAACGTCGATATTTTTAAGGTTGTTGGTTCTTGCTCCCTTTACCTTTATAAAATTGTTTGCCATTTACTTTTCACCTCGAAGCTTTGCTATTTTGTCACGCATCATGGCAGCGTATTCAAACTCAAGCATACGCGCAGCCTCGCGCATCTGCTTGGTATATTCCGCAATCATACGCTCGCGGTCCTTTTTGGACAGCTTTTTGCCGTCCTGCGGCAGATTTTCCGTTTTGGATATCTCCAGCACGGAACGCACCTCTTTTTTAATGGATTTTGGCGTTATGCCGTGCTCCCTGTTATATCCGTCCTGAATAGTGCGGCGTCGGTTTGTCTCCTCAATCGCGCGTTCCATGGAATCGGTCACCTTGTCCGCATACATGATAACCTCTCCGTGCTCGTTTCGCGCAGCTCTGCCTATCGTCTGAACAAGCGAGGTTTCTGAGCGCAGAAAGCCCTCCTTGTCAGCATCCAGTATCGCAACCAGCGACACCTCGGGAATATCCAATCCTTCACGCAAAAGATTTATTCCGACAAGCACGTCGAATTCACCCAGGCGCAAATCGCGCACAAGCTCCATGCGCTCTATGGTGTCAACGTCGTGGTGCATGTAGCGCACACGCACGCCCATACCCTCAAGGTACGCGGTTAAATCCTCCGCCATGCGCTTTGTGAGCGTTGTCACAAGCACCCGCTCGTCCTTATCTGCGCGGGTGCGGATTTCTGACAGAAGGTCATCCATCTGTCCCTCGACGGGTTTCACCGTAATAAGCGGGTCTAAAAGTCCCGTCGGGCGGATAACCTGCTCCGCCACATTTTCGCTGCGCTCCAGCTCGAATTTGGCGGGAGTAGCGCTGACGTACAATACCTTATCAAGCTTTGTCAAAAACTCGTCGAAATTGAGCGGGCGGTTGTCAAAAGCGCTGGGCAGACGAAATCCGTAGCGCACAAGACTCTCCTTACGAGAGCGGTCGCCGCCGTACATGCCGCGCACCTGCGGCACCGTCACATGCGACTCGTCTATTATCATTAAAAAGTCGTCGGGGAACAGATCGAACAGTGTATAAGGCGTGCTGCCCGGCTCCCTGCCGCTGAAAATGCGTGAATAATTTTCAATGCCGGAACAAAATCCTATTTCACGCAGCATTTCGATATCGTGAAGCGTGCGCTGCTCTATTCGCTGCGCCTCTATCAGCATATTGTTTTCATTGAAGTATTTTACCCGCTCGCAAAGCTCCGCCTTTATCTCGTTTATCGCCCTGTCCACCCTGTCGGCGGATGAGACGTAATGCGAGGCCGGGTAAATTGCCACGTGCGAAAGCACGGCGACAAGCTCGCCCGTTATGTGATTTATTTCGGAAATGCGGTCAATCTCATCGTCGAAAAATTCAACGCGTATAACATTTTCGGAGGACGCCGCCGGAAAAATTTCCAACACGTCGCCGCGCACGCGGAACTTGTTGCGTGAAAAATCTATGTCGTTGCGCTCGTAGCGAATAGACACAAGCTGTTCTATAACCTCGTCGCGGTCCTTTTTCATGCCGGGACGCAGAGAAATAACAAGACTTTTGTACTCCTCAGGGTCACCCAAGCTGTAAATACAGGAGACTGAGGAGACAATAATTGTATCGGGACGCTCCAGCACGGAAAAGGTGGCGCTGTGGCGCAGCTTGTCTATCTCGTCGTTTATAGAGCTGTCCTTTTCAATATAAGTATCGGACGCTGCAATATACGCCTCCGGCTGATAGTAATCATAGTATGATACAAAGTATTCAACGGCGTTCTCCGGAAAAAATTCCTTAAGCTCGCAACAGAGCTGCGCGGCAAGCGTTTTGTTATGCGCCAGCACAAGCGTGGGACGCTGCACCTTTTCTATCACGTTTGCCATGGTAAATGTTTTGCCGGAGCCTGTAACTCCGAGCAGCGTCTGCTCCTTTTTTCCGCTTTTAATTCCGTTTACAATTGATTCTATTGCCTGCGGCTGGTCGCCCGTCGGCTTATATTCGCTGTGGAGAACAAACCTGTCCATCATACCGCTCCTTTCCCGACTTATTATTCCGTCAACTTATAATTATACTATATATTTATTTATATGTAAATACGGTTTTTTATCCAAATTAAAAAGAGAGAAAAATATTTTCCCTCTTTTTAATTTACGTTTCAGTTTGTCCTTGTCAGGACAAGCGGATAAATAATATCTGTAAGTTCCTCCGTCGCAGAATTGCCTGCGCCGACAGAACCTGTGATTTTAAGCTCCGTATCGGTAAGCTCATATGTCTCGTAAACGCCCTCGTCAATACTGCCTACATATGTGAACAGCTTTCCGTCTTTAGCGTCAAATTTACCGGAGTTCTCAAAAGCGGCTACCATTTCATCTGTGTCCAGGGCATCCAGCGACTGGCCGACAATGCTGTCCAGCGATATATTGCTCAGTTCCAGCAGCTCGTCAACAGACATATCAAGTCCCTGTTTTTCTATTTCCTGCTCAAAATAGCCGCGAAGACTTTTCTTCAAGCTCTCCGCCAGCCCGTCCATTGCCGTATCGATAGATCCCTTATCAGCGGCGATAGAATATGTGCCGTCCGACTTAAAGGAGAACAGCATTTTCAAATCAAAGCTGTCTATCTCCATATTGATTCCGAGTTCTTCACTCTGAGCGTTGATTTGACTTTCTATGATATCGGCAAGAGAAACGGTTGCCGTCCAGTCACCGACAAGCTTGTCGCGCTCGCTCCCGCACGCCGTAAGACTTAAAAGCATTACAGCGACAAGCAGAAGAGCCGTAAAAGATGATAATACTTTTTTCATTATTCCCTCCGTATTTAAATACAAAATTTAAGTTAATTATACTACACTCAAACCGATATGTCAAACATGCAAAAATATTTACTTTTGAAAAATAACGTGATATAATACAGAATGTATACTTATAATATTAGCAGCGCCGTCTGACGGGGTCAAATTAAATTCGGCGCACAATCAAGGGAGGACATGGGTATGGGATACTTTTTTCTTGTCTTAGGAATTGCTCTTTTGCTTTGGTTCATTTTTTCATGTATTCGCATCGTGCCGCAGGCAACAGAGTACGTAATTGAGTTTCTCGGAAAGTACAAAACAACATGGACGGCGGGCTTTCATGTTAAAATTCCGTTTTTGGAGCGGATTTCAAAAAAAATAACACTGAAGGAAATTGTGCTTGACTCACCGCCGCAGCCCGTTATCACGAAAGACAACGTAACGATGCAGATTGACACTGTCGTATACTACCGCATTTTTGACGCAAAGCTTTACACCTACGGCGTTGTGAACCCGGTAAATGCGCTTGAAAACCTCACGGCTACAACGCTGCGGAATATCGTCGGTGAAATGGAGCTGGACGGCACACTGACCTCGCGTGATTACATCAACGGCAAAATGACCGCAATTTTGGACGAAGCGACCGACAAATGGGGCATGAAGGTCAACCGAGTTGAGCTTAAAAACATTATTCCGCCGCAGGAAATACAAAATGCGATGGAAAAACAGATGAAAGCGGAGCGTGACCGCCGTGAAACCCTGCTTCAGGCCGAAGGACACAAGGCGGCGGCAATTACACGCGCCGAGGGTGACAAGCAGGCGGCAATCCTTCAGGCGGAGGGTGAGCGCGACGCAAAAATCGCACGCGCACAGGGTGAGGCAAAGGCGATTGAGCTTGCAAAGGAAGCGGAGGCAAACGGTCTGCGCGCATTAAAGGCGGCAGACGCCGACAACACCGTTTTGGAACTCAAGCGCTATGAGGCGCTTATCCGTCTGTGTGACGGCAAAGCGGCAAAGGTTGTCATTCCAACTGACCTTGTAAACGCCGCAACGAAAAATATCATGTTCAGCGAGCTTACCGGCTTGGGAAACACAACAGCTGCAGCGCCCGAAGAACCGGCGCCGGCGCCGGACAGGGACATCTGCTGCGAGCGGTTTGAAAAATAAAGTATTCCGGAAAAAAACAGGTCTTACACTGTAAGACCTGTTTTTATTTAAGTATTTTCC
The DNA here is from genome assembly GCA_902492505.1 of uncultured Eubacteriales bacterium. Lineage (GTDB taxonomy): Bacteria > Bacillota > Clostridia > Oscillospirales > QAKW01 > RGIG9041. The sequence goes on from CABULU010000049.1 coordinate 8,914, forward strand.
TCAAACGCGCGATATTGTCAGCTATACAGTCCCCGCAAAAAACGGAGGATGTGCCGCCGACAAAAATATCCGCGCCCGCATCACGCATCTTTGCGGCATTTTCAAAACTGATATTGCCGTCCACCTCGATTATTTTATCCGTAATACCGCGTTTTGCAAGACGTGCGCGCAAATCGCGCACCTTGTCAAAGGAATTCGAAATTATTCGCTGACCCGCAAACCCGGGATTTACACTCATAATCAGCACGCCGTCAATACAACCATATAAATCGTCCAGCACCGACAGCGGTGTATCAGGGCTGACAGCAGTCAGCGCGTTGGCGCCGATATCGCGCACATATTTAAGGCAGCCCCTTATATCCGCCGCACTCTCACAGTGAACACTTACAAGCTCACCCGGACGTATATCAAACCATTTAAGCTTATTTTCGGGATTTACAATCATCAGATGAATATCGAGGGGAATGACGGTCAGCCGCCGAAGCAGTCTGCAAAAATCCACACCAAGCGTGATATTGGGCACAAATTCTCCATCCATAATATCAACATGCAGATATTCAACGCCCTCTTTTTCAAACTGCAACAAAATATGTTCAAGGCGTGTCAAATCGGCACACATCATGGACGGAGACAACAACGCCTTATTCATCGCTTTCGTTTTCTTTATCTGATATAACTACACGTCTTTTACGATTCTGAACAATACGGCGTACAGCGCCGGCAAGTACAAGAAACAGTAATGCACTCGCTCCTGCCTGAATAGCGTTAAACGGTACGCTGTCAAAAAATGCGCCGGCTGCCGCAGCGCCGATACCCGAACCTGAAATCAACAGCAGCACAATCTCGGCAACATAATATCCCGCAACTGTGACAACGCCGGCAAGACAAATAAGAATATCCTGCAGGACAGGTTGTTTCGACAGCTTCATAAGCCCTTTTGCGGTAAGCACTACAAGCGACTTTACAATAATCGTCGGTATTATATATATAGCGCTGCCGAGCGTAAAGTCGGCAAGCGCCGCGCCTATGGCTGCTGCGGCAACCGCATACGGCGTCGGCAGCAGCAGCACGGCAAGATAAATGGCGGCGTCACCTATATGTATATATGCACCGCCTCCGATGGGTGCCACCGCTCCCGTCAGCGTCGCCGCAAATATAATCGCCGCAAACATGGCTCCGTTTGTCAGCATTTTAAGCTTTGTACTCTTCATTTAAAAGCACTCCTTCAATAAATTAAGTTTATCCTCAAACTGCACTCCGTACAGCTTGTCTTTGCCGTAATTGCCGTTATTGTACGTATCCCGCACGCATTTTTGAGTAAAATCAGCTGCGGCACAAACTGCCGCCGTAAGGGTCTTACCTGATGTAAGCCCGCCGCACAAAACGCTTGCGAACACGTCTCCCGTGCCGCAGTATGCCGCAGGGAACTTTTCATTATCCGTAATTGTTATACTTCCACTTTCATAAACAAGGTTTGCAACGCGGCATGGCGGAATTTCAAGCACGGTATCCTGTTCCAGCCCCGTTACTACTATGCTGTCTACCGGAAGCTGAGAACACATTTGCTCTATGTCTGCAATTTGTATCGGGCTTTCGGGATATTCCCTTTTGCACAATGCGCACAGCTCGGTAAGATTGGGAGTGATAACGTCTGCCGCTCTTATAAGCTTTCGCATATGCTCCGATATATCCGAGCAGGTATCATAAAGCCTGCCGTTATCGCCGAGCACAGGGTCGACAAGCCGCACTGCGTTTTTGCCCAGCCGATCAATAAGCTCAAGCGTAATATCCGCCTGGATACCCGAACCCAAAAAACCGCTGTAAATCATGTCAAAGGAAATTCCAAGCTGCTCCCAGCAATCGATAAATCCGCGCATATGCCCGGTAAAATCAAAAAAAGTATAATTTTCAAATCCGGTATGGTTTGACAGTAAAGCAGTGGGTAGAACGGCGCACTCATGACCGCACGCAGACACAATCGGCAGCGCTACGCTGAGCGAGCACCGTCCCACCCCCGACAGATCATTAATAAGTGCCGCACGTTTCATGAGTACGCCTCCCCTTTTTTACTGATAATGACAGTATATCAGAATAATGGTATTATTAAAACTATCAATTTTGTTTATTTTTATATGACCAGTTTTTAATTTTCCGTCATACCCGCCTTTACAGCATCAACATATGATTTCAGCACTTCCTCAGAATATCCGAGGATTTCGGGAAAGCTGTCGTCATAAATGCCGTGCTTTATCATATCCCATGCATAGTCCTCAATATCGCCGCCTTTTTGAGTATTGGTCTGCAGCTTTTCGGGGTCTATACCGAGAATTTCAGCAAACTCCGGGCTGTAATAGCCGCTTTTCATAAGAGAAATTATGTTTGATATCTGCTTTTGACGTTCCGAATTACTCTGTCTGGCGGCAGATGCATTGCTGCTTGCAATTTTATACTGCATATTCAGAGCATCCATCTTTTCTTCATATTCACGGTCAAGTGCATCCTTTTGCTTCTGATATTCAAAGCGGCGGTTTTCCAAATCAAGGTCAGAGGCGTCGAGATGTTTTTGATATTCAAACAGGCGCTCCTGATACTCGCGCTCCAGCGCATCCTGTTCGCGCTCATATGCCCGCTGCTCTGCCTCAGTCAGCCTGTCGGCACGGTCGACGGCGGATTCATATTGCAGCTTTGCAATCTGTGCGCCGCTGTCAAATGCAGACTGAGCCGCATCGCTCGCGATTTGCCGCTTTGCGTCCAACGTATCCGCATAAATCGAATCGCGCTGATTCATATAGCTGTTGTCATAAGCCGCCCGGGTGCTTTCACTAAGCCCGCCGGAAATTCCGGATGCTTTCATGTTCTGGTCGAGTCCCAGCGCATTCTGCATATTCTTTATGTACGCCTCACGCAGTCTTGAACGCCCCAGCTCGTCTGCCGCTTCCTGCTGTGCGCTGTAATTTTTCTGTCTGTTCTGTTCGGCTGCATTCAGCGCGCCCGCATATGCACTCGCAGCGTCCGCCGCGATGGACATACCGTCATCGATTGAGTTATATTCACTGCCGTCCTCGCCGCCGCTGTAACCGTAGCCGCGGCGTATACTCTCCGCGCGATTATGAATCTGTGCCCTGAGGTTTTTATCATCGGTGCTTCTCCACGCTTTTTCCAGCTCCTCAATCCTCTGCAAATCGGATTTGCTCATAAGCTGTCTGTCAAAAATACTTGCCATTTTTGTCTCCTTTTCATTTTACATTATTGAATATTCTACCAAAAAGCTCTTCATTGTAAACGGTTGATAATAATTATCGTTTTCAAAACGCAGGCGAATACATTTTCCCCGCTTGTGCAAAAGCCTGCTGTATACCGCATAGCTTTTAGGACGACGGTTGTAAGTAAAGCATGAATAATCTATGCGTTCATATTTGAATGATGAAAGCTGACCGCCGTAATCCTTTATGATTCTCCAATCATCATTGTCAAACTTCGCTGAAATTTTAACGTCCGTATCCACCGGTGCGCCGTTTTGATCGACTCCGCCCGCGAGCCAAACACCCATGCGCGAAAAAAACTTATTTAGGTGGAAGCTCTGACAGTAGATATCCGGTGTTTCCCAGTAAGCGCTAACCGGACGGTACACGGGGACACCGTCGGTCAGTCCGATCTCATCGCGGTATTCACCCGCACATGAAAATCCCCGGTTAAACCTGAAAATGTGCTCACCGTCTGAAAAATACAGGTCGCCGTCTTGCACCCACATGTATTTGGCGTTTACACCTTTCCAGATATATCCGTCATACTGGCGGCGGGAATAAGGCTCAGACCCGCTTTTGAAATACTGCTTTGAATCAAGCAGATACAGCGTTTCACTCCTGTTTGATATGACAAGAAAATCACCGAAAACAAGCATTCTGCAATCAGACAGACTTTCCTGCAGCAAATGGTAATTTATCATAGCCGAACGCACCTGACAGCACCGCTCGTTCAGAACGCCGCTTGCCGTAACGGCGACTATACCGTTTTCGGTGAGATATACAACCTCATTGTCAAAAACAGCAGTGCCCGCACCCGAATACGGCAGCGGAGTTTTATAGATACCGCTGATTAGAAACAGAGCGTCTGGAATAAATTCAACCTCTGTATCCGCACCGCTCACCCCGCCTGAAACCATATAGACATTATCGCTGCAAATGACGGCAAGGCGCGTGTCGTCCCCGGCGAGCGCAACCACTTCGGTGTCCGAATCACCTACTTTAAGATAATTCAAATCGGGAAAATAAAGATGACTGTCCATTTCGGAATAGTATACCAGGTTTGGCAGTGACTCGTTTCCCGAAAGAAACACACGGTCCTTGTATCCACCCACGCCATACATTGTCATACAGCGGCAGCATGC
>CABULU010000050.1 GCA_902492505.1 uncultured Eubacteriales bacterium
TCGATACCGCTGCGGTATATGCACTCGGCGGGAGAGATAGTCGCTCTTGCAGATATGGAGAACACTGCACGTCTCATACTCGGATATGTAGAATACAGAGGAGGAAACCGCATTGAATAAGCTGCTGAGCTACTATACCTCGCTTTTCGGCACCTCCGGCAGCGAGGGTGACATACGCCGCGCCATTTTAAACGAAATATCGCCTCATGCCACGACAAAGGTCGATAAGCTGGGAAATATAATTGCGTTTAAAAAAGGGCGGTACGAACCTCCCGCAACCGTTATGCTTTCGGCGCATATGGATGAGGTGGGAATGATACTGACAAGCGTGACGGAGGACGGGTATATACGTTTTGATACGGTTGGCGGAATTGACCCGCGCACGCTGTGCGGCAAGCATGTTGCCATCGGACGGCGTAAAATCCCCGGCGTTATCGGCCAGATGGCGCCGCACCTTATGAAAAAATCCGAAAAGGACGTCATTAAAAAGACCGACGAGCTGTTTATAGATATCGGCGCGCGCGATAGAGATGATGCGCTTCAGTATGTGCAGCTGGGCGACGTTATCGGTTTTCGTTCGGACTACGCGGAGTTCGGGGACGGGCTTGTGCGTGCAAAAGCTCTGGATGACAGAGCGGGATGTCAGATACTTACAAATCTTATAAAAAAGGATCTGCCGTTTGACACCTACTTTGCGTTTACCGTCATGGAGGAGATAGGCTGTATCGGTGCGGGCTGCGCCGCATTTGAGCTAAAGCCGGACTATTCCGTTGTCGTAGAGGGAACGACAGCTGCGGATATTTCGGATAATAAAAGCAGCTCAAGTGTCTGTCGCGTCGGCGGTGGTCCCGTCATTTCGTTTATGGACGGGAGCACAATATATGACCGTGATTTTATAAAGCTTGCCTGCGCCGCCGCGGTGGAGCGCGGCATACCGTATCAGATGAAGCAGGCGGTTGCGGGAGGCAATGATTCCGGACGTATTCAGCGCACGGCGTCGGGCACCGCGGCGCTGTCAATAAGCGTTGCGGTGCGTTATCTGCATACAGTGACGGGAGTTGCGTCTCTTGACGATATTGACAATACCGAGCGGCTGGTATATGCCGTGCTTAATAAAATGCTGAATGTATAGGAGTGCTTGACATGATTGATGAGATAAGAAAGCTTGTGTCGGTAAACGGTGTTTCCGGCAATGAAAAAAACGTCTGCGAGTATATAAAGTCGCAGATAATTCCGTATGCCGATAAGGTGTATACCGATGTTTTGGGCAATCTTGTCGCCGTCAAGCGAGGCAGCGGCAAGCGTATAATGTTTATGGCGCATACAGATGAAATCGGGATTGTTTCGACTTTTATAGACGAAAAGGGCTTTGTGCGCATAGCTGCTGTCGGCGGCGTGTCTGCGCAGAATTTCAGAAACTGTCATGTGACTTTTGAAAACGGCGTGCGCGGTGTATTTGTATGCGAGAAAAGCGACTCGAAAATGAAAGATTGTTATGTTGATATCGGGGCGGCGTCTTTTGACGATGCGCTGTCAAAAATAGATATCGGAATGACTGCAAGATTTGATGCGGATACATTTGACAATGACAGCGTAATTGTGTCAAAGGCTCTTGACGACAGGCTGGGCTGTTATATTTTGATGGAAACGCTCAAAAAAATGCCGGTGACGGATAATGAATTGTACTTTGTCTTTACTTCTCAGGAGGAGGTGGGACTCAGAGGCGCCAAGGTATCGGGCTTTGACATTAATCCGGATGTTGCCATTGCGGTTGATATTACGGTCGCTGCGGACACTCCGGGCTGCGAGACCTATGGCTGTAAGCTTCACGGCGGTGCCGCGATAAAAATACGGGACGCGTCTGCAATCTGCTCAAAGAGTGTTGTTGACGCTCTTGAAAGTGCGGCTCAGGAGCACGAAATCCCGTTTCAGCGCGATGTGCTGACTGCGGGAGGTACTGATATCGGCGCCGTGCAGACGGGCGGCAGAGGCGCGCTTGTCGGCGGGGTAAGCGTTGCCATTCGCAATGTGCATACAGTTTCCGAAACGGCTTCAAAAAGCGATATACAAGCGGCGATAGACCTGCTTTGCGCATATATAGAAAAAGAAGTTGAAAACAAAGCATAAATCGGATATAATGTAGAAACGGTAAAAGGTTTTAACCGCTTTCGTAAAAACTGTTAGGATGTGAAACATTTGATTTTAAAAAGTCTTGAGCTTCAGGGCTTTAAATCCTTTCCGGACAAGATAAAGATAGAGTTCGGCAGCGGCATTACCGCGATTGTGGGACCCAACGGGTCGGGAAAGAGCAACGTGTCGGACGCAATCCGCTGGGTGCTGGGCGAGCAGTCAAACAAGACTCTGCGCAGCTCCAAAATGGAGGATGTAATTTTTACCGGCACTACAAAACGCAAACCGCAGGGCTTTGCTCAGGTCAGCCTTACTATTGACAACAGCGATAGGGCGCTGCCCGTAGATTACGGGGAGGTGACCGTTACACGCCGGTATTACCGCAGCGGTGAGAGCGAGTATTTTATAAATAAAACTCAGTCAAGACTCAAGGATATTCATGAGCTGTTTATGGATACGGGTATCGGGCGTGACGGATATTCGATTATAGGACAGGGCAGAATAGCGGAAATTCTCTCTAATAAAAGCGAGGACCGCCGCCAGATTATTGAGGAGGTGGCGGGTATATCGAAATTCCGTTACCGCAAAAATGAGGCGCAGAGAAAGCTGAGCGCTACCGAGGAAAATCTTGTCCGCCTTCAGGACATTGCAGGCGAGCTTGAGGACCGCCTGCCTGCACTTGAAAGTCAGAGCAATAAGGCGAAAAAATATCTTGTCATGTACGACGAGAAAAAGAATCTTGAAATATCTCTTTGGATTTCGGAACTTGAAAAAATCCGTATAAGCTCAAAGGAGCTGGAGGATAAATTCAATATTGCAAAGGGCAGCCTTGAGGATATAACGGTTGAAATCGATAATTTAGAGGGTGAGATAAACTCTGTTTTTGAAAAAAACCGCGATATAAATATAGAGATAGAGCAGGTTCGTTCGCGGCTTTCCGGGTTTGAAGAGAAAAAAGGCGAAATTGCCTCCCGCATTGCAGTTTTAGAGGCGGGAATACAATTTGAAACGGAGAATATCTCTAAAATCGAGAATGAACTGCGTGAGTCCGGCGAGCGGGAAAATGAACTGCGCGCTATGATTGACGCCCGCATCAGGGCTATTGAAGAAAAAAATATCGAACTTACAGAGCTTGAAAAAAGCTCTGCATCTCTTGCCGCCGACTTGGAAAATGTCAGCAGGAGCGGGGAGGAGGCGCGCCGTGAGGCGCAGGAACTGAGCACACAGCGCCTATCACTTTCAGAAAATAAAAATGCGCTAAATATTCAGAAAATATCCTGTCAGGCGAGCCGCGAGTCAAAGTCTGTGCGCCGCGGTGAGCTGACACGGGAGCTTGAAACAAGGCGCAGCGCTCTTTTAGCGCTGTCCGACGAGCAGACGGCGTTGAAATCCGATATTGATAAAAAAACGCAGCAGCGTACGGCGCTTTTGAATACCGTTTCGGGTTATCGGAAAATGCTGGAGATTAAACAGCGCCGCTATGACGAAAAAAAGGCGGAGCTAAGGAATGCTCAGAGTGAGCTTGAAGGTAAGGAACAAAATCTTAAAATACTTTCCGATATGGAAAAGCATCTTGACGGTTTTGCAGGCAGTGTCAGGGCGGTTTTGGAGAACAGCCGCCGCGGTACGCTGCCGGGTGTGCTGGGTACCGTGTCGCAGCTCATACGTGTGGATAAAAAATACATAGTCGCCGTTGAAACGGCGCTCGGAAACGCAGTACAGAATATAGTCACAGACAACGCAAAAACGGCTAAAAGCGCAATGCTGCTGCTTAAAAATAACCGTGCGGGACGCGCAACCTTTTTACCGCTTACCGAGATAAATCCGCGTCCGGCTTCAAAAATCGAGCTGCGCGGCAGAGGGATTATCGGGCTTGCGCACGAGCTTGTTCAGACAAGCGACGAGGCGGGGAAAAAAGCGGCTCAGTTTTTGCTTGGCAGAACTGTTGTCTGTGAGACGATAGACGATGCAATCGACGTTTCACGTAAAATGAACGCCAAATATAAAACCGTTACCCTGGACGGTCAGGTGGTAAATCCGGGCGGCTCCATGACGGGCGGCTCAACTGCAAAAAGTGCGGGGCTTTTGTCCCGCTCGCTGGAGATTGAGCGGCTTGAAAAGGAAATTGCCGCGCTGCGTGAAAATCTCGGTGTAATTGAGAGCGGCTTTGTAAAGTGTGATGCGGAGAAAAACGAGCTTACCGCCCGCCTTGACGGCGCAAACTCGGAAATCCGTGTTTTGGACGAAGAGCTTAACCGATTAAACGACCTGTGCGAGAGTAAAAATGTAGTAGCCGATTCTTATAACGAGCTTATCGATGGGTGTGAGCGTGAGTTGAAATCGCTGTCCGATGCATTTGAGTCGGACAGTGCGCTTATTGAGTCGCTTGACAGTCAAATGTCGGAGCTGAATAAAAACATTGAAGGTATAGACAGCTTGCTTTCATCTCTTACCGGCAAAACAGAAGATGAAAATGCGCAGATTGAAAAGCTTCAGGCTCAGCTTGCCCAAAATGATATGTCAAAAATGAGCATTTTTAAGGATATTGAGGCTCAAAAGCAGGTTATTGAACAGCTTGAAAGTCAGCTTTCGGGCTATGGCGACCGAACACGCAGCAAGACCGAGCAGATAGCTGCGGCACGCGTGAATATAGAAAATAATCAAAAGGAAATTGCGCACTTAAACGATGACAGCGCTTGTATGGAAAAAATGCAGCAGGACGGCAGCGGTAAAATAAACGAGCTTATTGCCGCGCGCAACGAGTTGGAGGCTCAGCAGACGGCGTTTCGTACAAAGCAGCGCGACAGTCTTGCAATGAAAGAGCGGCTTTTGCAGGAGACAACCAGGCTTGAAAACAGAATTTCAGGCATATCCGAGCAGAGCGGCAGGATAATCGAGCGGCTTTCCGAATACGAGCTGACCGTGACCGAGGCGAATGAACTGGCAAAGCCGCTTGATGATGAATCAGCCGCAAAAAAGCGCGTTGCAGAGCTTAAAAGCTCGATTCGTACCCTGGGTAGTGTAAATATTGAAGCGATTGAGGAGTACAAGGCGGTAAAGGAGCGCTTTGATTTTCTTGACGGGCAGATGACAGATCTTAAAAAATCAAAGACGGAGCTTGAAAAAATAATCCGCGAGCTTCTTTTGCAGATGACAAGGATATTTACCGACAGCTTTGAAAGACTGAATGCCGAGTTCGGAAAAACCTTTGCGGAAATGTTCGGCGGAGGCAAGGGTGAGCTTATTTTGCTTGACCCGGACGACGTCTTAAACTGCGGCATTGATATTCGGGTGGCGCCGCCCGGAAAGATTATCAAAAACATAGTGGCTCTGTCCGGCGGGGAACAGGCGTTTACCGCCATCGCGCTTTATTTTGCAATATTGAGAATACGTCCGACCCCGTTTTGCATAATGGATGAAATAGAGGCGGCGCTGGACGACGTAAACGTCAATAAGTTTGCCTCAAAGCTGCGGGACTTCTGTGACAAAACACAGTTTATAGTTATCACTCACAGGCGCGGCACTATGGAGGAGGCGGACGTTTTGTACGGCGTTACCATGCAGGAAAAAGGCATTTCAAAAATGCTTACAATAGATGTAAATGAAATGGAAAGGCAGCTTAAGCTCTGATGGGATTTTTTGAAAAGATAAAAAAAGGACTGTCTAAAACCAAGTCCGCGCTGGGCGGCACTCTTGACGGTGTTCTTTCGGCTTTCGGCGTTATAAACGACGACCTTTACGACGAGCTGGAGGAAGCTCTTATAATGGCTGATATCGGCGTGGAGACAACCCTTAAAATAATTTCCAAGTTAAAAACAAATGTTAAGGAAAAGAAAATAAAGGATGCGCAGGGTGTCAGGGATGAGCTGAAGCTTGTCATGACTGAAATGCTTGAAAGCCGTGAGAGCACCGTTGCACTTAATACAAAACCGAGCGTTATTCTGCTGATAGGCGTAAACGGCGTCGGCAAGACAACCACTGCGGCAAAGCTTGCGCATCTGTATATAAGCCGCGGGAAAAAGGTTATTTTCGGCGCAGCCGACACCTTCCGCGCAGCGGCGGGCGAACAGCTTGAAACGTGGGCTGAAAGAGTCGGGTCAGATATAATAAAATCGGTTCAGGGAGCCGACCCCGCGTCGGTTGTTTTTGATACGATAAATGCGGCAAAGGCGCGCGGCGCAGATATTATAATATGCGATACGGCAGGCAGACTTCACAATAAGGTGAACCTCATGAATGAGCTTAAAAAAATATATAAGGTCATTTCTTCACAAATGGATGGGTGCGATATTGAGTCGCTGCTCGTACTGGACGCGACTACCGGTCAAAACGCGCTTAACCAGGCGCGGGAATTCGGTAAAGCCGCCGATTTGACCGGCGCTGTTCTCACAAAGCTTGACGGAACCGCAAAGGGCGGCATGGCGCTCGCGCTTATGTGCGAGTACGGACTGCCTATAAAGTATATCGGCGTCGGCGAGCAGATGGACGATATGCAGGAATTTAACGCGCGCGATTTTGTAAACGCGCTGTTTGACTGAGAGGTAAACCGGTATGCGAAATGACGGAAGAAAAAACGAACAGATACGCGATATAAAAATAGAAACTGATTACACAATACATGCAGAGGGCAGCGTGCTTTACCGTCAGGGAAACACGGTAGTTCTCTGTAACGCAAGCGTTGAGGACAGGGTTCCGCCGCATGTATTCGGTACGGGACGCGGCTGGGTGACAGCCGAATATTCCATGCTGCCGCGGGCAACGGCGACAAGAAATCCTCGCGATGTGTCAAAGCTTAAGCTGTCGCCGCGCAGTACCGAGATACAGCGGCTTATTGCGCGCGCACTTCGCGGGGCTGTTGACCTTGAAAAGCTGGGTGAGCGCAGTATAATTGTTGACTGCGACGTTATTCAGGCGGACGGCGGCACCCGCTGCGCGTCCGTGACCGGCGGGTTTATCGCGCTGTCTCTTGCCGTCAGACGGCTTGTGGAACAGGGTGTTTTAAAGGAAAATCCCATAACAAAGCAGGTCGCGGCGCTGTCTGTGGGCATCGTCGGGGACTCACTTTTGTGCGACCTTTGCTATGAGGAGGACTGCCGCGCGGAAACGGACATGAATGTAATCATGACCTCTAACGGCGGCTTTGTGGAAATACAGGGTACGGCTGAGGGAAGAGAACTTTCCCGCCGTGAAACCGATCTGCTTTTGAATTTAGCGGAAAAAGGTATGCAGCGGCTTTTTGCAGAGCAGTCTCTTGCACTTTCCGGAAAAAGGGAAAATACATTTTTGCTTGCAACAAACAACGCGCATAAGGTAGAAGAATTTTCACGCATATTTTCGAGATTAGGTCTTTGTCTTGTGACTCCGCGTGAGCTCGGTATATCCTGCGACCCGGAGGAAAACGGCGACAGCTTTGAGCAGAATGCGCTTATCAAGGCACGCGCTTTTTACGATATTTGCAGAATTCCGACGGTGGCCGACGACAGCGGACTTTGTGTCGATGCACTAAACGGAGAGCCCGGAATTTATTCGGCGCGTTACGGCGGCATGGACAGCGATAAAGCGCGCCTTGACCTGCTCATGAAAAATATGGAGGGTAAAACCTGCCGTACCGCACGCTTTGTCAGCGCTATCGCGTGTGTTATGGCTGACAGTGAGAGCTTCACCGTTACAGGCACTGTTGAAGGGAAAATTGCCGATAAATACGCAGGTAACAACGGCTTCGGTTACGACCCGGCGTTTGTGCCGGACGGTTTTGACAAGACCTTCGGTCAGATGTCGGATGGTGAAAAGGATGCTGTTTCGCACAGGGCGCGCGCGCTTGAAAAATTTTCTGACAAAATCAAGGAGAAAATATGAGCCTTACAAGTAAACAGAGAGCATACCTTCGCTCGCTTGCCGTAAATGAGGATACAATACTTCAGCTGGGCAAGGACGGTATAACAGACAGTTTTATAAATTCGGTTGATATTGCAATAACAGCGCGCGAAATTGTCAAGTTCAAAGTGCTGGAAAGCGCTATGATGTCCGTAAAGGATGCGGCGGACGAGGTCGCACGTAAAACAGGCGCGCAGGTTGTTACGGTCATTGGCAGCAAGGCGGTGCTTTACCGCCGGTCGGATGACAATTTATTGGAGCTATGATGAAAACAGTGGTTTTCGGCGGAACGTTCGACCCGCCGCATGAAGGACACCGGCATCTTTTGCAATGCGTTATGGAGCATGGCTATGACAGAGCGATAGTTATACCGGTAAAAATTCCGCCGCATAAGGTGCGGGATACACAGGAGGACGATTTTTGCAGGAGATTTGAGCTTGCAAAAAAAATGTTTTCGGATATGAAAAATGTCACGGTTTCCGATCTGGAAAACAGGCGCGCGGGAAAAAGCTATACAGTTGATACCCTGAGAATTCTGAATGAGGAATTTCCCGACGACAGTCTGTATCTTCTTGTCGGAAGCGACATGCTTTTGTCTATCGAAAAATGGCGCTGTTTTGAGGAGATTTTCCGCCGTGCGACAATCATAAGCGCCGCGCGTAGCGCATCCGATATTTTAAAAATTCACGAATATAAAGATTATCTTGAAAAAAAATATAATTGCAGTATTATTATATATGACATTGATGTGATTGAGCTGTCGTCTTCACAGCTTCGCTCGCCTCTTATACGTGAAATAGACGCGCATAACAGGCAGCATCTCAGTTCAAACAGATACGCGCATGTTTCACGCGTCGCCGATTATGCACTTGAGCTTGCAGCGATACACGGTTTGAATTCGTACAAGGCGTATGTAGCCGCTTTGGTTCACGACTGCACAAAGTTTATGGATGATAGGACGCAGCTTGATTATTTTGAAAAAAATAAAATTGCTCTGACAAAAAGCGAGCTTGATACTCCTAAAATTTATCACCAGATAAGCGGCGCGCACTTTGCCCGTGAAAGATTTGGCATTGAGGATGAGGACATTCTTAACGCTGTGCGCTATCACACTACCGGCAGAGAAGGGATGAGCAATCTCGAAAAGCTTGTATGTCTTGCAGATTCAATCGAACCCGGGCGGGATTATCCGGGTGTTGAGCTAATGCGGCAAACGGCGAGGACAAGCCTTGACAGGGCGCTGCTTATGTCCTTTGACAGGCTTATCGGATTTATAAAGGAACGCGGACTGAATATGAATGAGACGACGCTTAAAGCACGCGATTATTTAAGAAAGGAACTTACAATGACGCAGACAGAGCAGATTTTGGATACGGCTGTAAAAACCATTTATAAAAAAAAGGGCAGAGAAATACAGATACTGAAGGTTGAGGATATAACAGTTATGGCGGATTACTTTATAATCTGCACGGGTATGTCCAACACCCAGATTAAGGCGCTTGCAGGTGACGTTGAGTTTGAGCTGTCAAAGCTGGGCATTGAGCCGCTCCACACCGAGGGCTACGGCAATTCAACGTGGGTTCTGCTCGACTACGGCAGCGTTATTATTCATATATTCTATAAGGATGCGCGCGAATATTATAAGCTTGAGCGACTCTGGGCGGACGCTAAGGAGCTTCCGCTTTCCGATTTTATAAAGGACGAGGGGGATAAAACCGATGAAATATGACTATAAGCAGGTAGAAAAGAAGTGGCAGAAATACTGGGACGAGCATGAGTCCTTTAAGGTGGATATAGACAGGAGCAAGCCGAAATTTTACGCGCTTGTTGAGTTCCCTTATCCGTCGGGGCAGGGCTTGCATGTCGGTCACCCGCGCTCATATACTGCGCTTGATATCGTTGCGCGTGCAAAGCGTATGCAGGGCTACAACGTACTTTATCCTATGGGCTGGGACGCTTTTGGTCTGCCGACGGAGAATTTTGCCATTAGAAACAAAATTCATCCCAAGATAGTTACCGAAAATAATATAAAGCGTTTTAAATCTCAGCTCAAAGCACTCGGCCTTTCTTTCGACTGGTCGCGCGAGATAAACACCACCGACCCGTCATATTATAAATGGACGCAGTGGATATTTCTGCAGCTTTTCAAGCGCGGTCTTGCGTATAAAAAGGAAATGAATGTCAACTGGTGTACCTCATGTAAGGTTGTTTTGGCAAATGAGGAGGTTGTAAACGGTACCTGTGAGCGCTGTCACAGCGAGGTTATACATAAGGTTAAAAGTCAGTGGATGCTTAAAATAACCGAGTATGCCGGCCGACTTGTCGATGACCTTGACGGGCTTGATTTTATTGAACGGGTAAAACTTCAGCAGAAAAACTGGATAGGTAGGTCAACGGGTGCGTCGGTGCGCTTTGGTACAACAGCAGGATGTGAACTTGAGGTTTACACGACCCGCCCCGATACCCTGTTCGGCGCGACATATATGGTTATCTCGCCCGAGCATCCGATGATAGACAAATACTCTGATAAAATCGATAATATCGATGAAGTACTTGCATACAGAAAGGCCGCTGCCGCAAAGAGTGATTTTGAGCGAACCGAGCTTGCAAAGGAAAAGACCGGCGTTCGGCTTTTGGGTATTGACGGCATAAACCCTGTAAATGACAGGCAGATACCAATTTTCATTTCCGACTATGTTCTTATGTCTTACGGCACCGGCGCTATTATGGCAGTTCCGGCTCACGACACGCGTGACTGGGAATTTGCAAAGGTTTTCAATCTGCCCATAATCGAGGTTGTAGCCGGCGGCGATGTTCAAAACGAAGCGTTCACCGACGTTGAAACCGGGACAATGGTAAACAGCGGTTTCTTGAACGGCTTGTCCGTTGCGGATGCCAAAAAGAAAATCACGGAATTTTTGCAGGAGAAGGGCTGCGGTGAGCCAAAAACCAATTATAAGCTGCGCGATTGGGTATTTTCACGTCAGCGTTATTGGGGCGAGCCCATTCCGATAGTTCACTGCGATAAGTGCGGTTATGTTCCGGTTCCCGAAAACGAGCTGCCGCTAATGCTGCCGGAGGTTGACAGCTATGAGCCGACCGATAACGGCGAGAGCCCTCTTGCCGCGATGGAAAGCTTTGTGAATACAACCTGTCCCAAGTGCGGCGCTCCCGCAAAGCGCGAAACGGATACAATGCCCCAGTGGGCGGGTTCGTCCTGGTACTTTTTGCGTTATATGGACCCGCATAACGAAAACGAGCTTGCCTCAAAGGAGGCGCTTGAATACTGGAGCCCCGTTGACTGGTACAACGGCGGCATGGAGCACACGACGCTCCATTTGCTTTATTCGCGTTTTTGGCATAAGTTTTTATACGATATAGGAGTAGTACCTACAAAAGAGCCATATGCAAAGCGTACCTCTCACGGCATGATTTTGGGTGAAAACGGAGAAAAAATGAGCAAGTCCCGCGGCAACGTGGTGAATCCCGATGACATTATCGAGCAGTACGGCGCCGATACTATGCGTCTTTATGAAATGTTCATCGGTGATTTTGAAAAGAGCGCGCCCTGGAATACCTCCAGCATAAAGGGCTGTAAACGATTTTTAGAGCGTGTAATGTCGCTTGCCGATATGCTCTGCAA
>CABULU010000051.1 GCA_902492505.1 uncultured Eubacteriales bacterium
CGTCTTGTGCTGAACGGTGTAAAAATAACAAACGATTCTACTGCACCCATTTATGTTCATCAGGCTGATAAAGTTTTTATAACTCTTGCTTTTGGCAGTAAAAATACGCTTTCTATGAAAGGTCAGTATCAGGCAATAGATGAAAACAATATTGACTCCGTTATATTTTCAAAGGATGATCTTACGATAAACGGTGAGGGTGAGCTTGCAATATCAGCAGAGAGCGGGCACGGGATTGTGTCCAAAGACGAGCTTGCAATATGCTCGGCGATTTTGAATGTTACGGCGCAGAGTCACGCGATTGCTGGCAAGGACAGCGTTAAAATAGCGGATTGTACGTTAAACTTAAAATCAGGTAAAGACGGTATTCATGCGGAAAATGCCGATGATGTATCACTTGGGTTTGTGTATGTCGAGGACGGTGATTTGGATATTGTAAGTGATGGTGACGGGATAAGCGCCGCCGCAGTTGTTCAGATACAGGACGGCAATATCAATATAAAAAGTGCTGGAGGTTTTGAAAATGCGCCTGAGAAACAGAAAGCAGATGACTTTTTCAGAGGCGCTGACCGTATGGCGGAAAACTTTTACAGTCAGACTGCCGACACTGTCAGTTCTAAGGGGATAAAGAGTGATACGGGAATTGTCATAGACGGCGGAAGTTTTATAATAGATTCCGCAGACGATGCAATCCATTCAAACGGGAATATTGAGCTAAACGGAGGTAAATTCAGTATTAATACCGGCGATGACGCACTTCATGCCGACAACAATGTCACTGTGAATTCGGCAGACATTGATATAGCTGAGAGTTACGAGGGTATAGAGGGACTCACAATAGATATAAACGGCGGCAATATTTCGGTGATATCCTCAGACGACGGACTTAATGCTGCCGGCGGTAATGATGGTAGCGGCTTCGGAGGCGGTATGCAGGCTATGGAGCCAAACAGTGACGTATATATTAAAATCTCCGGCGGTAGTTTGAATATAAACGCACAAGGTGACGGTGTCGACTCTAACGGTGCATTGTATGTAAGCGGCGGTGAAACGTATATAGATGGTCCGGAAAGCAGCGGCAACGGTGCCCTTGACTATGACGGTACTGCTGAAATAACGGGAGGAGTGTTTGTTGCTTCGGGTGAATTGGGTATGGCACAAAATTTTGGCTCAAAATCGACTCAGGGAGCAATGCTGATAGGTATTTCGGGAAGAGGTGGTGATGAAATAATATTGTCGGACAGCGAATCCAATGTAATTCTACGCTATACTCCGTCTAAAAACTATAACAGTATATTAATAAGCTGCAAGGAGATAGAGGCGGGTAAAACATATACTCTGACATCCGGGGACAGTACACAGACTATTGAAATGACGGATTTATTGTATCAGAGCGGCGTAAATAACAGCGCGGCTATGAACGGCGGAGGGCGGTTTAACCGTAAGCCATAAAATGCTTATATATTGAAAACAGGCTGAGCCGGTGACGCATTATGACGTGCCGGCTCAGCCCGTTTTATTGACAGATGTGTTTTTGTGTAATATAATACTTTAAAATAACATGCTGAAATGCTAAATCGGCTGAGGCAAAAGTGAATTTTCGGTGCGCGGTTTTTTTCTGCGCATTTTTTGTTGCCTTACGATGAAAATGTTATTTTCATGTCATTTTGTAGTGTAAAATAGTGCTTTATGTCATTTTACATTATTATGTACAATCAGTTAATATTTTACAGTATAATATTATCATATAAGGGGTGATTTATATGCGTCCGCTGAAAAAATCGGTCAGTATCACTATCGACAGTGATTTATTGGAAAAGGTGAAAATTATTGCCGAGCTTGACGACAGGTCGTTTTCTCAGGTAGTTAATTTAGCACTGAAGGAATATGTCAGGAAAAACGATATTAAAAAACGACAGTAATATTATATATTAAAAAGCAGACCCTTACACGGGTCTGCTTTTTCACATGGCCAGTCTTGTAAATATATATCCCATAATAAAACATGCAGGAAAGGTTATTATCCATGCGGCAAGCATTTCAAATGCCGTATGTGTATTTAGGGCGGAGTCCACAAAACCGCAGCCCATGACCGACGATGTCTTTGCGTGTGTAGTGCTGACGGGCAGTCCGAGGCACGTTGATAAAAAGAGGCTTATACTTCCTGCAATATCTGCGCATACTCCCTGCTTTAAATCCAAATTCACCATTTTTTTGCCTACTGTGCGTATGATTCTTCCTCCGCCCAACGCCGTGCCGCATGCCATGGTGAGTGAGCAAAGCAGCGCCGTCCATATAGGAATATAAAATCCCGCACCTGCTTGTGTGGTTGAGCTTTGCAAGCTTATTGCAACAAGAAATATACTGATAAACTTCTGTCCGTCCTGTGCGCCGTGCATAAACGACATGAGCACAGCGCCTAAGATTTGCAGACGCTTAAGCTTTTTCTTTTTATATGTTTTTCGTTTCATGTATCGGAACAGAAAATATCCTATAATAAATCCCCCTGCAACGGATAGTATAAGACCTATGAAGGTATATGCGATAACACGTAAATTTACGGCTGCCTTGCATGCTGCGGCAGCTCCGATAAGTGCGGAAATGATAGCGTGCGATTCGCTTGTGGGTATGCCGAAAATCCATGCGCCGACGGCAAGTATTATCACCGATGCGAGCGCGGCACAAAGTGCCGCGTGTCCGTATTCCGAGTCTGAAAAATCAGCACATTCAAAAATGTTTTTAGCGACCGAGCTGTTTATGAATGTCATAATCAACACGCCGGCAAGGTTGCATATCGCCGCTGTAAACACGGCTTTTCTCATGGAAAGCGTGTTGCTGCAAACACAGCTTACTATGGCATTGGGCGCATCTGTCCATCCGTTTACGAATATAACGCCCAGTGTCAGCAGAGTCGCGGTGAGCATCGGAGGTGATATAACAGCCTCTTTAAAAAAATCAAAAAATGAAATATCCATATTTTCCCGAATTTACCTGCTTTGTTATGTTTAAATGCTCCGAAAAGTCAACAAAATAATAATAATAATAATAAAATTTCGGAGGCAAAGATATGGAAAAGTTATATAAAAGATTTTTAGCGTTTATAATAGTTCCGGTTATTATAGCAGCATTTCCGTTTTTGGTATTTGCAAATACCGGTGCTGCTGCGCCCTACGATTGGTATTTTAAGCCGGAAAAGGATAATTCACAGCCACAGTGTATACCAGAGGCAGACTTTATAGATGAATATAATACGGTTTATCTGGGCAGCGCCGATACTCCCACGCTCTATTTGACTTTCGACGCCGGCTTTGACAACGGGTACCATGAGAAAATACTCGACACTCTTAAGGAAAAGAATGTAAAAGCGGCATTTTTTGTAGACGGTAATTTTGTAAAGAAAAATCCGGAACTGGTAAAGCGTATGGATGCTGAGGGACATCTTGTATGTAATCATTCGTTGAATCATCCCGACATGACCAAATACACAAGCTTTAGCGAATACGAAAAGCAAATTAAAGGCTGGGAGGAGCTTATAACGCAGCTCGGTTTAACTCCGCGCAAATACTTCCGTTTTCCGAGCGGTCGTTTTTCCGAACAGGCGCTGGAGTATAATGAACAGCTGGGACTTACCACTGTATTTTGGTCATTTGCTTATTATGACTGGGAGATAAATAATCAGCCGTCGCATGAGGCCGCAAAGGAAAAGATTTATTCACGCGTTCACAACGGCGCGGTTTTGCTTTTACACTCCACTTCAAAGACCAACTGTGAAATCTTACCACAGGTAATCGACGACCTGCGTTCAAAGGGCTATGAATTCGACAGCCTTGAAAACTTTAAAAGATGACACCGTTGTATTCAGCACGCATCCGCTGCATGTTTTCCGGCGTATCCTCCTGATACGGTATACCGAGATATTCTAAAATACCGCGGGCAATAGCAACACCTATTTCATATGTGTTATCAATAATGAAGTCGGCGTCGAGCGGGTTGTCGTGATACCCCGGCATTACAATTACGGACGGCATTTTCGTTCGTCTGAGCTCGTAAAAGCCGCCGTATACTGCCGCACCCTCTGACAGACCGATATCCTGGGTCGGAATAATTTCACTTAGATAAGTAAAAATATCGGACGCAAGCCGTTCGCCGTTTCCGCCGGGCTTATAATAATATATCTGTGCGCCGCGTGTCAGAGTGTCCGCCGACTGCGATTGAATCGCAACGTAGATTTTAGTGTTTTGAGCGTTAGCGTCCGCTACCACCTCAGTGAGTGACATGTCGGGATCGTTTCTTACCGTTGTGACGCCGTGCCGCGTCAGTTCGTATTCAACAACGTCTGCGATTAAATTCATGCGTCTTTCTTCTGTACCGTAATTACCGTATCCCGTATTGAAATGTGCGGGCGAGGGTGAAAGATATACATCAGCCATTTGGTTTTACCACCTTTTTGTTTGTTATTAATTATATTTTTAAGACTGATGGGTTATGACAATAAAAGCAGCCGGGGTTTTTAAACCCCCGGCTGTCATAATATTATGTTTAATTCATATTTTCAGAAATTCTCTGAAATCCGAAATATACTCTGAGGCAGCGGATCTGCTGTTGCTTTCTGCAAAAATTCTCAGCAAAGGCTCCGTTCCGGAAAAACGGCATATGACAAAGCTGCCGTCCTCAAAATATACCTTGCAGCCGTCTTCGTAGTTTACATGGTCTACATTAACGGCAAAATCAGGCAGCTTTTTATCTTCAAACACCAGTTTGTTTATAACGCTTTTATACTCCGGTGCAAATCTAAGATTATCTTCCACCATAACAAACTTACCGTATTCACGCTCAAGCTCATCCATGATTTCCGATGCGGATTTACCGACAACGCTTATCATTTCCGCAAAAAGTGATGCGGCGTAAACCGAATCCTTGCCGTGAATATGACCGCGAACCGTAAGTCCGCCCGAAGACTCTCCGCCCAGTACGGCGTCCGCTTCATCAATCATTGACGAAATGTATTTAAATCCTACCGGGACCTCATAGCATTTTTCACCGAAACTTTCTGCTATTTTATCCAGCATATGAGTTGTAGCAAGGTTGCGCACAACAGGACCTTTCCATCCCTTGTACTTTACAAGATAGTAGTACAGCATACACAGAATTTCGTTTGCGTTGATGTAACGGCCGTTGCGATCGATAACGCCTAAACGGTCGCCGTCACCGTCCATTGCAATACCCAAATCGTAACCGCCTTTTACTACGGTATCCCGAAGCAAATTAAGGCTCTTTTCACTCGGTGCGGGCATGAGTCCGCCAAAATATGCGTCCTTATTGATGTTTATTGTGTCGATTGTGCATCTTGCGGTATGGAATATTACAAGCAGCGGATATGTGCCGGAGCCGTGCATTGAGTCAAATACAACACGCAAGCCGCGCTCCCGCAGCGCGTCCATATCCAAAAGACTTATAATATCGTCTAAAAATTTGTTGAACGGATTGTTCAGGTATATGATTTTTCCTTCACTTACTGCCGTTTCAAATTCAAGATACTTAACATCCGAGAGCTTTTCTATGATTTTTTCGAGTTTTTCCGTTGTCTCAAGCGGTGCGTCGCGTCCCTGGTCAACAATGAGCTTTATTCCGTTGTATTCCGACGGATTATGAGATGCGGTTATCTCTATTCCGTAGTGAAGCTCTTTATCCTTAACTGTGTGCATTACAAGCGGGGTAGGCACCGAACGGTGCATAAACCAAACTGTAATTCCTCCCTGTGCCAGCACTTCGGCTACCCATTTTGCAGCGTTTTCGGAGAGAAAACGCCGGTCAAAGCCGATAATAACCGGTTTATCCGTCTTGTTTTCGCTTTTCATAAGCTCCAAAATACCCGCTGCTACAAGGCGGATGTTTGAGCAGATAAAATCCTCACCTATAACAGCTCTCCAGCCACCTGTTCCAAATTTAATTGTATTTTCCATTTCAGCTCAGCCTTTCCAATGTATCATTTACTTCTTTTTCAAATCTGTTCATAAACTGCGCTATATATTCCTTCGGAGTAATATTGTTTTCTATCATGGGTACAAGATCCATGCCAAAGCTTATGCTGTCAGAGCTGTCGGTGCTGTGTGAAGCAAAAAAGGTTGCATTTGCGTATCTCCTGCCGACAGCCGCGTTGTCATAGCGCTTGCCGCCTACTACCTGTGAGCGGTGTACCTGTAACAGCTCCGTTGCAAGCTTGGGATAGGCGCTTGTGTCAAGGCACAGCTTATCGCTGTCACACAGCCAGTCAAGTCCGCGCCATACCTCCAGAGCAATTATTTTTTCCGGACGTGCTTCTTTTGGCATTTTTTTGATCGCAGCTATTACACGCAGTGCAACAGCAACGTGCGTTTCGTGCTTGTCGGCGATATTGTGTGTGTAAAGATATTTCGGACGAACCTGCATGAGCAAGTTGAAAATATCATCTACGGGGTCGAAATTACTTGCGTCCTTTACTGCCTTTGACGGATAACCGAGCTGAATTACGGCGCGATACTTTCCGAGCTTAGCGGCTTTTCTTTGCTCGTCTATGCGAACCTGCTTCATTTGTTCGTCGGTATAATCCGCGTACTCGCCTGTGCGTGGGCTTCCTGCACCGTCTGTTACTACAACCCCGCAGAAGCTGCGTGTGCTGCTGTCGTAACATTCTGCAATCGGTGCATATGCCATAATTTCAATATCATCCTGATGTGCGGCAATACAAATGTCGGTAATTTCAGAAAAGGATTCCTCTCCGGGAAAGTAAACTGAAGCATTTTCGTTTTTAAATTTCATATAAAACCCTCCTTAAAAGTCCCTGTCGCCTGTATAGACAACAGTCACATTGTCATGCAGCTGAAGTATAGACGCGGGTACCTTGGGAGTTACGGGACCTGTAAGTGCTTTTTTAACTATGTCGTACTTTTCCGGACCTGCAATAAGCAGTATTTTCTTTGCGCTGAGTATTGATTTAAGCCCCATTGTAAGAGCGTGCGTCGGCATGCCTCCGTTAGGGAAGAACCGTGAATTTGCTTGAATCGTAGATTCTGTGAGTTCAACGCGGCGCGTTTTAATTTCAAAACAATCCGACGGCTCGTTAAAGCCTATATGTCCGTTAAATCCGATGCCCAGCAACTGCAAGTCAATTCCTCCCAACCCGGAAATAAGCTTGTCATAATCTGCACACTCGCGCTCGTAATCTTCGCACATGCCGTTGGGCACATATGTACGGAATTTATCTATATTTATGTGATTGAAAAAGTTGGTATCCATAAAATACCGATAGCTCTGGTCATGAGTTGCCGGCAGTCCGCAGTATTCGTCAAGATTGACCGATGTTACGTCTTTAAAATCAAGGTCCCCCTTATTGTACCATTCGATAAGCTGCTTGTAGATACCCAGCGGTGACGAGCCGGTTGCCAGTCCCAAAACTGAATCCGGCTTTTGGATTACCTGCGCGGATATGATGTTTGCCGCGCGTCTGCTCATTTTTTCATAAGTTTCTTCTCTGTAAATGTACATTGCATAGCATTCCTTTCTGTTCAATTTCGGTTGTCGCAAAAATCCGTATACTAAAATTAGGCGATTCAGAGCGAGTCAGCCGAGCGTATAGCTTTCCACTGCTACATTGTATCATATTTTTTTAATTTTAGCTTATAAATTAAGTCACTTGTTTTATATTTTTGGTTCTGTTTTATTGCATATTGTGTAAAAAGCGTTTATAATGAAGCTGTTGAAATAAAATTGGGAGAAAGTATGTATGGAATATGTAAAAACACCGCTTGAAAGCCGCGTTAAAATTGATGGGGTGTATACCGTACATTATTTTGAATATACAAAGGATTTTGCCTATTCCGGTGAAATACATAACTTTTGGGAGATTGTGTATGCCGACAAAAAGCGTCTGTATATCACGGCGGGGGCAAAGGAAATCTGTCTTGAGGTGGGTCAGCTTTATATACATAAGCCCAATGAGTTTCACAACTTGCGTTGTGAGCACGCGGCAAATTCAGTAATTGTATCGTTTGACTGTGACTGTCCTGAGCTTATGTCTATTGCCGGAATGGTTATAACCTGCGGAAGCGATGAACGGCGTCTTATCGGCGGAATTGTCAAGGAGTCGCTTGAGGCGTTTTCAACTCCGCTGGGTATGCCGTACACGCGTGTAATGGAGAAATCCGGCAGCGGCAGCTTTTGCTGTGAGCAGATGGTACGTCTTTATATAGAACAGCTTTTGATACTGCTTGTCCGCGGAAACAGACGCACTGTTCCGGTGAAAAGGGCTGAAAACGGCTGCCTGCTTGCCAAAATATGTGAGTATCTTGAAAAAAATGTACAGTCTCGCTTGCATTTTGAGGATATTATGCATGAGTTTAACCTGTCCGCGTCTGTTATAAAAAAGTTATTCCGCGAGCAGATGGACTGCGGCGTTATGGAGTATTTTGCGCGACTGAAGGTGGACGCTGCTAAGCAGATGATTCGTGAGGGAAATTACAACTTCACCGAAATTGCGGCTGCGCTGTCTTTTAATACCTCGCAGTATTTTACAACGGTATTCCGCCGTGTGTCCGGTATGACGCCTACCGAGTATTCGCTTTCAGTTCGGACAAATCTCAATGAATGATAAAAACAAGACAGAAACGGAGAACAAGAATAATGGAACAGTTTAAATCCGACTTTTTTAACAGTGTCAGCATAGAGCTGCATAGACTGACAAGAATTTACGGCGACGGTACGGGGGATATAATGCAGATTCCCGACCTGCTGGAGCGCGGAAAGAATTTTATTATGAGCTGGCTCAAAGACGTGCAGCTCAGAGAGACGTTTCAAAACGACGCGCAGCTTTATTACTATAATGTCGCTTGCATTGCCTTTTGCGGAGGCATTGCATATGCCGATGCATGGGATAAGGATGTCACACAGATAAAAACAGGCGCAGTTGATACTCTGCTTACATCACAGGGTGATATTACGTCTCTTGCCGTTGATATTCTTTCGCTTGGCGGCGACGGACGCAAAAAGCTGCATATGCTTGAGGATAAGATGTTTTCCGTGTTTTTGGAGCTTATGGCGCCGTACTGGGATAAGGAAGATCCGCGTCCGTTTCTGTTTCAGGGACTGTTGGCTTTCTTTCAGACCGGCTTGTCATACAGGCTTAGTAAGTAAATTAATACCCGTTTTTAATATTCCCGTGATTGTTATGAGTGCTAAGGCAGATATTGACAGCAAGGTGGATTTACTGCTCGGCGGGGCTTGCGACTATATTACAAAACCGTTTGATATAAAATAATTGCTTGCGCGTATCAAGGTACATCTGAGAAACGGTACTGCGTCAGGTGTAGCTGAAACGCTGAAATTCAGAGATTTGCAGCTTGATACAAATACACGTCTTGCAAAAGTTCAGATACTTTTGTACATCTTACGCGCACAGAATACGCCATATTAAAGCTGCTTATGAGTAATCCTTCACAGGTTGTGACAAAATCGCAGATACTTGACAGGATAAGCGGGGATACTCCCGACTGTACAGAGAGCTCGCTTAAAATGCAGTATAAAATTCTGGGTCTTCCGTCATATGACGGGATTGACGAGATTTTAAAGCTTGTCGGGCTGGAAAATACGGGAAGAAAAAAGGCAAAAAATCTTTCTCTTGGTATGCGTCAGCGTCTCGGAATAGCGGTAGCGCTGGCGGGCGATCCTGATTTTTTAATGCTTGACGAGCCTGTCAACGGTCTTGATCCTCAGGGAATAATAGAGATACGTGAGCTTATACTGCGTCTCAATAAAAAAATGAATATAACGGTACTTATTTCAAGTCATATTCTTGACGAGCTGGCACGTGTTGCAACTCACTTCGGTTTTGTGGACGGTGGAGCTATTGTAAAGGAGATAAGTGCCGAGGAGCTTGCTGACGCATGTCGCAGCTGTCTGCGCGTAACAGTGAGTGATATCAATGTACTCAGCCGTGTTTTGGATTCTGCGGGTGTAGAGTACAGAGTGCTGTCTGACAGCTCGGCAGATATATTCGGCAGTGTTTCAATAACCGATTTGACGCTGAAACTGTCAGAACATGGATGTGAAATCAGTTCTATGCACGAGCGGGACGAGAGCCTTGAAAATTACTATATGAATCTTTTAGGAGGCGGTAAATAGGCGGCATATATGTTTTTTTGTTTTATAACGATGTGATTAAATACGGTGCCGATGTTGAATTTGACGATATTTTGTTTTGCTTTGCATTTGCCGTAGGCTTTGTGAGCTCGGTATTTTGCAGTCTTTTTATAGGTATTGAGTACAGTGACAGAACGCTTCACAATAAGCTTATAGTAGGTCACAGTCGCACGGCTATATATTTTTCCGGTCTTCTGAGCAATATAGCGGCGTCCGTTGCTATCTGTCTTGCATGTGTGACTGTTGTATGTATTTTCGGCATACCGATGTTCGGCGGACTGCATATGAGCACCTTGAAGCTGTGGCAGCTTATCCTCAGTTCTTTTTTACTTATTACAGCATACTGTTCTGTTTTTACGCTTGTTGCCATGTTATGCAGCAATCGGGCGCTGTCATCGGTTATATGTATTTTAAGCGTTGTGGTGATGTTTATAGCGGCTCTTCAACTTTATAACAGAATAAGTGCGCCTGAATACTATGACGGGGTTGTATACAAACCCCATGGTTGGTATGACCGTTGCATGCGCTGTTGCTGTTGAAGAAGCAAGCAAATAATAATCGCTAAACCGCATAATAGCTGACTTTTTTTTAAAAGAGAGCTGTCTTTAGCCAACGCCAGATAAGGAAGTTTTTATGTAGGGGTACGGTGTAACTCAGTAAAATGGGTTGCACCGTATTCTTTTGTTATGCTACAAAGCGGAAGTCCTGCGGGTTTTCCCGTATTTCCTTCATCATAGCAAGGATTTCCTGTTCGGTAGGAATATCGATCATTCCCGCCGCCGTAAAATAAATATCCACCTTTACAAAACAGTGGCCACTTGACTTGTCATTGTTGTGTACTTCGATCCGCTCAATCAATGCGTTTACAAGCGTTGGGGTAAGCTCCGTAATATCCGTCAGTTCACGCAGGGTACGGAGCAGCAGCCTTAAATCTGTAACCTTCTGCTTCGCTTCCTGTAATGCCTTTTGACTGTCGGCAACCTCCTGTATTAAGGCTTTCTGCTCTTTTTCGTAGCTTTGGAGCATTTTGGAAAAGCGCTCATCGGAGAGTATGCCGCTTGCGTTCTGCTCGAACACCTTTTCAATCAGCCTGT
>CABULU010000052.1 GCA_902492505.1 uncultured Eubacteriales bacterium
TCGATTCCGTGGCGGTATTTCTTGGCGTTCTTGCCTTTCAGGTAGACCGCCATGCGAAGGACCACCGCACCGGCTATGCCGATCAGCAAGTCCGTGGGATGAAAACTGAGCCACGGGGAGGAAAGGGCTGCCGTGAAGCCGTCCCTGATAGAAAGCAGCTTGCCGGAGAGGTCAGCGCCGGGCGCAAGCCGAAAAGCCTGTGCCAGCTTATCGAAGGGATACACGAACAGAAGATACGGGAGATTCAGCAAAAACAGTTTTTTCATGTTCATCTCTGCACGCTCCGATCTTTGACCTTTACTTTCTCCCGGTCAATGGTGCGGTGTTCCGTTTTCTCCGCCGCCTGTTCCTTCGCCTGGGTTAGCCGCTCCCGGATGGAAGGCTTTTCCTCATGGCTCATTTTCCGGCTGGCAAACTCCTGAAATGCCGCTGTGATGGCATCCGCGTCCCGGCTTTTGAAAAAGACCAGGTAACGGGGCTGCTCTGCGGAGGTGTCTTTCTTCAAGGCAAAATCCACATGGTATTTCTTCGCCACACGGGAGAAGGCCTTGATATTCTTGTCACTGATCTCGATATTGGCAAGACCGGCGTTCTGGCTGGCAAGCTGTTTAAGGCTCTGCCTGCCGCGGTAGATTTTGGGCTTCTGGCTTTTCTGGATTTCCTCCAGGAACTTTTTGACGGCCTTTTCAAAGACTTGCTCGCTTAGCTTGGCTCCGTCAACAATGAGCGTTACGGCGCCCCGCGTTACTTCCTCCTGCATTTAGCCTCGCCCCCTTTGCCCGTCCCCGTACATATCATGCTGCACCAGGGAAGAATAGTAGCTGTTGATGGTAGTCGGGGCGTTATACAGCGCCGCCAGAAGGTATTTCTTGATATTGCGGACATAGGTGGTGTTGTCCTTCATGCAGTCCATAACATACTGAACATGGGAACTGTCCAGCTTCATAAACCGGGACTTTACCACCTCCGCCGGATAATCGTCTCCGGCAATGCGGATGACTTTGCGGGCAGAACATACGGTATCCACGATCAGGTCAACGATCTCGTCAAGCTGCTCACGGTCGATATGGCTGTCCTGCACCAGATAGCTGTACTCGATGTTGTCCAAAATCACTTCACGATAACATTCTCTGGCTCCCATCCGATCCGTTCCCATCCTTGCCCCTGCGGGGGTAGGGGGATTTGATGGGATAGGATTTGATATCTCCGTACTTGATAAATCAGTCTTTGTTTGATTAGTATTTAATTGTGCTGGGTTTTCCGTACACGGTTCCGCCGTATCCGGGATACCCATATCCGGGTTTTCCGTATATGGCTTTGCCGTACCCGGTAAAGGCGTACTTGGGCTTGACGGCGGTTCGCACTGAGGCATTTCGTAAATGACATACTCGGTATCCGTGATCTTGCCTTTTTCATCCCGAAGCTGGGTGCGCCGGATATACCCGTGGTTTTCCAGCTCCTTCAATGCCGCACCGATGCTGTCCACACCTTCCCGGCAGATCGCCGCAAGACCTCTGGTGGTGTAATTCCACTCGTCAGGGAGCGACAACATCATGGACAGCAGCCCTTTGGATTTCAGGGTCAGCGTCCGATCTTTCAAGTGATGGTTCGACATGACCGTATAATCACGGGTCTTTTCAATACGAAAAACAGCCATCTTCGCACCTCCTTTCTGTGAAAATAAAAAGTGTTGATTTTAAGCGGTTTATCTGTCTGTACGCCTTCATAGCCTCCCGCATGGGAAAACATCCACGCCCTGTTCAGAACGCAAGCCACAGAGGAAGAAACAGAAGATTTTCCGCTGATTTTGATACATTTTGGGGACGGCTACCTCTCACGGTCTTTATGGTCATAGTGGAGATCGCCGGAAAGCACCTTCGCATGGTTACGGATTTTGATGTGTCCCTTTTCCTGATTTTCCAAAGCCTTGCTGTATCCGGCGTCAGTCAGGAACAGGCGCATTTTCTCACCCTTCCAGCCAACAGGCGAGTCATGGGTAAGAACATCAAAGACGATCATGTGTCTGGTCGCCGGGTCGAAACGCTCCAAAGCCATAATGTCATGGCCGGATAACTTCTGCGCCCCGGATTGCTGTCTGGCCTCTGCCAGCATTTCCCCGATGGTGCGGGCTTTCTCCGGCAGACGGTATTCGGCCTGCACCTTGCGGATCAAATCCATGCACTCCTGATCCGACAGGGGGCGGAGCTTGTCCAGAAGGCCTTCCGCCGTTTCTTTCGTTGCCGGGTTCGGCGCATAGCGCCATGTCATGTAAATCTCATTCAGGGCAGCGTTCTGATTGGTACTTTCAATCTGAAACACCATCCTCATTTCTGCTTCTGTCAGTTTCATTGCCAGCCTCCTTCAAAATGGGTATAAAAAAACGCCATAGGTTTTTTGAGCCTACGGCGTTTCTTGCGATATTCACAATTCCAAACTTTCCAGCCACTCGTCAAAAGATTTCTTGGAGACGCGGATCGCATTTCCTATGCGGACGATCCTGAACTCCTCCTGCTTGACGAGCTGATATGCGGTTGTGCGGCCAATGTTGAGCATAGCCGCAATCTGTTCCACGGTATATGTGCGCGGTTCCGGCAGTGACTTTTTCTCTTTCTTGTCCATAGTAACCTCCATGTATTTGCCTTGTCATTTTGACTAAGGGAGTGAAGAATGGCAGTAGCAATCGGCTTTGGCTGGGTGTCCTCTTGCTAAGAATTTGCTAATAGGACCACCCAACGGACACATAAAACTGCGTCAGAATAGGTGTTTTGCATCATAAAGTTCGTTTACTACAAGTCATTCTGCGTAAGGGATGATATTGGAAGTTACATCCGAACCGTGTATCACATGGTAAGCCATACTCCTAAGGGTTAGTTGTGAGTTCGATTCTCGCAGGGGGTGCCAAAAGCACAGCCGAAAAGCCTAGTAAAATCGGGCTTTTCGGCTTTTTTTATTTTAGTTCAAAGACAATGAAACTGAAAAATGCAGAAAACCTCATTAGCAAATCCTCCGTCAGCTAATGGAAATTAGGACTAATGTCGTCCGCCTTTCAGGTGGACTGCTTGCTAATAAAAATCGGCAGGGTTTTCGCAATTTTGCTAATGAAAATACCCTCTCTGCTCCGATGAAGAATACAGGAGAGTGTTGCAATCACTTATCCGTTTGAAGAACAGCCTGATAGCACAAGGCAGATACACGGACGCAGTAGATGATATTATTTGCAAGGTGCTTTCAGCCAAGAAAAGAAAGTTCAAAATCAAATATATCTGAACACGAATAAAGACCGCCTACACTTTTGTAAGCGGTCTTTGCTAATTTAGAGTAAGTTCGACAAACTGAAAGTTTACTCTTGTTTTGATAATAGCTTTTTATACAAATTATCAACACATATTGCCCCAAAAGGTGCTGTTAATAAAATGGATATTACCGCAACCGCAAGTACAATCTCTCCACAAGGCAATCCCATCGCAAGCGGTACCGTTCCAAGTGCTGCCTGTACGGTTGCCTTGGGTGTATATGCAACTGCACAGAATAAACGCTCTTTTTTATTTAGCTTTGTTTTGACAAGCGATATTGCCACTCCCATCATCCTAAATACCAACGCCAAACTTACTAACAAAATCACTACAACACCTGCCTCTAATGCATACTTCAAATCAACTGCAATACCAACCAATACAAATAGGAATATTTCTGCTCCAAGCCAAAGTTTATTATATTTTACTGACAGACGCTTTGCCAACACATCATATTTTTGATTGATTATAACGCCCACGCTCATTATTGCCAACAGCCCTGAAACCGGCACAATACCTTCCAGCCTATTTTGCAATTCAAGCAGCAAAAATGAAACACTTAGAATGATAAGCACCTTTACGGAATCACGAATGTGAAATCTTCTGAAAAACCATACAAGAATAGTTCCTAAAACTCCGCCTAAAAGAACGCCAAGCAAAATAGATGTCGGTATTTGTATGAAGCTTATTGCAGATACTTCCCCTGTTGAAGCTAAAGTAGTAAGTGCGGTAAACACTACAATCACAAACACATCATCCACAGATGCTCCCGCTAAAATTAACTGTGGAATACTTTTGTCCGTACCATATCCATCCTCTATCAGTTTTATCATTCTGGGAACAACAACCGCAGGAGATACCGCAGCTATGACACTTCCTATGATTGCTGCATCCAGAAAAGATACACCTAATAATAACGGTGCGAAAATTATTGTTCCGATCATTTCAATACATGCCGGTACAAAACACATTAGAATTGCCGGACGACCCACCTTTTTCAAATCAGAAAAATTTAAAGACAAGCCAGCTCTTGTCAGAATAATAACTAATGCAATCTGTCTCAAATCTCCTGATATAGTAAGTATCGAGTCATCTACTAAATTCAAACAATGTGAACTTAATACAATTCCCACTATAATCATTCCTAACAGGCTTGGTAATTTCATTTTTGAAAATATCCATCCCACCAGTAACCCGAACAACAAAATAATAGCAATACTCGTTAACATATAATCCTCCTTATACCGCAGGAACTAAAAAAGCCGACAGTTTCTGCGTAGTTTTCGCAGAAGCCATCAGCATAATTGCGGTTTAGGGGTTATTTCCCATGGGAGTGCCTCATTCCCAATGTTGATATTATAATACTTTTTCTTCTGATTTGCAACAGAAACTTCAAATTTGTCTTTCTCTTAATTTCCTATTATACACCAAAATTATGAATATTTCTACCCGCCGTCTATTGACCTCGATTACGAGGGAAATAGGCGGCTTTTTGTTTACAAAAAATTTTTTCAAGAAATTTTGAAAAAACACCCCCAAAAACGCCCTCCCGGTTCAAACAAGTGAAGGAGTTAATTCCGAACCACGAAAATGGAAGCCTTTCATTTGTATTTTGTGTATTTTGAAAACTGAATACAGATATCTCTATGACTTATTTAAGTTAAATTTTATTTATACTAATATAAAAAGAACAAAAAATTCAACTGTGAATTAGCACTCGTAACGAGTATCCTATTAACTTAATGATGTTCCCCAAAAATCTTTGCGTTTGCTAATACCTTGCTAAAACGAATGGAAAAACGGCATAATATTAGCAGATTTCAAAAAAAGAAATGATTAACACTATAATTTCGGAAAAGCCTAGTAAAATCGGGCTTTTCGGCTTTTATTTTCTGTTGTGGTTGGCTGCTTGCTAATTGCTAATCACAGGTTTGGCATTTTGTGGTCAAGACCAATCACTTTTTCTGTATTTCCACAGTTAGCATTTTGCTAATACGCACTGCATTATCGACGTATTTTCATTCGGTTTTCAGTCCGTTTGCTAATTTGCGCTTCGCTAATAAACTCAGGTGTTATTGCAAGCAGGACAGACTCCAAAGCCTTTTTGAGTAGTTCGGGATTGCTGGCAAGCAGGCTCGCAAGTGCTTTTGCGTCAAGCGCGGGTGCGGTGCCGAAAGCCCTTTGCGTGCGCCGTTTCGTGCTCTACCGTTTCGCTTGTGGGGATCCCGTTCTCATCTACAATATCTACATATTCCGCCATACTATGTCTCCGGTTTTTCCGCTTTGATTTGTCTTCATTTTCAGTATAGCACGCTGCATGGCTTTTTTCGCTTGTATAAAAAAGAAACAGCAAGACAGATTCGGTTCCGTATGCTATAATAGGGTACATAAAAAATTCTCAAAGGAGGAAGCACGGCTGCGCAATTTTTTTCGTCGGCAGCCGTGCAGAAAAGACATGAACAATATCGAATGGTTTCGCGAAGCGAAATACGGCATGATGGTCCACTTCGGACTCTATTCCATGCTCGCCGGTGAGTACAGAGGGCGCCGCACGCCTTATGATTACGGTGAATGGATCCAGTCCGCCTTTGCCATCCCGAACCGCGAAATGGAACAGCTTGCGGGTGCGTTCAACCCTGTTTATTTTAATGCGGAGGAGTGGGTAAAGCTTGCAAAAGAATGCGGCATGACCTACTTTGTGGTTACCTCTAAGCACCACGAGGGCTTTGCGCTGTTTGATTCCGACTGCGATGCATACAACATCAAAAAAGCAACGCCATTTGGAAGAGACCTCATCGCAGAGCTGGCGGAAGCCTGCTACAAGCACGGTTTAAAGCTGGGGCTTTACTATTCGCAGGAGCTTGACTGGCACCACCCGCACGGCGGCGGCTACGACAAAACCACCGGCTGCGCAGGCACGGCGTGGTATAACAACTGGGATTTCCCCGGTGCAGACAACAAAGACTACTCCATCTGCTTTAACGAGAAGATCAAGCCGCAGGTGAAGGAGATCATGACAAAATACGGCGACATCTGCCTGATCTGGTTCGATACCCCGGGCGTGATGACAAAGGCGCAGAGTCAGGAGCTTTACGACCTTGTGAAGCAGTATCAGCCGGACTGCCTTGTGAACTCTCGCCTCGGCAACGGCGTGTATGATTACGTTTCTCTCGGCGATAACGAGATTCCCGCAGAGCGTCCGGCAGAGATCTCGAAAGAACGCGCAGGGGACATGCAGTCCATGAACGATCTGTTCGGCTTCAAGTATTCGCCGTATAACCTCTATGAGACCGCGGCCACGCTGAACGACACATGGGGCTTCAAATACTACGACCACAACTGGAAAACACCCGAGCAGATCCTTGCAAACAAGCAGAAGCTCAACGGCATGGGTGTAAACTACCTTTTGAACGTCGGTCCCGATGCGCTCGGCCGTATTCCGTCCTATTCCGTCGATATTCTTCGCCGCGTTCGCGAGCTGGAAACCCAACTGTTACGGTGAGTATCTGACGTATAAGCCTCCTGCGAAAACGGCACGGAGCTGCTAATCGGCGCAGGTGAGAGCGGCATTTGTCTGCCGTTCATGTCGCAAAGCACAACGGCATGTGTGCTGACACAGGCCGCAGGATAGAAAGCCTGCAGGAAGCAAACTGCTTTGAGGTTTGCATTCACAAATTCTGTTTGGTAGCAATCTGGCAAAAGTGCAACAATTTATCCCTTGCAAATTCAAATGCAAGAGATTTGCATTGCACTTTTTCTCTATCTGTTGCCTGAAAACTATTCTTCGCTCAAGTCCGCTTTGGGGCTTGGCTTTTTATTCGCAGCCTTATGAAACCGTGTGAGCAACAGAACGCCGATTAAAATAAATGCCGGAAAAACCGAGGAAAACAGCATACCGCTCTTTAAACCGAGTTGGTCCGCAGTGAGATTCGGGAAAGATGCGGCGATTTTTGCATTGCCGGAAACCGCGCCGCTCACTGCGCCCATCAATGCCGGGCCCACAGAGCAGCCCACATCGCCCAACACCGCCAAAATGCCGAACATCGCCGTGCCGCCCTTCGGGTATGCAGCGGAAGTCAGCGAAAACGTGCCCGGCCACATGAGGCTCACGGAAAAGCCGCACAGCGCGCATGAAAGCAGAGAAAGCCACGGGTTTTCAAATAAAGCCGTACCGAGATAGCACAAAATACACAGTGCGGCGCAGAATACCATCGCGCCCGTTAAATGGATTTTCTCGCCCCACACGCCATAGATTGTTCTGCCGATGCCCATAAACACCGCAAACAGGCACGGCCCTAAAAGGTCGCCGATGACCTTCGTCACGCCGAGCGCACGCTCCGCAAACAGCGAGCTCCACTGGCTCATGGCAAGCTCGCTCGCGCCCGCGCAAAGCATCAAAAGCAGTGCCACGAGGAAAATTTTCGAGGTAAACAGCGTTTTGAGCGGTGTTTTCTCTTCCTCCGGCACGGTGGGCATCAGCGGCACCTTGAGGAAACGGAATAAATTATAAAGCGGCAGCAAAGACCACAAAATCGGGATGATAAACCACAGATCCTCGCCGATCAAGCGCAGCAAAAGCGTCGTGATGAGCACCACACCTACCTGTCCCCAGCAGTAAAACGAATGTAAAAGGCTCATCGCGGAGGCCTTCGCGTCTCCCGGGCAGGAATCGACAATCGGGCTGATGATAACTTCAATCAGGCCGCCGCCCACGCCGTTCACAATCGTCGCAAGGACAAGACCCACATACGGCGCAGGCAGCACATTCGGCAGCGTGCCCTGCATCACAAGACCTAAAAACGCCAGCGCGTGTGCGATGACCGCCGATTTTCGGTAGCCGATGCGGTCTACGTATTTAACGGAAAGCACATCCGTGATGACCTGCGTCACAAAGTTGCACAGAATAAGTGCCGAAATCAGCGAATACGAAATGCCGAATTTGTTTTGGAACAGCACGAAAAACAGGGGAGAGAGATTGTTCACAATGCCCTGCGTGATATACCCGCGGTAGCAGGCAAACACGGTGCTTTTAAAGTTTTGGGTCTTCTCCATTTAATTATACCGCCTTTAATAAAATGCTAACTTTCATTATAGCGGAAGGCCCGGCGAAATTCTACCGTGAATTTGACGGAAAACCACAAAAATTTCATACATCTGCCGAAAGACATTCCAAAAAAAATGCGGCGTAAAAGCCAAATCCATGTTGATTTTACCAAGGAAATATAGTACAATAGAATCAAACAGGGTTTTCTCTTTCAGAAAAAGCCCCAATTCAATCTGTTATTCTTTTGATTTATTCAATTAGAAGGAGTGTTTTAACATGAAGTTAGGCGTACTTACCAATGTTGTAGGCAACATGCCTCTTGAGGACGCACTGAAGTATTTCAAGTCCATGGGCATCCAGATGGTCGAAATCGGCTGCGGCGGCTATCCGGGCAAAGATCACTGCGATCCGGAAGTTTTGCTCCACGATGAAGCAAAGTATCAGGAGTTCTGCGATACCATCAAGAAGTATGATATGGAAGTCAGCGCATTCTCCTGCCACGGCAACCCGATCCACCCGAATAAGGAGCTGGCTGCGGCTTATGATAAGGACATGCGCAACGCAGTTCTGATGGCTGAAAAATACGGCCTGCATCAGATCAACTGCTTCTCCGGCTGCCCGGGCGATTGCGAGACCTCTCAGTATCCGAACTGGGTTGTATGCGCATGGCCGGACGATTTCGGTAAGATTCTTGAGTATCAGTGGAAGATTCTTGTCGATTACTGGAAGGATTTTGTAGCATTCGCAAGAGAGCACGGCGTCAACAAGATCGCTCTTGAAATGCACCAGGGCTTCTGTGTTTACAACACCGAGACGCTCCTCAAGCTCCGTGAGGCTGTGGGCCCGGAGATCGGCGCAAACTTTGACCCGTCCCACCTCATTTGGCAGGGCATGGATCCGGTTGCTGTTATCCGCGAGCTCGGCGGCGACGCAATCTTCCACGTACACGCAAAGGATACCCGTCTCGATAAGTACAACATGGCAAAGAACGGCGCGCTCGACACGAAGAGCTATGCAGACGAAGCACACCGCTCCTGGATCTTCCGCAGCGTCGGCTACGGCAACGATCTGCTCTATTGGAAGGACATCATCAGCGCTCTGCGCCTTGTCGGCTATGACTATGCCATCAGCATTGAACATGAGGATAGCCTCATGAGCCAGAACGAGGGCCTTATGAAGGCTGTTGAGACCCTGAAGTCCGCTATCATCTTCGAGCCGAAGATGACCGAGACCCGTTGGATCTGATTCCTTTCTGACAACACGTAAATAAAACCACGGCGCTTCGGCAGGGCAACCTGTCGGAGCGCCGCTTTTATGTTTTAACGGTTTGCTTTTTGTCCGTATGATACGCGCACAGCTTTAAAAACGGGAACAGCAAAGCGGCATAAAACCCTGCACAAACCGCCGTTTGCAGCAAAACAAGGGGAATACCCGAAAGCAAAATGCTTTTCAATAAAAACTGTGTTGCATTCGCGGCAAGCAGTGCAAAAAACGCCGGCATCACTGCACTTTTCAATAGCCCGATATGCACATCGGCGACTTTTAATAATCTTCGTACACTCAGCATCGCGTTGAAGATGGACGAGAAAAACAAAATTGCAATGTACGCCTGCATACCGGCAAACCGCATAAAAAGCAAAATCAAAAGCACACGCAGAAACGAATCCGAAAAGTTGTATTTCATGGAGTTCAGCTGCTCGTCAAGCCCCTTTAAAAGACTGTCCACCACGACATCCAGATATAAAAGCGGTACGAGCGGCGCCAAAATTTTGAGGTATGCCCCGGCTTCCCGGCTCTTATAAAACGCCTCGCCCCAGTCACTGCCGAAAACGAAGAAGATCCCCGCGCAGAAAATGCCGAACTGCAGGGCTGCGTGCACCGCGCGCTGCGTGATGTGCCGCACGGCCCTGCGGTGCGAAAGCTCAAATTCCCGTGCCGTTTTCGGGATGAGCAAAGACGCGAACGACGTCAAAAACGAAGACGGAAAGTACAGCATCGGCATTGCCATGCCCTGCAATAAACCGTAGGCGGACATGGAAGCCGCACGACTGAGCCCGTAACGCCCGAGCTCGCGCGGGATGAGCAGATTTTCCGCCGTTGAAAGCAAGCTGCGCGCCGCGCTCGAAAGCGTGCACGGCACCGCAATGTGGAACA
>CABULU010000053.1 GCA_902492505.1 uncultured Eubacteriales bacterium
ATGGGAATCGAACCCACGTGATCAG
Source organism: uncultured Eubacteriales bacterium (assembly GCA_902492505.1). Classification (GTDB taxonomy): domain Bacteria; phylum Bacillota; class Clostridia; order Oscillospirales; family QAKW01; genus RGIG9041. The sequence continues at coordinate 26 of CABULU010000053.1, forward strand.
CTTGGAAGGCTGGAGTTCTACCATTGAACCACACCCGCATATTCATTTGCCGCCTAAATATGTTAGCATAACTTTAATTTATTGTCAAGTCCTTTATCAAAAAATAAAATCATTTACGGCACACCATTTTTCTATCAGCCGCTCAAGAGACCAACCGGCATTTGCCGGACTGGTGGAGGGCAGAGGATGCGCTTTTATCCCCGTGATTTTCTGACAGTATTTTTTATACAGCTGGTCTGATTTGACGCCGTTTGTAAAAATCGCTTTTATGTCGGCGGCGCTTAGTATAACGCTAAGGTCGTTTACTTCAACGTTTTTTATGCTGCTGTCGCTGGACTTTTCAATGTCACAGCTTTTTATTACGTCCCACAGTGCTATGTGATTTTCATGCAGGAGTCTGCTCTTTTCTTCTATTGTTACAGGTGTTTCCTGCCCGGTTACCGCCGCAATTACTTTCCAAAATCTATTCTGCGGATGGTGATAGAAAAAGTTCCCCTCCCTTGATTTTATCGAAGGAAAACTGCCGAGAATTAAAACAGCCGAATTTTTGTCATAAAGCGGAGCTATTGTGTGAATTTCTTTCATTGTCAGCCTCTTACATAAAATCTTAATGTTATTTTATCAGAATTTGTAAAAAAATCAAGTCTGCCTTGACATGCGCCAGTGTATAAAATATACTGTTATGGTAAGAAGGTGTATTATGTTTGATTATTTGAATGATAATAAAATGACCGTTCAGGCACGGGCAGAGGGTAAAACCTATTCTCCGTTTGTTCTTGTTCTGATTTATTTTGCCGTTATGATTATTGTTAATGTTGTGACAAAAGTTGTTATGACTCCTGTTTTGACGCTCTTGCTTACGGACAGCTCGAACTTTAAGCCGTTTTTGACCTCGCTTTCACAGGCGGACTATTCTTCAGCTATGGAAACTTTTTATAAGCTGCTCAGCGAGTTGCCCGAATGGATAAACATTTTTTCGTTGTTTTTGCAGATTGTTCCGCTTGCCGCCGCAGTTATTTTTTGCAGGTTTGTCGAAAAGCGCTCCGTTTCAAGTATGGGATTTCGCCGCGGTCAGATAATTCCCGAATATATTAAGGGTCTGATTGCCGGCGCTGCAATGATGGCGATTGTTGTTATGCTTATAAAGCTGAGCGGCGCTGCGGTTTTTGAGGGAAAGCGTTCATTCAGTGTGCCGACGGTTATATTTTATTTTATAGGTTACATGATTTTCGGACTTGCCGAAGAGGCTTTGATTCACGGATTTTTTATGACAAGCTCTGCCAAAAGCTCTTCTCTTGCCTATTCTCTTATTATGAGCTCGGTGCTGTTTTCGTTTACCAATTCGATGAATTCAGGCTCGTCCCTTTTAGGCAGCATCAACGTTTTTATGTTAGGTGTTTTTACAGGTCTGTGTGTTATGCGTCGCGGAAACCTTTGGGGAATGGGCGCCTTTCACGCGACTTGGAATTTTACTCAAAATGTGGTCTTTGGGTTTGGCATGAGCAGCGAGTCCTCACGGACAAGCATATTGAAATTTACGGGACTTGAGGGCTATAACAGCCTGAACGGCGGAATTTACGGACCGCAGAGCAGTCTGCTTGTTACGCTGATACTGTTTTTGGCAATCGGCGCCGTGCTGATATCGAAACCGAACAGTAGGGAAGCGGTCGTTTATACAACGTCGGAATCCGGGGAGGAAAAAAAGTGAGTATGAGTTTTTTTGCGTCTTGGCTTGACAGTGTGTTTGCCGGATTTGACGGCGCTGTGATTAATTTTATGCACGCACTTGCCGTGTCGGCGGGTGCTGTGCTGACGCCGGTTATGAAATTCATAACATTAATCGGCGAAAAGGGCATAATAGTCTTGGTTTTGGCTTTGGTGCTTATGTGCTTTGCAAAAACTCGCAGGGTCGGTATATGTGTTTTCGGTGCGGTGTGCTGCGGTGCGCTGATAACAAGTATTTGTCTTAAGGGTGCAGTCGCTCGTATGCGCCCGCTTGAGGCGTCTGAGACATATCAGGCGTTTTGGCAGTTTGTAGGCGCGCCCTTTGAGGACGGATTTTCATTTCCGTCGGGCCATGTCACGGCAGTTATGGCAGGTATGTGCGCGCTTTGCGCAGCACTCGGAAAGAGAGGCAAAAGATATATAATTCCGTCTGCTGTTTTTGTTTTGCTAATGGGTGTGTCACGCATCTATCTTATGGCGCACTATCCCAGTGATGTTATAGGCGGCATCTTGGTCGGCGCACTGTCGGCTGTGATAGCGTTTTATATTACGCGGCTTATTTATAAGCTGCTTGAAAAATATCACGATAACGCATTTTGCAAATTTGTGCTGGAGTTTGATGTGCGCCGCATTTTAAATGAAAAGCGTAAGAAAATTAGTTGACGGAGAAAGTGTATGAGTGAAGAACAGCGTATTTTTGACGGTAAGCTGTATTGTCCCGCAGATGCGGACCTAAAGGCAAAAAAGCTTAAGACACATAATCTTTGTACAAAATATAATTCGACACTTGAGGATGAAACAGAGCTGCGCGACAGCATAGTAAGGGAAATCTTTTCAGAGCTGGGAGAGGGCTGCTTTTTTCAGGGGCCTGTATTTATTCATTACGGCTGCCATACGCGGATAGGAAACCGGCTGTTTGCCAATTTCAATCTGACTATTCAGGATGACGCACTTGTCACAATCGGCGATGACTGTAATTTCGGTCCTAATGTTACGATTGTCACGCCGCTTCATCCGCTTCTGCCGGATGAAAGGCTGAAAGTTAATTTCCCCGACAAGGGTGCGCGGCGCGTTTGCTATGCCAAGCCCGTCAGTATCGGCAATAACTGTTGGTTTGGAGCAAATGTCACCGTATGTCCCGGAGTTACCATTGGGGATAACTGCGTTATCGGCGCCGGCAGTGTTGTGACACGCGATATTCCGGATAACAGTCTTGCGGTTGGCGTGCCGTGCCGTGTTATACGTCAAATAGGCGAAAATGACAGCGTATATAATAATCCCGAACTTTTTTAAACAAAAAAATGCAGTACCGTTTACGGTACTGCATTTCACTTCAGACTGATTTTTTACGGCGTTGCTGTTGTGTCACAGTCAAGAGACATGAAATATTCGGCAGCCGCTTTATTTTTTTCTGTGCAGTCGTTGCCCTCAAAATCCTTGTCTGCACTGAAAAACAACACAAACTGGTCATTGACAAAGGCCTCGTACTCTTTAATGGCCTTTCCGTTGGTATCGTAAATTATATATTTTCCCGTCTCCTTGATTTCTTTCAGCTTTTCAGACGGAGCTCTGTAATAGAAAAGCTCCATGTACACATCATATGAATTTATTTTATAGCTTTCCAACATACTTTCGTCGTCTGATTCTGTTTTGATTGCGGATTTTATTTTGAATCCATTTTCGTTCATCGATGCGAGAACCCACAAAGCCGAGCCCTTTTCCACTTTTTTTAGTGACGGCATATCGAACGGACCTGTATAATCTTCGCGCTGTTCAAGAATGTTTATTCCGGTTTTGTTGGAACTGCATCCGAAAACAGAGACGGAAAGCAGGATAATTATTGCGGCAATCGCCAGTTTTTTAATTTTCATATATTGACCAACCTTTCTTTTCTTATTAAAATAATACCATAAAAAAGCAGACTGTTCAATATATATTCGCGATTTATGTTGATTTAAAATGTTGAAACGTAAACTGCGCTGTGATATAATATTAATTATGTAAAAAAACAAACGGAGATAAAAATGAAATTATTAAAAAAAGTTTTATCGGTTATGATGATGTGCGCCGCAATCGTGTCACTTTCTTCCTGTTCCGACCTCAAGGTTACAGAACAAATGCAGGAGGGAATTGACGCGTACATTGCGGCGGTAGCAAAGAGCGAAAAGAGAGAGTCGGGGAGTGTAAAGGTTGTTTCCTTGTCAAAGGATAACGCCATTGAGTTTAAGAATACCGAATCTGTCATTGAGTGTGATTTTACAGTGACAGACGGGAAGGTGTCGTATACACGCAGCGATTATCTCAACGGTGAAAAAGCCGCCGAATATAAATGCGACGGAAATATCGTTTTGCACCGAAATAATGACGGTGAAGCATGGACAGACAGAACGGAGGAGAATTCATCGTTTCTGTCAGCGCAGACAAATCCGCTGACAACGCTTTCTCTTTTTCGTGTTGACAGTAAATACAAGGTGCGCACTGACTATATGACAGATATTAAGTATAATTCCGTCCCCGACGAAAACGGTTATACCTCTGTTGAATTTACCCTTAAAGACAGCACCGTGTCCGATATTCTTGATTATAATAAAGCCAGGGGAATTGTGCGCCGTTCGGCAGGTCATACGAGAACGTATTACATAGACAGCAGCGGATACATTGCCAAAATCGTTGTTCTGACCAATCAGGTTGTTTTCAACAACGGCAAGGAGGGGAGTTATAATACTGAAATGACAGTTGTTTGCAGCTGATTTATGAGCTTTTCTCTATCTCTTTTCTTAGTCGTATTATGATTTTCTTTTCAAGCCTTGATATATAAGACTGGGAGATGCCCAAAAGGTCTGCGACCTCTTTTTGGGTCATCTCCTTTTGTCCTCTCAGTCCGAAACGCATTTCCATAATCTGTTTTTCACGGTCTGACAGCTTTGTCAGCGCCTGAGACAGCATCTGTTTTTCTATGTCGTATTCAAGATCCTTGTAAACGCTGTCGCTGTCCGTTCCTAAAATGTCGGATAAAAGCAGCTCGTTGCCGTCCCAGTCGATGTTTAGCGGCTCGTCAAGCGAAATTTCGTTTTTTCTTATATTGCTTTTTCTCAGGAACATAAGTATTTCGTTTTCAATACATCTTGACGCGTAAGTGGCAAGCTTTATGTTTTTTTCTGATTTAAAGGTTTTTATTGCTTTTATCAGCCCGATATTTCCTATTGAAATCAGGTCGTCTGCCATAATTCCCGTATTTTCAAACCGTTTTGCAATATACACTACAAGACGCAGGTTGTGCTCTATCAGTACGCGCTCCGCCTCGGCGCTGCCGCTTTCAAGCAGCTGTATGTATTCGCTTTCCTTTTCCGCCGATAGAGGCGGAGGCAGCGTCATATAGCTGCCTATGTAATAAACATTGTCCTTTATAAAAATATCAGGAAATTTCTTGAGAAGATATTTTGCAATTATTATTCTCAGCTTTTTAAATATGGCGGTCATTGCTCCTGTCCCCCGTTTTTGTTTTTATACTTTTGAATGTAAAAGCGCATTGAAAGCGCCCTCTGCCGACAGCTGGGTGCCGATAATTCCCACCAGCATCCGCTCTATGTCTGTGTTTTTGTCGATGTCGGTTATTTTTTCGGGCTTGAATGCGTATACAAAGCTTTTGCTGCCCGTAATGTCTTTGAACGGCACAACCCTTAGCTTCAGCTCGGGATGCAGCTCATGCAGCAGCGGCAGCTCGTCGGTGCTGTTTTCGCGTACCTGGCGTAACAGACTCTCACTCAGCTTTCCCCTGAGAACATCAGCTTCAATCAGCATTACCGGCATCAGGGATATGGGGTCATACAGCGTATTTCCGGTATCAAACAGGGCGTTTACCGTAACATGTGTTCCGGAAAAATAAATGTTAAGTCGGCGTATCTGTCTTTTTGCGGCGCGTCCGCCTGAAATTTTTGAAAATATTTTTATTATGTAGTAAAATATAAACGCCATCAGGATGACTGCCCACAGCGGCAGGTCGATGTAATAAACTCCGTTGGAGGAATTCATTCTTGAGCCGAGCGATGTAAAGTGGTAAAATGCGTACATTCCGCCGCCGTATACTGCGTTTATTACATAATATGTGACAAAAATCTTAAAATACGAATAGATGTTTATGTATTTGAAAGAAATTAGGATTATTACCGCGCTTGCGATAATTTTAAAAATAATTATGTTAAGCAGCTGTAACTGAGGGAAAAATATAATTACGCTGTAAAGCGCACCGACTGCGGCGCCCAGCAGCATGCGCCGTTTCACAGTTTCCCTGCCGCTTATCAGCGCGCTGGACGACAGGACTATGTAATCAACTATCATATTCAGCAGAAACAGAACGTCAACATAAATTGTAAGATTCAACGGCATCACTCCGATGTGAAAATTATATTATGCTGCGGGTAAACTTTGTGTCATTTTTTGTTAAAGATTAATTAATATTTGAAAAGCGGGTCTTTACTTTTTTCGACATCTGTGGTAAACTTGCTTTTGTAATTTTGAAAGGTGCGGCGTCTTTCTGCACGGTTTGCCGCATTTACACTCCCAAAGGAATTTGTTATATGAAGAAAAAGGGCAATGTATTTGTCTATTTGGTGCTTGTGGCTGCGGTGCTTGCCACTAAGGTGCTGGGGCTTGTGCGCAACATGCTGCTTTCGGCAAACTACGGTACGGGAATTGAGGCATCGGCGTTTACTGCAGTTTCAAATCTGCCGCTGATTGTGTTTGATGTCACTTTCGGCACAGCGATATCCGCGGCGTTTGTTCCGGTTTTCAATGAAAAGCTGACAAATGACGGAGAGCGGGGCGCAAACCGCTTTGCCAGTAACTTTTTGAATATCGTTTTGCTTTTCTCCGCCGTGCTTGTGGCGCTGGGGATAATTTTTCCGAAGTCGGCGGTTATGCTTGTTGCCGGAGGATTCAGCAGCGATGCGCAGGCACTTTCGCTTGCGTCCTCGCTTATGCGTATTATTATGCCTATAATCTGCTTTGCCTGCGGTACTTTTATTTTTGTGGGTATTTTGCAGTCCTACGGAGAGTTTATTGCACCGTCGCTTGTCTCGCTTTTCTCAAATCTGTCAATGATAGTATACCTGCTGTTTTTGAACGGGCGTTACGGTATACAAGGCCTTGCGGTTGCGTTTTGCGTCGGCTGGCTGTTTCAGTTTTTGTTTCTTGTTCCGTTTCTTAAAAAGAAGAGGTTCCATTACAGTCCGGGTCTTGATTTTAAATCACCCGATATAAAAAAAGTTGCCGTTTTGACTCTTCCGCTTTTTGTTTCTGCACTTGCACAGCCGATAAACCAGCTTATCTCGTCCAATTTGAGCTCGGGCATTTCGGAAAGCGGCGTTGCTACTGTAAACTATGCGTATAATGCTTATTTTATTGTTGCGGGCGTGTTTTCATATGCGCTGACAAATATGTTCTTTCCAGAAATGTCGCGACGGTTCGCAAGCCGCGATACGGACGGTGCTACCGATATTTGCAGGGATATGCTTTCCACAATTACTGCGGTTATTATGCCGATTATGGTTTTTCTTGCCGCCTGCTCTAAGCCGATAATAAGAATTATTTATCAGCGCGGCAGGTTTACGGCAGAGGATACGCTTATGGTTTCACTGCTTCTCACAGTATATGCCTTCGGTATGATTTTTCTATCCTGGCAGGATATTCTCAATAAGTTTTTTTATTCAATGCAAAAGTCGGTCGTACCGATGATTGCGGCGGCGTCCGGAATTTTAGTTAATCTAATTCTGTCGCTGATTTTTACTCCTTTTCTGGGACTGACAGGGCTTGCGCTTTCCACAGTTATTGCAGGCGCTCTCATGACCCTGATTTTATCGCTGTTTACTTTAAAATATACAAGGAATATATTTAAAAAAGACTTTTTTGCAGAGGTTTTTAAGCTTATTCTCGGCGGTGTGTCCGTGTTTGCGGTTTGCTCGCTTATGCTGCGCGTTTTGAATTTTGATACGTCTGTTTTATTGCAGACAGCGTATACACTTTTAACGCTTGCTGCATCGGCAGCCGCATATCTTGGCGTCTTGTTTGTTATGCGCTCAAAAAGTATTAATAATATAATAAATTTATTCGGGAAAGGAGGTAAAACAAATGACGTACAGTAAATATAACAGCTTTTGGTTAAGAATAACCGATATTCTTAGTGCATCGGTATTTGGCAAGGCATATTTATGGATTGTGCATACAATCGGCGGAATGTTTCACAGCAGCTGGATTTACAGCTTCTTTACCTCAAAGGATATGGAAGATTACGCTGCATCTTCAAAAATTGCCGGGTTTTTCAGACGTATTATCTTTAAAAGCAAGTTTTCCGAAATGGTTGCGCAGAGTGCTATTGTGCGCTCGCTTTGCTTTTTCCCCGATTATCTGTTCTCGTCGGGGGTATCGCTTATTTCTTTTTATTTAATTCCCGGCGGCATACTGATGTTTATCAGCTCTTTCGGAAATGTTGGATATATGATAGGCTATGCTCTTGTCATAGTAATCGGTATGATACTGCTGAGTTTTAAGGTGAGCGTGGGTGATGTTTTGTTCGGTTCCGCACTGCTTGGCGGTATTTGCAGGTTTTTCGGAATAAAGACGGACGCGTCAAAGGCCGCGCCATTGAAAAAGACAGCGGCTTTTGCGGTGATTGCAGGGCTTTTGACCGGCGGTGCATCCTTTTTTCTTAGTGATTCCTTGTCGGTTATACTGTTTTGTGCAGTTCTGCTTTTTCCGCTGCTTGCAGCGTCACCGGTATTGCTGATAACTCTTGCTCTTTTCAGCGGTATGGCTATGTCGACAATGCCCGCGTCGGTTCTTGCGGCGATTACCGTGGTCATTGTACTGTGCAGACTCTTCTGTAAGGTGGAGCAGCTTCCGAAACTGCGTCCGGTGTACGTTTTTGCCATTATGTATTTTGTCTTAACGTTGTTTTATACCTTTTTTGGTTACGGTGGAAGTGACAGCGCGCTTGCCGGCGCTATACAGTCTATCTTTCTTCTGTTTTTCTTTGCGGTTGTTGTCGTTATAAATTCTGCAGAGAAATTTAAACGTATTGTTTTTTCTCTTTCTGCGTGTACGTTATATACGGGTCTCTTAGGGCTTTACCAGCGATTTACCGGTCAGGGCGGCACCGGCTGGTCATACACAAACGAATATGTCGGCGGACTTAAAAGGATCAGCGCCACGTTTTCAAACCCGAATGTTTACGGTGAGTTTATTCTTTTTGCCATGTGTATTATAATAACGGCGATTTTGTTGTCCAAGGGTGTGTGGCAGCGCCTGTTCTTTATCGGTTGCCTGATGCTCCAGGTGGTAAATTTAGGGCTTACTTATTCACGCGGCTGCTACATCGCGGCGGCGTGTGCTGTCTTTCTAATCGTCTGGTGCTGTGATAAGCGTATTCTCAGCGCCGGAATATTCGGTATTCCGCTTTTGCCGTATGTTTTACCGCAGAATATCATTACGCGTATTTTGAGCGTCGGATCATATTTAAAGGACGGCTCTGTGATGTACCGCTTCAGTATATGGCGTGCCTGTCTGCGTGTTATACAGAATCATTGGTATGTCGGCTCGGGCGTCGGAACTGTGGCGTTTACGGCCTTTTATCAGAATTATATGATAGGCGGGGTTACGGCGCAGCATTCACATAATCTGTTTATTCAGATTACAATAGAACTGAGCATAATAGCTCTTGTGCTCATGCTGCTTATTATTTTCTTCGGACTGAAGGATGTGTGCCGTACTTTAAAGCAAAGCTCTGATATCAGATCAAAATTTTTTATCATCCCGTTTGTCGCGGCTCTCGGCGCCGTCATGATAGAGGGTATGGTCGATTATATATTTTATAACAATATAGTTTATATGTTCTTTTGGACGGTGCTTGCGCTGCTCATTGCAGGGCTTAATATAGTGAGCGCGCAGTCGGCAAAGTCAGTACGGACATAAAAAGGAGTAGGCAAATGAGAAAATACAGGTTGTTCGGAAAAATCCCGGTATTTGATGTAATCGTCATTGCGGTTATAATTGTTTTGGGTATAGTTTTTTACAATGTGTTTATGACAAGCAATTCAGGAGATGTTATTGTCAATTCACAGACCAAAACGATAAGATACACCATAGAATTTATGAATATCTCCGACATGATAGACGGAATTCCCGATGTTGGTGAAAAAGTATATGAAACCTCATCTAACTATGAGATAGGCAAGGTTATTTCCGCTCAGTCAAGACCTTT
>CABULU010000054.1 GCA_902492505.1 uncultured Eubacteriales bacterium
ACGGAAACGATATAACCAAAACTCTGTCCGTCGGCGAGGTCGCAAAAACAGCAAAAGACAGCGTTGTAGAAATAACGACGGAGGGAGTCACGACAGGTAACTTTATGATGCAGTATGTCTCGGAGGGCGCCGGCTCCGGAGTCATTTTATCGGAGGACGGATATATTGTAACAAATCATCATGTTATAAGCGATGCAACGTCTATTTCGGTACGCACGACAAAGCGACGCTTGTCGGTTCCGATGAAAAAACGGACCTTGCGGTAATCAAAATAGACGCAAGCGGTCTCTCTCCCGCTCTGATGGGTGATTTTGAGAGCTGTCAGGTAGGCGATACCGTAGTCGCAATCGGCAATCCGCTCGGTCAGCTCGGCGGCACTGTTACCGACGGCATTATCAGCGCGCTTGACCGCGAAATCACAATAGACGGCAACATTATGACGCTAATTCAGACAAATACCGCAATAAACCCCGGAAATTCCGGCGGCGGTCTTTTCAACTCGAGCGGGCAGCTGATCGGCATTGTAAATGCAAAGTCAGCAGGAGAGGACGTTGAAGGTCTCGGCTTTGCAATACCCATTGATATAGCGCAGGCGGTCATTGAGGACCTTATCGAATACGGATATGTAACCGGACGCATTGAAACGGGTATAGAAGTTATAGAAATTTCCGATTTCCAGACAGCTATGTATTATCGTGTAAATACCGCAGGTCTGTATGTATACAGCGTTGAAAGTGATTCTTCCGCCGCAAAAGCAGGCTTTAAACCCGGCGACCTTATTAAATCGGTTGACGGAACAGAAGTCAAAACTCAGGAAGAGTATGATAAAATATTGGAAAATCATGCAGTCGGAGACAAACTTGAGGTCGTAGTTTCACGACAGGGTAAAGAGCAGAAGCTATCACTTGAGCTGACAGAGTATTCACCGGTAGGCGGAAGTATGGTCTCGGCGTAAACTGCATCAATACACATTGCGATGAAAATTAAATAAAAGCCGTGCGCTATATCGCACGGCTTTATTATTTTTAACGCTGATTTTTTGGTGAATCCACTAAAATCCTTTTTACATATTTGTATATTTATTACAATATTTTTATTTTTTTAAATTTTCTATTTACTTTTACATATTTTTTGATAATATAGAATCAGAAGTAATTTCAATACTTACAATACTAACTCTATTTTTAATTTTCCCCACAAGCTCGTTTGCTTACAGTATTGCCAAAACAACCAGCGGACAAACTATTTACGGGTTAAGAGATTCATCAATAACATTTCAGTCGTGGAGCGGTTTTACACAAGAAACACGCTGGGCAATTGATTACGCTTCAAGACAGTGGAACAATAGGACAGGTCAGACAAAGCTCTTCCACTCTCCTACACAGCATGGGCAAGCAAACAAATTACCTGCCCATGACGGCAAAAACCTTATAACTAAGACTTCATTAGCAGGAACCAACCTTGCAAATAAATTAATGGTTACAGGTACTGTTACTAAATTGTACGGCAGCAAAAACCAGATATGTGAAGCGGATATTGTTATTAACAGTGATTTTCCATGGCGCAACAACGGCAGTACAGCCGGTTTTGATGTGCAAAATGTAATGACGCATGAGTTCGGTCACATGCTCGGGCTGGATCATACTAATGTCGCCTGGGCAACAATGATTGAAGGGACAAATAAAGGCGATACATGGAAAAGAACGCTTGAACAGGATGACTTAAACGGATTTAATTTCCTATATTAGTGAAAGGAGCAGTTTTACCGTGAAAAAAAGATTTATATCAATTTTAAGCATTGCGCTTATGGCGCTAATTTGCTTTTCCTCATGTAAAAAAGCAGACGGTAACCCGGAAACCGTAACATTGCTTTCAGGAAGCAACAGATACATAAGTCCCGAAGAATTGCAAGAAATTGCAGATCTGATATTTATCGGCGAGTATATCGGAGAAACCGGTCAGGTAATACCGGATGCGGAATTTTTAGGAGATACGATATATTACCCCGTTTATACCAATCATGCGTTCAAACCCGTAAAAGTCCTAAAGGGAGAAGCAGCGGATGAGGTGACAATACGCTGTGCCGGAGGCACTTTGGGCGATTACTCTTACAGCTGTGAGGATACATTAGTATTGGAAAACGGCAAAAGATATCTCATGTATACCTATGAAGGAAGACCTGAAGTACCCAACGACACGAAATATAACTATGTCATTACAACGCACTGCTTTGAAATAGATGACAGCGGCGTCGTTGATTTTTCTAAAGTTACTACACCCGAGGACGTCTCAAAGCTTCAGGCACAGTACGACAGCGCGGTCAGTGCGAATGCATCTGTAACCGAATAAATCAAAAAAACAGTCCGAAGATATTCGGACTGTTTTTTATTTCAAAAGTTCTAAGCGCGCAGTATATCCCCGGGCGCTGCCTCAAACGGCATTTCAATATAAAACTTCATAAACGGGCGCGGACAGCTGTCTATCTGCTCCCCGTTCTCGTCAAACATCTTTTGCACGGTAAAACGTCTGCCAGTCTTTCCGGGCGACAGCAGCTCAGCGCTGTCACCGACGCAGAGCTTATTTTTCTGCACAAACCCCGCAATCCGCCGCGCGCCGTCATACTCAACGCAATCGCCTATATACGCGCGGGACTGAAGATATCCGGCGCTTGCCGCAACCTTTGCATCGTCAATCGGTCTGTCAAAGAAAAAACCCGTGTCATACTCACGGTGCGACACGCTTTCCAGCTCCGCACGCCATGCCGGGTCGAACATATATCCTTTAGGGTCTGCAAGGTATCTGTCTATTGCCATGCGGTATGTATTTGCGGTAACGGCGGCGTAATAGACGCTTTTCATGCGTCCCTCAATTTTAAAGCTTGAAATCCCGCTCTCCATCAGCTGCGGAATATGCTCTATCATGCATAAATCTTTTGATCCGAACAGAAACGTACCGTCCCGCCCTTCGTCTATCGTCAACGGCATATCAGGTCTCTTTTCCTCGGAAATCCTATATATCCAGCGGCAGGGCTGAGCGCACGCACCACGGTTTGCATCCCGCCCCGTAAAGTGATTTGAAATCAGGCATCGCCCGCTGTAAGACACACACATAGCACCATGTATAAATGCCTCCAGTTCCAATTCAGGCGGCGTGTCGCGGCGTATTGCTGCAATTTCGTCAAACGTCAGCTCACGGCTGAGCACAACCCGTTTTGCACCGAGACTGTGATACATATTGGCGCTTGCAGCCGAGACAACAGACGCCTGCGTCGAAACATGTATCTCCCGCTGCGGCGAAATCTCTTTTATTTTTGAAATAACGCCAAGGTCTGCAACTATATAAGCATCAAAGTCAACGCCGTCAAGCTCATGCAGATACCTTTCCAACTGCGGATACTCGTCGGGGTGCGGCATAGTATTTACAGTCAGATACACCTTTTTCCCGCGCTCATGGCAGTAACTTACCGCCTCATTCAGCTCCTGCATGTCAAAACAGTCCGCGCCCGCTCTCATGCCGAACATTCTGCCCGCAAGATACACAGCGTCGGCACCGTAAAGAATAGCAGCGCGCAGCTTTTCAAGATTTCCGGCAGGGGACAAAAGCTCAATCATTTTGCGCCGTCTCCTGCAAAATATCAATAAGTGCGTGCGCAAGCTGGTCGGGACAGGAAGTATCCTTGTAGCCGCAGGTAATACCCTCCAGCCTGTCGATTGCATCCTGTGCTTTCATTCCCGCAATAAGCGCGCATATACCGCTTGTATTTCCGTTGCAGCCGCCCTCAAACTGACAGGATTTGATTATTCCGTCCTTTAGTTCAATCGTTATTTTTTTCGAACAGACCCCATGCGGAGTATAAGTATAAATCATATCAATCTTCCTTTAAAATCTGTGAAACTCTGTTGTAATCATTTGTTAAAATAGTGTCTATGCCCATTTTGAGGTATTCCTTTGCCTCAACGGGATCGTCGGCAAAAAAGACGTTGCAGCGCAGTCCGTTTGCGTGCGCCCTTTCTACCATCTCCTGATTAAAGTACGGCTTGAAAAATTGTACCTTTTGGCAGCCGTTTTCTATCGCCCGCTCGACAATCTCCCACGGTCGGTCGCCCGCGCCCTGACATTTACAGATATCGGGCGCAAGTTTTCCTATCAGCTTTAAAACATTGTCGTTGCCACACATGAAATAGACATGACGGCGGCAGTCGTATTTATCAATCAGCGCAATTATTTTTTCCATAATCGTGCTGTTGTATCCGCAGTTATTGTCCGGCGTTTTTATATGAATATTCATGACAGCGTGACCGGCAAATTTTTTTAATATCTGCTCAAATGTAACAATTTTAAGCCCTGAAAACCGCCCGTCAAACTTCGCGCCGAAATCCAACGCCATCAGCTCGTCGAGTGTATGCTCATATATAAGACCGTCACCGTCCGACACGCGAGACAGCTTTTTGTCGTGAGCGGACACAACATGTCCGTCACTTGTATACCAGAGGTCAAACTCTATTTCCTGCGCCCCCAGCGCTATTGCCGCGCCGAAAGCAGGCATACTGTTCTCGGGCGCAACTGTGCTGAAACCGCGGTGCGCGCAGATACGCGGATAAGGCATTATGCTGTCATAACGCACAACGGCACTGCCCGCAGGGCGGTACTTCCACGGCCTTCTGCCCTTTTCGGTATACTCCCAGTGCGCGCTGTCAGGATTATTGAAGCCTGCGGGCTTATAGTACTTTTTCGTCGGGTCAAATTCAAAGCACTCCATACCGATTTTGCTTTTCATATTAATAATAAGACTGCCGTCGGGAGCCGCCGCCATGCTTCCGCCGCCGATTTCAGAATCCTCTCCCATACTGACAGATGCACGCAAAACATATGAATTTGTGCTGTAAGCACAGAATTTTGTCATTGTCTCCAGCGCACTTTGCATGTCTGAGCGCTGATGCGAGCAGCCGATAATTATATCAATCCGCTGTCTTGCAAGATTTGCAAAATTTTCATAGAAATAAAAATCATAGCAGGTCAGAAATCCGAATTTAAGACCCTCTATCTCAACGGTATACGGCTGCGAAAACTCAAAGGAATAGTCGCTGTCCAGTTTCCTGTGCGCCGTTTCTCCCGGCGTCAGATGCTGTTTTGGGTATTTGCCGACAATGTTGCCGTGCCTGTCAAAGGCAAGTGTTGTATTGCGATTGTCTACCGTAACATTGATGAAAAGCAGACTGTTGCAGCGTCTTGCAGTCTCTGCCGCCTTCTTTATTAATGGCTCAGAATATTTACGAACCATCTGCAAAAAAACTTCTCGTGTCGGAGCAAAACATGGTACATCACACGCCTCCGGAAACACAATGATATCCATGCTGTCGTCACATTTATCCAGCACTTCAAGTTCCCACTCAAAAAGCTCGTCCGCCCGCGACAGGTCGGTTGTGTAAAATGGCTGTACAATACACGCTTTCATTCATTTTCCTCCGTTTTTATTGGCTGATATCTTACTCTTACTTAACACTCGCGCGCCGCAAGCTCGGCAATTATGCTGTTTGACAGGTAAAACCCGCGGTCGGTCAGGCGCAAAATACCGTTTTCAACTACCGCATAGCCGCTTTCAATAAGGCAAACAATAAATTTTCCGCTGTTTTTCAAAAGCGATGCGTCAATGCCTGTTTTGGTACGCAGCGAAAGCATGATTTTTTCAAAAAGCGGGTCGTCAATCTGCTCGCTTATGTCAAACTCAAAGTCGTCTTTTAAACAAAAACGCTCGATATCGGGTAAAAACGAGCAGCGCATATCCCCGATTTTCGAATGCGCGGCGGGACCTAAACCTAAATAGTCCTTGCCCATCCAATAGGCGCTGTTGTGACGGCTTTCAAACCCGCGCTTTGCGTAATTTGAGATCTCATAGTGCCCGTAGCCGCGGTCTGCCAAAAATTCACATGCAAGAAAATACATTTTTTCCTGCTGCTCCTCACCCGGCACCAAAACGCCCGCTTTTTTCAGCGGCGTGCCGTCCTCCACCTGCAAATTATAGCAGGATATGTGTTCAATATCAAGTCCCGCAAGCGTTTTAAGACTGTTTTCAAAGCTTTTATCTGTCTGACCAGGCAAACCGAAAATCAGGTCACAGCTTATATTATTAAATCCTGCCCGGCGCGCAAGCGTGACCGCCTCGGCTGCCTGTGCCGCGGTATGCACACGCCCAACGGCGCGCAGCTCTTTGTCATCAAAAGACTGAACGCCCAGCGACAGGCGGTTGACCCCCATGCTTTTTGCGGCGTACAAAAACTCACTGCCGCAACTTTCCGGATTTGCCTCGACCGTAATTTCGGCGTTTTTTTCAATGTCAAAATTACGGTAAACGGCGTCAAAAAGTCTGTAAAGCAGCTCAGGCGGCAGCACACTGGGTGTGCCGCCGCCTATATATACGGTGTCTGCTCTGTAATCCGAAACTGCCGCATTTGCGCCGCTTTTTTTACCGAAATACTGTACGCATCGTATAATTGCATCGATATATTCCGATTTGTCAAAATCAGTCAACGAATAAAAAGAGCAATATAAGCATTTTTGCCTGCAAAACGGTATATGCAGATATAGCGAAATCATAGCTTTTCGACAAACTCATACTCGCCGCCCGAAACGGTCGTTGTTTTGCCGCCGAGAATTATATCGGCGGTCGCACCCGCCGGCACTGTAAAGCGGTAGGTTACACTGTCGCCGTCTATCTCCCACGCGGATTTAACGGTGCCGCGTCGCGTGTCGACGGAGGCTTTGACATAGGACAACTGCTTTGAGGGCATCGGCTTTAAAACTATATGCTCATAGCCGGGCTTATCCTCACTCGTGTTAATACCTGCCGCCACACCATACATCCAGTCGGCAACGGCGCCGTAAGCGTAGTGGTTATAAGAGTTCATGGCAGGACTCCAAACATCGCCGTTCTCATCAATTCCGTTCCAGTGCTCCCAAATGGTGGTCGCGCCGAGCTTTACCGAATAAAGCCAGGACGGGAATTTATCCTGAAGCAAAAGAGTATAAGCAAGTTCGTTGTTACCCGTCTCAGTCAAGGCATGCATAATATAGGGCGTGCCGACAAAACCTGTACTCAGTGTGTCGCCCCGCTCGTGAATAAGCTTGCAGAGCAGGTCGGCGGTCGGCTTCCTGTCACTCTCATCACAGAGATTAAAATGAAGAGCAAGTACACATGCCGTCTGCGTTTTGTAAACGGGCACGCCGTCTTTCATATAGTGAGTCCTGAAAGCGTCAACTACGTTTTTGTAAAGCTCCTCATAATAAGAAACATCCTTGCTCAGAGCATGACCGGCCTTTATCACGATGCTTGTTGACAGCGCAAAATATGCCTGTGCAATGTACTTCGTATCGGTTCCGCCGCAGTTGGCGTCCGGCTTATCCATGGCAAGCCAGTCGCCGAAATGCGAATACGGCGCGTTCCACATATATTTGTCGCCGCCGAAACGGTCGATAAAATTCACGTAGCGGCACATTGACTCAAACTGGCGTTCCAAAAGCTCGCGGTCACCGTAGGCAAGGTAAATCTCCCAGGGACAGACAGTCGCCGCGTCCTGCCACGCCGCAGACTTGAGCATGGCAAGTCCGGGAATGTTGGGTATAATAGACGGAACCGAGCCGTCGCCGCGCTGGTCGAGAATCAAATCAAACAGCCATTTTCTGAAAAACTTATCCACATCGAAATTGTATGCCGCCGCGCGTACAAACACCTCGGCGTCGCCCGTCCAGCCCAGACGCTCGTCACGCTGCGGACAGTCAGTCGGCACATCGACATAGTTTCCGCGCTGACCGCGTATGATATTGTCAAACAAAGTATTCACGCGCTCGTCCGAGCACTCAAAGTAACCGGTACGCTTAATATCCGAATGAATAACGATAAAACGGAAATTTTCAGGCTTAACCTCGTACGGATATTTATCAAGCCGAACATATCTGCCGCCCATAAACGTGAAGTGCGGCTTATATGTCTGTCTGCCGTCACGAGCAATATATGTAATGCGCTGCTGAGCAGAACGCAGATTTTCGGTATAGAAATTACCGTGCTTATCAAGAATTTCGGCATGTGTGTAGGAAATTTCATCTCCCGCCTTTGCGTTTTCAAGAGTAATTTCAACATATCCCACAAGGTTATAACCAAAATCAAGAACCGTCTCACCCGCCGGCGTATGTATTATTTCTCTGACGGGGTAGCTCTCATGCTCTACAATCGGCTCACCCTCCTGCGGCACCAGCAGCCCCTTGTCTATTCCGTGTCTTTCAGGGGTCTTTTCCGCTGTTTGTGTATAGTTTATTTCCGTATACGCCGCGTTGTAGCGCTCTCCGTCATAAAGAGTTGCAAACTCAACGGGAGAGGAAACTACTTCCCACGTCTCGTCGGTGTATATCTCTTCATGCGTTCCGTCCTCATAGTCAATACCGATAGCGGCAATGGCGCAGACCGACTTGCGCTCAGTCGTCTGTCGGTAACCCATACGGTAAGTCCAGCCGGTAGCCACGGATATATCGATAGTATTGTCAGAGCCGAGCATATCCGTTATATCATAGGTTTGATACTGAATACGGTTGGAATAACTCGTCCAGCCGGGAGCGAGCACAAAATTTCCGACGCGGCTGCCGTTAATAACGGCCTCATAAATACCGTATGCCGTTATCTCCAGGCAAGCGCTTTTCACCTTCTTACAGGTAAAGCTTTTACGGAATACCATTGCTTTATCATCGTTGCCGATAAGCGACGATGTTATCGAATGTGCATTTAAAATCATCGTATTTTGTTCCCTTCTAAAAGAAATAATTTACAGACCTATTATAAAATTATTTTTATAATTAAACAAGAGGGTATTTTGAAAGTTTTGGGTGCTGTTTTGATATCGGAGCATAAAAGGACTTGACAGTGCGCGGGCAAATATATATAATAATTAAAAATTCAAAATATTTCGGCACTGCGTTTGAGCAGAAAAAAGTAGCGTTTGCATTGTGATTTCAGAGACGTCCCGGTCGGTGAAAGGGGCGGAGGATGCAAAAGTGCGAATTACGGTTTTGCAAGCAGCGCCGCGGTTTGGGACCGTTATATCCCGGTGTGCCGTTTTGTCACACCGTGAGCCGCGCGCAGCAATGTCCGCGGGAATCAAGAGGTGGTACCGCATATATTTTGCCCTCTGTCCGTTATCGGACAGAGGGATTTATTATTATAGAGAAAACTCAAGGAGAAAATAGAATGAAAATTTACGACGAACTGATTGCGCGCGGACTTATCGCGCAGGTGACCGACGAAAAGGAAATACGCGAGCTTATCGACAACGGCAAAGCGACATTTTATATCGGATTTGATCCGACGGCTGACTCGCTGCATGTCGGGCATTTTATGGCGCTGTGCCTTATGAAGCGGCTTCAGATGGCAGGCAACCGCCCGATTGCGCTGCTGGGCGGCGGTACCGGCATGGTAGGCGACCCGTCGGGAAGAACGGACATGCGCAAAATGCTGACAAAAGAGGACATAGACCATAACATCGAATGCTTTAAAAAGCAGATGAGCCGTTTTATCGAGTTCGGTGAAGGCAAAGCGATGATGGTCAATAACGCCGACTGGCTGATGGATTTAAACTATGTTGAGCTGCTGCGGGACGTCGGCGCGTGTTTTTCAGTAAACAACATGCTGCGCGCCGAATGCTACAAGCAGCGCATGGAAAAGGGGCTTTCCTTCCTTGAATTCAACTACATGATAATGCAGAGCTACGACTTTTACCACCTGTACAAAACCTACGGCTGCAACATGCAGTTCGGCGGCGACGACCAGTGGTCAAACATGCTGGGCGGCACCGAGCTTATCCGCAAAAAGCTGG
>CABULU010000055.1 GCA_902492505.1 uncultured Eubacteriales bacterium
AACGCTCCGTCCCGTGTCAAAGCTGTGGGGGTTTGCAAACGGCAGTCCGCACGTGCCGGACTCTGAGCAGATTACGGCGGCACTGAAACAAACCGGAACAGACCTTATAAACATAACGGGAAATCAGATAAGCTGCGGCGGTGAGCTGGACCTCGGCGGTATAGCCAAAGGCTATGCTGCGGCATGTCTGCGCGAAATCTTTGCTTCAAACAGCATAGAAAACGCAGTAGCGTCTTTAGGCGGAAACGTCATGCTGTGCGGGACAAGACCGGACGGGCAGCCGTGGAACGTAGGCATTATTCATCCATCAAAAGAGGATATGCTTATAGGGACTTTAAAAGCAAGCGATACGGCAGTCGTAACATCGGGAATGTATGAGCGTAAATTTGAGCAGGACGGCAAAATTTATCATCACATAATTGATCCCGAAACAGGCTTTCCCGCAAACAGCGGGATAGTTTCGGCGACTGTTATCACAAAAGATGATACTCTTGCCGACGCGCTGTCCACCGCACTGTTTGTCATGGGACCGCAGCGCGCATGTGAGCTGTGGAAAAGTCAGGGCGGGTTTGAAATGATACTTGTTACCGACAGCACTGTCATGGTGACAGACGGAATTTACAGGGATTTTAAGCTTGGGGACAATTCATTCACACTCACAAAAATAGAAAAATAACACAACATAATACAACCATCCTCTGCATATATAATACTAAAGTATGGCAAAGGATGGTTTTTTCAATGTACTACACCTGCGACGAGAGAGCAAAGGAGTTCGCCCGATACATAATAGACAATAACGCAACGGTGAGGAAAACAGCCGGTGAGTTCAAAATATCAAAGTCCACCGTTCACAAGGATGTAAGCTATCGACTTAAATCAATAGACTACGAGCTCTACAAAAAAGTAAAGGCAGTACTGGACAAAAATTTAGAAGAGCGACATATACGCGGAGGTATCGCCACCAAAAACAAATACAAATCAATGCAAAAGACATAGAATGACCGCTATGTTATTTTTTCGGAATCTGCGAATACATAAAATAATAAAAGCTGCCCTTAAGGGCAGCTTTTATTTACATTATAATGCTTTCTTAGCAGTCTCAACGAGTGCTGCAAACGAATTCATGTCCGAAACGGCAATTTCAGCAAGCATTTTTCTGTTGAGAGTAACGCCGGCTTTTTTAAGACCGTTCATAAACTGTGAGTAATTAATATCGTTCATTTTGCAGGCCGCCGAAATACGGGTAATCCAGAGCGAGCGGAAATCGCGCTTTCTCTGCTTTCTGCCTATATAAGCGTTTGTGAGCGAGCGCATAACCGCTTGATTTGCCGTTCTGAACTGTTTGCTCTTAGCGCCGTAAAAGCCCTTTGCGAGCTTTAAAATCTTTTTTCTTCTCTTGCGGGTTGTGACCGCACCTTTAATCCTTGCCATTTATTTTGTTCCTCCGACAGTAATTATTTATAAGGAATGAGCTTTTTGATAGCCTTAACGTTTGTCACGTCGGCATAAGCCTCTTTACGAAGTCCTCTTTTACGCTTTGTAGACTTTTTATTCAGAATGTGCGAACGAAACGCATGCGCTCTCTTAATCTTTCCGCCTTTAGTGATCTTAAATCTCTTTTTGGCGCCTGTATGAGTTTTAATTTTACCCATTTGTTTTGCCTCCCTTATTTTTTCTTCAGCGCCGAGCCGGGCGCTAAAATGAGTATCATATTTCTGCCTTCGATTTTCGCGGGCTTTTCAATTACCGCATCATCACCGAGAAGCGCTACAAAACGATCGGCGATTTCAAAGCCAAGCTCAGTATGGGCGAGCTCTCTGCCCTTGTACTTGACGACAACCTTCACCTTATCACCGTTTCGCAGGAACTTAAGTGCGTGCGACGCCTTTGTCTGTAAATCATGCACGTCGATTTTCAGAGTAAGCTGTATTTCTTTAATGGAAATAATATTTTGATTCTTTCTGGCTTCCTTCTCTTTTTTCGCCTGTTCATAGCAAAACTTACCGTAGTCTATGATTTTACAGACGGGCGGAACCGCCTTAGGCGCAATTTTAACAAGATCAAGATTCCTCGATTCTGCGATTTTAAGCGCTTCCGACGATTTCATTATACCGAGCTGTCCGCCGTTTTCATCAACAACTCTGACTTCTTTGTCCCTTATGGCCTCGTTAATCAGTAAATCCTTTGCGTTTATACCCGCACACCTCCAAAGCAAAATTGCAATAAAAAAACGAGCTGCCACGCCCGTTCACAATATTCAAACCGTGCAAAATACACACGGCTTTAATATTAACCATAGCGTGCTGAAAATGCAGTATGGTGAGAACAGGCATATGTTCTGCTTCTTTTTGCTCATATATATTATCATCTTTAACGGGCTTTGTCAATACAAAAATTCAAACTTTGCATATGCGGCAACAAAAAATCAAAAAAATGTCTTTACAAATCGATTTCCCTGCTGTATAATATAAAAGCATCTGCTGATGTAGCTCAGTAGGTAGAGCGCATCCTTGGTAAGGATGAGGTCGGCAGTTCGACTCTGCTCATCAGCTCCAAACCGCTGTAAGTGTTTTACGCTTACAGCGGTTTTTATTTTAACTTTACTCAGTTTTATGAAATTTCAGCTATTATTCGCAGTGTAATATCCTTTGCAATGCTCGACGCCCGTTCACAGTTCATTTCAAAATTATCGTGTCCGCCGTGCTCGGCAGTATCGGTAACAGAACGCACTGCAATAAACGGCACACTGTTGACATAGCAGACATGCGCCACGGCCGCGCTTTCCATATCCACGGCAAGCGGTGAAAAATTCCTGATTATTTCCTCTCTGCCGTCATCCTCTATGAAGCTTTCACCGGTCACAATTCTGCCGTAAAACACGCGCCGATTATCACTTAATGCCTTTTTTGCACATAAAACAAGCTTTTTATCGCTTTCAAACCAAGCAGACTCCATCCACGGATGAAACTCGGTCAAAATCTCCCCGCTTACATCATGATATGCAGTTTCGGTAGCAACAACGGTATCAAAAAGCTTTATTTTACTGTCAATACCGCCTGCAACGCCTGCGACAATTACAGTATCTACGCTGTAAGAGTCAATAAGTATCTGGGCGGCAACTGCGGCGTTGGTACGGCATACTCCGCTGTAAAGAGCGGCAATGTCCGCGCTCCCTATCCTGCCCTCATATATTTTGAGCATGGATTTTTCGGATACCGTACAACATTCAATATGCTTTAAAAACGGATTTAATTCACTGTCACTCGGACATATAATTCCTATTTTCATATAAGTTCACCTTTATCCCACAATATCAGCGCTTTCTTTTCAATTTCCTTAACAAACCTGTCTTTACCATCGCAATAACCGTCTATATCATAAGGAAATCTTTCAGCCAGCGCTTTTTTTAACGCGCCGTAGCTCTCCCTGCAATCCTCATGCACGCGCAGATAATCACGCATGGCAAGATGGCGGGTTATATTCAGGCTGTCCTGCATTTTAAAAATATGTACCTGATGCGTCCGTTCGTCTCCGCCGCGCCTTAAATATCTTCTGCCTTCAATCCCGAATTCACCGAGATATTCGTAACCCATTCGCTCAAATTCAGTTGCCACGGCATCAACTGACTCAAGACTTTTTACAACCGGCATAATATCAATTATCGGTTTGGCGGCAAGGCCTTTTACAGCCGTGCTTCCAATATGATGAACTGCAACACAATTGTCTCCCAGTATTTTCCAAATCACCCGAGCTTCATTTTCAAACATCTGTTCCCATTCAGGGCGATAATCAACCACTGTAATATGCTGCGGCATTTTCTCACCTCCGATATCATACTAACATATTTAATCCGTTTTGTACAGAAATTAAATAAAAAAGGCCGCGTATTTTACGCAAGCCCGTATATTAAATTATTCCAGCCTATCACATATTATAT
Organism: uncultured Eubacteriales bacterium; assembly: GCA_902492505.1. Classification (GTDB taxonomy): domain Bacteria; phylum Bacillota; class Clostridia; order Oscillospirales; family QAKW01; genus RGIG9041. The sequence goes on from CABULU010000055.1 coordinate 3,941, forward strand.
CAATCAAATGTACTTCATCAACACCGAATTTATTGCAGTCCTGCGCCAGTTTTTCGGCTTTATGCCGTTTGCAAAAGATATTCTCAACAGAAACTATAACTTCTCCGCCGGATACGGCGTCTATGCCGTAAACTTCACGCTTTTTCCCCTGCTCGTCAATAATGACTGCAGCATTAACCCTATAAATAATAATGACTTATACCTCCGCGTTAGTATCCAAAAGTTCCGATACCGTACAGCCGAGATATGCCGCTATCTTTTGCAGTGTGCTCAGCCTTGGATCCCCCATAATATTTTCCATATTACTTAAGGTTTTCGTACTGATGCCGCACTTCTCCGAAAAAACTATCTGTGTTTCCTGTGAATTGTTTCTGGCGCTTATAAGCCTCTCAGCCAGTACAACATTTTCCGTCATTTTCCGACACCCTATATGATTATATAATAAACACTATATGCTGTCTAAGTAATATAATACTTATTTTTACCTTTAATTACATTTTATGTAAAAAATTATCTGAGGTTTTATATGTTATATCAAAAAAAGTATCAGGGATAATGTAAGCTAATATCAGTTTAAAGAATCTTAATGCAATCTTTACTATTTAAAGCTTGTCTTTATCCACTTTTTATATTTAAAAAGCTATACTCAATATAGTCAGGAGGAGATAACATGAGTATTATAATCAGCATAATCGGGTTGTGCGCCGCGGCGCTGCTTATCTATTATGTTTATGTACTAATGAAAGGAGATTCACAATAATGAACGCGGTAATTCAATACATACTGTACCTTGCCGTTCTTGTTATCCTTGCCATTCCGCTGGGCGCGTACATAAAAAAGGCAATGAACGGCGAAAAAACTTTTCTTTCAAAAATTCTCTCACCGTGTGAAAACGCAGTATACAAAGTAATGCGTGTAAACAAGGACGAGCAAATGAACTGGAAAAAATATGCCGTTTCGGTGCTTATTTTTTCCGGAATAGGTCTTGTATTTTTATTTTTACTCCAGATTTTACAAGGATTTTTACCGGGAAACCCGCAGGGACTGCCCGGTGTGAAGTGGGATTTATCTTTTAATACCGCATCAAGTTTTGTAACCAATACCAACTGGCAGGCATATACGGGCGAATCTACATTAAGTTATCTTTCGCAGACACTGGGGCTTACAGTACAGAACTTTGTATCCGCCGCAACCGGAATTGCGGTGCTGTTTGCCCTGATACGCGGATTTATAAAGGTAAATACCGATGGGCTGGGAAGCTTTTGGGTTGACCTGACAAGGGCGACCATTCATGTACTTTTACCGCTGAACCTTATAATTGCAGTTGCGCTTGCGGGAGGCGGCGTAATCCAAAATCTTAAGGGCGCCCAAACCGTTACACTGATTGAACCCATTGCGGTAAACACCGATGGAGAAATTATTGAAAACGCTGAAATAGATACCGAGACAAACACCGTAACGGTAAACGGCAAGCCTGTGGCAAATGCGGAAATCATTACCGAGCAGTTTGTTCCGATGGGACCTGCCGCAAGCCAGGTTGCAATCAAGCAAACAGGTACAAACGGAGGCGGATTTATGGGTGTGAATTCCGCTCATCCTCTTGAAAATCCAAATTCCTTTACAAACCTGCTTGAAATGATATCCATTCTGTTGATACCCGCAGCACTATGCTTTACCTTTGGCAAAATGATAAAGGACAGGAAACAGGGAACTGCGATTTTTTTTGCAATGTTCATTATGCTTGCCGTGACGTTAAGCGTAATTGCATTCAACGAACATGCGGCAACTCCGCAGCTTGAGCAAAGCGGCACGGTAGATGTATCTATGATTAATCAGGCGGGCGGCAACATGGAGGGCAAAGAAACCCGATTCGGAATAGCAGCCTCTTCTACGTGGGCTGCATTCACAACAGCTGCCTCCAACGGCTCGGTCAACTCCATGCACAATAGCTATACTCCGCTTGGCGGTATGATTACCATGCTTCAGATGCAACTCGGAGAGGTCATTTTCGGCGGTGTGGGATGCGGACTGTACGGAATGCTTGCATTTGCAATTCTGACAGTTTTTATCGCCGGTCTTATGGTCGGCAGAACACCGGAGTTCTTAGGTAAAAAGATAGAACCGTATGAAATGAAATGGGCTGCTTTGGTTTGTCTTGCTACTCCCATCGCAATTTTGGCGGGAAGCGGAATCGCCGCGGTATTTCCCGGTATAGAGCAGAGTCTGAATAACGCAGGCGCACACGGCTTTTCGGAATTGCTTTATACCTACTCATCGGCAGGCGGCAATAACGGTTCGGCTTTTGCCGGCTTTAACGCCAACACTGTTTTCCTGAATATATCGCTCGGACTGGTTATGCTGTTTGTTCGTTTTCTTCCTATTATAGGAACGCTTGCCATTGCAGGAAGTCTTGCCGGCAAGAAAAAAATTGCCAAAACAGCCGGAACGCTGTCAACAACAAACGCAATGTTTGTGTTCCTTCTGATTTTCGTAGTTTTGCTTGTCGGTGCTCTGAGCTTCTTCCCTGCGCTGGCGCTCGGTCCGATTGCAGAGTTTTTCCAAAGTATCATATAGGGAGGTACTGTTATGGCAAAAAAATCGAAAAATGCTTTTGCCGATAAGAAAATGTTCGGCAGAGCGGTTACAGAATCCTTTATTAAACTAAATCCTAAAACACAGGTGCAAAACCCCGTGATGCTATTGGTCTATATCTCGGCAATACTGACAACCGGGCTGTGGATTATCTCCTTTTTCGGTTTTCGGGACGCCTCCGCGGGGTATACACTTACAATCTCAGTAATACTATGGTTTACCTGTATTTTTGCAAACTTTGCAGAAGCCATTGCCGAAGGACGCGGTAAAGCACAGGCAGATTCGCTGCGTGCCGCAAAAAAAGACGTAAAGGCAAACAAAATTCCTTCACCCGATAAAAAGGACGTCATAACCCCGGTATCATCCGCCTTACTGAAAAAAGGAGATTTGGTTATTGTAAAGGCGGGAGAACAAATCCCCGGCGACGGCGAGGTAATAGAGGGTGCAGCTTCTGTTGACGAAAGCGCAATCACCGGCGAATCGGCTCCTGTAATCCGTGAGGCGGGCGGCGACAGAAGCGCCGTCACCGGAGGCACGACGGTTATCTCAGACTGGATAGTTGTTCAAATAACAAGCGAAGCGGGAGACAGCTTCCTTGACAAGATGATTGCTATGGTTGAAGGTGCAGCAAGAAAAAAGACTCCAAATGAAATCGCCTTGCAGATTTTTCTTGTTTCACTCTCCATAATCTTTATTCTGGTAACAATGTCGCTTTATACCTACTCTGTTTTTTCCGCCGAGCAGGCGGGGATAGATAACCCTACATCAGTCACCACACTGTTGGCACTGCTTGTATGTCTCGCTCCCACTACTATCGGCGCTCTGCTGTCGGCAATCGGAATAGCCGGCATGTCAAGGCTTAATCAGGCAAATGTACTTGCCATGAGCGGCAGGGCAATAGAAGCCGCCGGAGATGTCGATATCCTGATGCTGGATAAAACAGGAACAATTACTCTTGGCAACCGCCAGGCTCACGCGTTTATCCCGGTAGACGGCGTCAGCGAACAGGAGCTTGCCGATGCGGCACAGCTTTCCTCACTCGCAGACGAGACGCCCGAGGGCAGAAGCGTTGTAATTCTTGCAAAAGAAAAGTACGGAATAAGAAGCAGAGAATTATCCGATAAAAAAATGACCTTTATTCCCTTTTCTGCCAAAACGCGCATGAGCGGTGTGGATTTTGACGGCAACGAAATCCGTAAGGGTGCGGCAGAGACAATGCAGGAGTATGTCACCGCGGCAGGCGGCGTTTATTCAGAGGAATGCGACCGCATTGTACAGGATATTTCAAAGGATGGCGGCACTCCCCTTGTGGTTTCGAAAAACCATAAAATCCTCGGAGTTATCCACCTTAAAGATATTATCAAACAGGGTGTAAAAGAAAAGTTTGCCGACCTTAGAAAAATGGGCATTAAAACCATTATGATTACCGGCGACAATCCCATGACTGCGGCTGCAATTGCGGCAGAGGCGGGGG
>CABULU010000056.1 GCA_902492505.1 uncultured Eubacteriales bacterium
TATATGGTAAAATATTTTCAGTGTAAAAACTGTGTGGGTTCAAGTCTCAAGACAAAAAAATGCGTGGCATCTTTTTTAGTCCCCGGAGACATTTCGAGTGTTCATAACGGATTTGAGTTATGAACACTCGATTTTTCTTTGTTTCAATCGGCTTCCTCACTATGTATGGAGCAGGTTTTATGCCTCCTATTCTTAAAGTCAATTATAAGCTTTGATTTACGTTCAGGTGTATAAAAAATCCGGCTGACTTTTAAGTCAGCCGGATTATATTTTCAGTCAATGCAGATGAGCTCGTACTTATCCGTACCGTATCCCAGCGCCGCAGCTGCGTCTATGGTGTGCGCGCCGTGTCTCGTTTCCACACGCTCAATAAAATGGTTCCTTCCAGGGTCGTTTGAGCTGTAAATCAGATCCAGGCACGCACGGTCAAGCGCGACCGGGTCAAGCGATGATAATATTCCGATGTCCTTCATGCACGGGTCTTCCGCAACAGCGCAGCAGTCGCAGTCAACCGAAAGGTTGCACATCATACTGACATATGCGATGTTTCCCTTGAAAAGCTCGGCAACGGTGCCCGCCGCGTCTGCCATTGCCTCGCAAAACGTATCCTGCGGCGCCATGTGATCCCACACAATGCTTTGATCGTCCGTAAAACCGCCTGAATGAATAAGTGACTTCCCTCTGCTGGACGCGCAGCCGATAGACAGCTGCTTGAGGGCGCCGCCGTATCCGCCTGCCGGGTGACCCTTGAAGTGCGACAGCACCAGCATGGAATCATAATTTTTAATGTTTTTGCCTACAAGGTTTTCTTTCAGCACCTTGCCGCCCGGAATATGCAGAGTAATATCAGGACCTTCGGCGTCCATGATATCTACATCAAAATATTTGGTCCAGCCGTGGGCATAAATCAGTTTTTTGTGTTTTTCGGTTGTATTGCGCTGACCGTCGTATGCGGTGTTGCACTCAACAACGGTTCCGCCCACGTGCTCTATCATAGGCTTTAAAAATTCCGGACGCAGGTAATTCTGATTTCCTTTTTCGCCTGAATGTACCTTGACAGCTGTCTTGCCCGAAAGCCGACAGTTCAGCATCTTGTACATTTCTATAACGCTTTGCGGCGTTATGTTTTTTGTAAAGTATACCTTTGCCTTTTCCGTTTTAAACACCTCCGTATTTTTTTATTATTGTACCATATTTTTCACAGAAATACAATGCCGTATTTTGCCGTGAGGAGCCGCTGTGTTAAAAATATGCTCTTTTTTATAAAAAGCACTTGCATTATTGCAAATGACATGTTATTATATTATCACATTAGCGCAGTAAAGTGCAGCTTGAATAATTAATAGGAGAAAATGAGATGAAAAGAATTGTTTCGGTGCTTGCAGTGCTTGTTATGGCGCTCGGGCTTATGTGCGGCTGTGCCAAGGATGACACAGCGAAGACGGATTCCGAATATGTTAAGGACAAGGGTACGCTTGTCGTGGGTATCACAAACTTTGCGCCCATGGACTATAAGGACGAAAACGGTGAATGGATCGGCTTTGACGCTGACATGGCAAAAGCGTTTGCTGAGAGTCTGGGCGTTAAGGCAGAGTTTAAGGTAATCGACTGGAACTATAAGATTAACGAGCTTAACGACAAGGGCATCGACTGTGTTTGGAACGGTATGACTATCGGCGACGAGGTGCTTGCGGGCATGGAGGTTTCAAATGCCTACTGCAAGAATGCACAGGTTGTTGTATTGAAGAATGCCGACGCCGAAAAATATACGACGCTTGAGAGCGTAAAGGAGCTTGATTTTGTAGTTGAGGCCGGTTCTGCCGGGAAAAAAACTGCAGAGGCAAACGGCTTTAATTTCAGGGAGGCAGAGACGCAGGCAGACACACTCCTTGAGGTTTCATCGGGAACGTCTCAGGCAAGTATTATCGACCTGCTTATGGCGGGCGCCATGATAGGAGAGGGTACCGACTACGATGACTTAACCTACACCGTTCCGCTTACCGAGGAAGAATACGGCGTCGGTTTCAGAAAGGGCAGCGACCTTGCCGCAAAGCTCAATGACTTTTTCAAGTCCAGCTATGCTGACGGTTCGATGACGGAGCTTGCAAATAAATACGGTGTGCAGGAATCTATAATAGCACAGTAATTTTCGGTAAATTCATCAAGGCAGGAGGCATTTTTGTCTCCTGCCTTGAGAAAGTTTGAGGGTACAGATGTTTCAGACAGTTATAATTGCCTTAAGCGAGGGCTTTCTCAAAACGCTTGAGATATTTTGCGTTACGCTTTTGGGCGCGCTGCCGCTGGGGCTTATTATCGCGTTTGGGTCAATGAGCCGATGGAAACCGCTCAAGTGGTTTGTGAAAACGCTTGTTTGGGTTGTGCGCGGAACTCCGCTGATGCTTCAGCTGCTTATTATTTTTTACGGTCCCGGCAGGATTTTCGGTCGCAACATTTGGGGCATGGGCGACTGGGGAAGAAACGCCGCGGTGTTTGTCGCCTTTATATTAAATTACGCCTGCTATTTTTCCGAAATTTACCGCGGCGGTATCGAGAGCATACCGCGCGGTCAGTACGAGGCAGGTCAGGTTTTGGGCATGACCAAGCCGCAGATATTTTTCAGGGTCGTACTCATGCAGGTTGTAAAGCGGATTACGGCGCCCATGTCCAATGAGGTTATAACGCTTGTCAAAGACACGTCGCTTGCGCGCATTATTTTGGTTTACGAGCTGATTTGGGCGGGGCAGGATTTTATCAAAAGCTCCGGCGTTATTTGGCCGCTGTTTTTTACGGGTATTTACTATTTGCTTTTCAACGGGCTTCTCACTATACTTTTCGGCTTTGTCGAAAAAAAGCTGGATTATTACAGAGGTTAGACTATGGCACTGCTTGAAATTAAAGATATAACAAAGAGCTTCGGAGAGACTCAGGTGCTTTCCGGCATCAGTTTTAACATGGAAAAGGGTGAGGTTATTGCTGTTATCGGCTCTTCGGGAAGCGGTAAGACAACCCTTTTGCGCTGTATAAATTTTCTTGAGCAGCCCGACGGCGGCACCATTACGGTAAACGGCGCGGAGATATACAATGCCGAGAAGAAATATCTTTACAGCGACGGCGACATACGCAAGAACCGCCTGAATTTCGGACTGGTGTTTCAGTCCTTTAATCTGTTTCCGCAGTATAACGTTTTGAAAAATATTACTCTTGCACCTGAGCTTATGCGTTTAAAGGGTGTGTCGTCCGGTGCGGAGAAAAAGGAAATACGCGAGCAAATCGAAAGCGAAGCGCTAACGCTTTTGCAGACGGTAGGACTGTCTGAAAAGGCGCAGGCATATCCGTGCGAACTGTCGGGCGGACAGCAGCAGCGAGTGGCGATTGCGCGCGCGCTTGCAATGAACCCGCAAATTTTGTGCTTTGACGAGCCTACAAGCGCACTTGACCCTGAGCTTACGGGTGAGGTGCTGCGCGCTATTAAATCGCTTAAAACACAGGGGCGCACAATGATTGTAGTGACGCATGAAATGGATTTTGCGAAAAACGTTGCCGATCGCATAATTTATATGGCTGACGGCGTGATTGAAGAGACGGGTACACCCGAGCAGGTATTTTCCGATCCGAAAAGTGAAAAGACCCGAGCATTTTTGTCAAAATCCGAGCTGTGATGGATAGCGTAGTCAGTCTTGACAGCGGCGCTATGCGCCTTATATCCGCGTTTGAAAAGAGCGGGTTTAGTGTTTATGCGGTCGGCGGCTGCGTCCGTGATGCGCTGCTGAACCGTCCCGTGTCGGACATTGACCTTGCGGTTTCGGCAACTCCCGAGCAAAATAAGCTTGTTTTACAGAAAAATGATATTCGCTATGCTGAAACGGGTATATCCCACGGCACACTAACGGCGCTTGTGGGAGGGCGGGCGTATGAAATAACGACCTTTAGGACGGACGGAAGATATTCCGATAACCGCCGCCCCGACAGTGTGAATTTTGTATCGGATATAAGAGGAGACCTTGCTCGGCGGGATTTTACGGTAAATGCTATGGCGTACAATCCGCGTGAGGGTATTATTGACATATTTAACGGTGCTGACGACCTGAAAAGCGGGATTATTCGCGCTGTCGGCGACCCGGATATACGCTTTGAGGAGGACTCTCTGCGAATTCTCAGGGGTCTGAGATTTGCGTCTGTACTGAATTTTGAAATTGAATCCGTGACGGCTTTTTCCATGATGAGAAAATCGCCGCTTTTAAAAAAAATAGCAAGAGAGCGGGTGACGGAGGAGTTAATAAAGCTTCTGTCGGGTACGGGGGCCGCACGTGTACTTAAAAATTACCGTGATATTATTTTCAGTATTCACAGTGATTTCCCCAAGCTTGTTGCGGCCGGAACATGGGACTATGCCGTTAAAGCCTTTTCCTGCCTGCCTCCTAATGCCGACCTGCGGCTTGCGGCGCTGATACTTTTTCTTTCGCGCTGCGTCAATATTCAAAAAAAATCTATAACGCCGGTAGATACATCGGAAACCGGCATTACGGGGAACACCCTCCGCTCGCTGCGTCTGAAATCGATATCGTGCCGTTATATCAGGCGGCTTATGCAGTACTGTGCTGCGGCTGAGCCGCGGGACAGATCGGGAATTAAAAGGGTTCTGTCTCATTTGGGCGATAGTTTTTATAATGATCTTCTTATTCTCCGACGCGCCGTATTCAACTCGTTGGAAAACTCCGAAAGATGCAGAATTATAGATATGACCTTAGATGTTATACGAGATATTCATGATAAAAATGAGGTATATACATTAGCGAGCCTTGATTTGAACGGGTCAGACCTTAAAAACCTGGGTTACAGCGGACAGCGTATCGGTCAGACGCTTGAAATGGTGCTTGAGCTTGTTATGGACGGAGTTTTGCCTAACGACCGTGACGTTATAATACGCTATTTGAATGAAGCCGAATAACAAAACAGTGTGTGCATCGCACACACTGTTTTTTATTTTATCAGTAATAAATACTGAGTGCTTTTTGTTTCATGTTAAGCTCCAGCGGAAAACCCGGACCTCTTTCGCCGTCCACAGTCGTGGAAATGTCTGCCTGGCAGCTTATTTTGCAGTGCGCGGTTCTTATTCTGACAACGTTTTTGTCACGAAAATCCCCGCCGGTGACAAACTTAAATAATGTGTCGGTAATTTCAAGAGGATTTGTATTTTTGAATATCAGTATATCCATCTCGCCGTCCTGCATGAGCGCTTCCTTGATGACGTTGGAAAAGCCTGACATATCGGTGCCGTTGAGCACGACGAACACCAGCGCCTGCTCTACATATGTTTTATCTTCCGTCTCTATCTTCAGTTCAAACGGCTTAACGTTTGCAAGCTCTCCCAAGCCCGTGACGTAATAAGCCAGTGGACCGAACATTTTTTTCATATTTTGGTCGGTTGAAAATGATGCGGCAACTAAAACTCCGCCCGCAAGCTCGTTTACAAAAATGCTCTCCGAACCGTTTATAAATCCTATGTCGGTGCGCGTTACATTTCCCTGTGCGATAATCCGCGCGCAGCGGATTATATCCGATGGCATACCGAGCGAGCGGGAAAAATCGTTGCAGGTTCCGTTTGGTATAATGCCCAGCGGTATATCTACTCCGTTTTTGAGTATCATTGACGCCACGGAGTTCACACTTCCGTCTCCGCCGCAGACGACAATTCCGTCAAAACTTCCGTTTTGTATAATTTCTTCCATTGACATACGGTTTTTTTCGTCAATGCGATAAAGCGTTATAAGCTTACCTGCCGACTCAAAAATATCAACTATCTTGTCAAGATGCGAGGCAATATTTTTTTTGCCGGAGTTGGGGTTGTATATCAAAAGTATTTTTTCCATTGTTTACTCCTCAATATCCTCAGCTCTGAAAACGGCGGCTCCTCCGTGCTTTAATACTCCGTTTTCGAGCTTGTTTGCGGCAAGCGTATTTTTGAATACGTCGCTGTAAATATTGTTATCGGACATATTGACTATTACGCAAAGCCCGCCGCGGCGATAATGCACAACACCTGCGTCATGCTTTATAAATTCGATGTCTTTTGAAAAGTCCTTACGGTTTTCTCTTCTGATTATACCAAGTTTTTCATGCAAATTCAATAGCGATTTTTCTTCTTTGCCCCACGGGTATGTTCCGCGACAGAACGGATCTTCAAATCCGTCCAGGCCCGCTTCGTCACCGTAAAATATACACGGTATGCCGGGAAGTGTATATTGCAGTATTACGGCGCTTTTTAAAAGCTCAATTCCCCTTTGACGCTGCTCCTGCGTCAGGCACGCCTTCGACTGCTCCTGCCTCGGCGGCAGGCTGTCAAGAGTCAGTCTGTTAATAATTCTTGCCGTGTCGTGCGTTGACAGCATATTCATGAGATATTTGACGGCCGGTGCAGGATAATCGTTTATGATTTCCATTACCGACTCGTAAAATTTCTGCGCGTCACCGTTTTTCATAAACGAACATATAGCGTTTGCAAACGGATAATTCATTACCGAGTCACACTGAGCACCCGAGAGAAAGCGCCTCTGGGCGCCGTAGCTGCATTTTTTTACGGCGTTTTCCCATACCTCCCCTATAATGGGCGCCTGCGGATTTTCAGCTTTGACAGCACTTCGAACCTTATCCAAAAACTCATCCGGCAGCTCGTCTGCAACGTCCAGCCTCCAGCCGGATGCGCCAAGCCTCATCCAGTGGCGAAGAACACCGTTCTTACCTGTTATAAACTCCGTGTATCCCTGCTCGGTTTCTTTGACGTTCGGCAACGTCTTGAAGCCCCACCAGCAGTCGTAGCTGTCAGGATAATCGGTAAAGCTGTACCATGAGTAATATGGTGATTTTTTGCTGTTATATGCTCCGTTTGGCGGATAGTGACCGTACTTATTGAAGTAAATGCTGTCGTCGCCCGTATGAGAAAAAACTCCGTCTAAAATTATTTTTATGTCACACTCGGCAGCCTTTTTGCATAAACTTATAAAATCAGCGCTGTCGCCGAGATACGGGTCTACGCTCATGTAATCGGAGGTAGAATAGCGGTGATTTTCCGCGCTTTCAAAAATCGGATTTAGATAAATGTGCGTGACGCCGAGCGATTTTATATAGGGGAGCTTTTGCTCGATTCCGCGCAGATTCCCGCCGAAATAGTCGTTGCAGCGAAAGCCGGCGTAATCATAGTAACAATACGGTTTTTCCTGCCAGTTTTCGTGCATTATCCGTTCATTTTTTGGCTCCCCCGGGACAAAATCCGGCGCTTTGTAAAATCTGTCGGGAAAAATCTGATACATTACGGCGCCGTCACTGTCTGATGGCGTTTCAAAATCCTTGTCATAAACAAAAATTTGCCATTCCGGCAGCCAGTCGCCGATAACGGCGCTGTGCCCATCCTTGGTGCCGGCAAAGTACATGATTCCGTCAGGCTTTACAAGCTCAAAGCGGTAGCGGTGAAATCCTGAGCCGAATAATGTGATATTGCCCTCAAAGGTATCGTAATTTGTATTTGTATTCCCGCTTTTGCTTAAAATAAATGTATGTGTCAATGAATCCTTTCTTACAATCATATTGACATGATCGATGTTAAGCCCGCACGCTGTCTTTACACAGAACCAAGCGCTGCTTCCGCTGCGCAGCGCGCCTTGCGGAAGCTTATGATTTTTTAGATAACAATCAAACTTTATCATATTTTATCCTTTTTAAGGGTATGTTTTAAATTTATGTGAATTGGAAAAAATTATTAAAATTTTTATTGCACATATTTTGCAATTATAGTATAATTGAAATTATAGAAGATGTAAATAAAAAAATCACAAAATCGATGGCGTTTTTAGGAAAGAAGTGAAAAAATGCGAATAGATAAAATTAATGAAAGCATACCTCTGTGGGATAGTATAGACAGTAAGGCGGGCGAATTTCTCGGC
>CABULU010000057.1 GCA_902492505.1 uncultured Eubacteriales bacterium
GCGCTCCTTCCACGTTACGGTTAAAAAGGTAACAGAGGATATAGACGCACTAAAATTCAATACGGCGCTTGCGGCATTGATGACACTGCTCAATGAAATTTATGATAAAAACTCAATAAACAAATCGGAGTTTAAGACGTTTATTACTCTGCTCTGCCCGTTTGCTCCGCATATATGCGAGGAGCTCTGGCAGTTTGCCGGTTTTGAGGGTGATATGACATATGCTCCGTGGCCAAAGTTCGATGAAGGAAAGACAAAGCTGTCTGAGGTTGAGATTGCTGTGCAGATTATGGGCAAGGTGCGCGGAAAGCTTGTGATTCCTGCTGATGCGGACGAGGCATTTGTTGTTGATGCGGCAAAGAACGATGAGCGTATAGGCGCGTGGCTTGAGGGCAAGCAGATATTAAAGGTGATTTACGTAAAGGGCAAGCTTCTCAATATTGTGGCTAAATAATACGATTTCCTGTGACCGCATACTATTTTGTAATCACAGGAAATTTTTATTATTCTATTGACAAACTTATTTTATAGTGATATAATCCCATAAATATACTTGTATGGTAGGTAGAGACATTGAGAAAAGGTATTAACTATTTTGAAAAGCTTGTTCGGGCAAATTTCAGGTTCGGACGAATGTGCTCTTTTGTTTTTCAGTATAATTAAACTAATACAACAAAAGGAGTAAATAATCATGAAAAAGATAATATCAGTCGTACTTTCAGCCGCTTTGGCACTTACATCTCTGTTTGCGCTTTCTTCCTGCAACAAGGCGGGGGTTACAATTGCCGTCCCTAACGATACTACAAACGAGGCAAGAGCGCTTCTTCTTTTAGAGGATTTGGGTTACATAAAGCTCAAGGACGGAGCCGGCATCACCGCAACTGTTCTTGATATTGAGGAAAATCCGTATAATATAAAGTTTAACGAAGTGGAAGCGGCGCAGCTTCCCAATGTTTTAAAAGATGTGGACTATGCAGTTATCAACTCAAACTATGCAATTTCCGCAGACCTTGATCCCATGACTGAAGCGCTGGAGCTTGAGGGCTCGTCGTCGCAATACGGCAATATTCTGGCGGTTAAAGAGGGAAATGAAAATTCGGATATAATAAAGGCGCTTAAAGCCGCCCTTGAAAGTAAAAAGGTTGCCGATTTTATCTCTGCAAAGTACGGCGGTGCGGTTGTTTCTGTTGTTGATAATCCGACGGACGGCTTTGACGCAAGCATAAATTATGAATCTCTTGCGGGCAGCACCGTTTCTGTCGCGGCTTCTCCGACGCCTCACGCCGAAATTCTTGAGGTAGCCAAGGAAATCCTTGCCGAAAAGAACATAACACTGAAAATTGTTGAGTTTACCGATTATGTTCAGCCCAATAATGTTGTTGAAAGCGGCGACTGTGACGCTAATTATTTTCAGCACCTTCCGTATCTTGAGGATTTTAACAGTGAAAACGGAACGCATGTAGTTTCGGTGTCTACCGTGCATGTCGAGCCGTTGGGAATTTACGGCGGCAAGCAGTCAAGTCTTGACGATATTAAAAAATAAATTTTTGATATGATAGAGATAGAAAATCTTACAAAGACCTATCAGGCATCAGACGGGTCGGTAGAGGCGCTGAAAAACGTGTCTCTTAAAATAGAGGACGGCGATATTTTCGGCATAATAGGAATGAGCGGTGCCGGCAAAAGCACACTTGTGCGATGCATAAATATGCTTGAAAGACCGAGTAGCGGCAGCGTTCGGATTGACGGGTGTGATATGTGCTCGTTATCGCAAAAGGAGCTTCGCCGTAAACGCCGCGATATTACAATGATTTTTCAGGGTTTTAACCTTCTTATGCAGCGCAATTGTCTCGGGAACATCTGTTTTCCGCTTGAGCTTGAGGGAATAAAGCGCGCCGACGCACGTCGGCGCGCTTATGAGCTGTTGGATACTGTTGGGCTTGCAGATAAAGCCAAGGCGTACCCGGCACAGCTTTCTGGCGGTCAGCAGCAGCGCATTGCAATAGCAAGGGCTTTGGCTACAAATCCAAAAGTATTGCTCTGCGATGAGGCGACAAGCGCGCTTGACCCGACAACGACAAATTCCGTGCTTGAGCTTATACGGGATATTAATAAAAAATTTGGGATAACTGTTATTATAATTACCCATCAAATGAGCGTCGTTGAAAGCGTATGCAAGCATGTTGCGATACTTGACAGCGGAGAGGTCGCCGAGACGGGAGAGGTGACTGAGGTATTTGCTCATCCGAAATCGGCGGCGGCAAGGCGGCTTGTCTTTCCTGAGAGCGACGGTGATTTTATTGTCGTTAAAAATGCAGGCGAACGGTTTATCCGCGTTGTATTCAATGGCGCTAATGCTACCGGCACTCCGCTGATTGCAAAAATGGCTGTGGAAAGGGGAATTGAGGCAAGCATTGCTTATGCCTCTACCAAAAGTATAGGGGATAAAGCCTACGGTTCTATGCTTTTGGGAATTTCCGGCGGCGATGAAAAAGTGCTCGGCGCGATAGAATATTTGCAGAAAACGCCTGACATAATAGTTCAGGAGGTGTCGTTAAATGATTGATAAGCTTTTCTCCCCCGAGACCTTAAACGAGGCATGGCAGGTAATAAGCACGCAGTTTCCGCTTGCTGTCTGGGAGACTGTATATGTAACTGTGCTTGCTTCTTTTTTTGCGATTGTTATCGGTTTGCCCCTGGGTGTAATGCTTGTTGCCGGTGAGAAGGGCGGAGTTTTGCCGCTGCCGGCATGGCTTATGCATATCTTAAATGTTGTAATAAATCTACTTAGGTCGGTTCCGTTTTTAATACTTATGGTGCTTGTTTTTCCTTTGACGCGTCTTATTGTCGGTAAAGTAGTCGGAACTGCCGCGTCGGTCGTGCCGCTTGCAATAGCCGGCTTTCCGTTTATAGCGCGGCTTGCCGAAAGCAGTATACGCGAGGTTAATCCCAATATAATTGAGATGGCTCAAAGCATGGGTGCGTCGCCCTTTCAAATAATTGTAAAGGTTATGATTCCCGAGAGTGTTCCCTCACTTTTATCCAACGCCACGATTGCCGTGACGACAATTCTCGGATATTCTGCGATGAGCGGCATAATCGGAGGCGGTGGTCTCGGAAAAATTGCAATGAATTACGGTTATTACCGGTATAAATATCTGATTATGATTGCCGCTGTTGTGCTGCTCATAATACTTGTTCAGATATTTCAAAGCGTCGGCACACGCGCCGCAGTTAAGGCAGATAAAAGACTGAAGAATAAATGAAATCTTTTAAGGAGAGATGAGTGTGTCAAATGTTTATATCTCCGCCGATCAGCTGATCGGCAAAACTCCTATGTTAAAGCTTAATAATATAGAAAAAAAGCTTGAGCTTTCAGCAAATATTTATGCTAAGCTTGAATATTTCAATCCTGCGGGCTCGGTAAAAGACCGTATAGCAAAGGCAATGCTTGACGACGCCGAAAAAAGCGGCAGACTAAAGCCGCAGTCGGTTATAATAGAGCCGACCAGTGGAAATACCGGGATTGGTCTTGCCTCTGTTGCCGCCGCGCGCGGATACCGCATAATTATTGTTATGCCGGATACTATGTCTGTTGAGCGCAGGCAGTTAATGAAAGCATACGGTGCCGAGCTTGTGCTGACCGACGGCGCGCGCGGAATGAAAGGCGCGATAGAAAAGGCGCGGGAGCTTTTAGTAGAAATTCCGGACAGCTTTATTCCCGGACAGTTTGAAAATCCTGCAAACCCGCAGGTTCACTTTGATACAACCGGACCTGAAATTTATGAGGATACGGACGGCAGTGTGGATATATTTGTGGCGGGAGTCGGCACGGGCGGCACGATAACCGGGGTCGGGAAATATCTTAAATCTAAAAATCCCGGCATACGGGTTGTGGCTGTCGAACCGGCGTCCAGCGCCGTGCTTTCTAAGGGTGTTGCGGGCGCGCATAAAATTCAGGGAATAGGCGCGGGATTTGTTCCCGATACTCTTGATGTTAGCGTATATGATGAGATTATTACCGTTGAAAATGAAAGCGCTTTTGAGATGGGCAGGCTTGTCGGCAGATTCGAGGGCGTGCTTGTCGGTATTTCCTCGGGAGCCGCGCTTGATGCTGCTGTGAGACTTGCAAAGCGTCCGGAAAATGCCGGAAAAAATATAGTGGTTCTCTTTCCCGACACAGGTGACAGATATCTCTCTACACCGCTTTTTAGCTGAGCTACACTGACTGATTTAATAAATAAAAAACGGAGGATGCCTTCCGTTTTTTATTTTAAATTTTTCATAGCGGGATTGTCAATAAGCTTTCCGCTCTCGTCAAATCTTGAGCCGTGGCACGGGCAGTCCCATGTATGCTCCGCTTTATTTCTTTTTAAAGTGCAGCTCATGTGAGGGCATCTCTTCTCTGATATGCCGACAAGTCCCGAAACTGCATGCGCAAAATTTACTGCCGTCTGCACACGAAGAATTGACCTTGACGGAGAAAAGATATCGGCGTAACGGTTTTTCTTGCCGCATATAAGGTCAGAAAGAATTTCTGCAGCAAGCATTGACGAGGTCATTCCCCACTTATTAAACCCGGTTGCGGTGTATAGATTCGGAGTTAAGGCGGAGTAATTTCCGATATATGGGGCGCCGTCCAGTCCTGTGTTGCCCAGCGGTACTCTTCATGCGCTTCGGGGTAATGAAGCTTTGCAAAGCTTTCGATTTCGTTAAAACTGCCGCCCTGCATGCCGGTTCGGTGACCGCCGCCGCCTATCAGCAAAAGATTTTCATAATTTCTAAAGGACATTCCACCGTTTGCTTCATCAACGTACATACCGCCGATATTTGATGCATTGGAGTAAGCTATAACGTATGAACGATGCTGGTACATCTTTAAAAAATAGCTGCCGTGACTGTTTATAAACGGGAAGTGCGTGGCAACAATTATTTTTTTGGCGTTTACCGTGCCGTTGTCCGTGAATGCTGTGTTTTGGATAATTTTTGTGACCTTGGTGTGCTCAAAAATATTCAGTTTCTGTGAAATCGACGCAAGGAATTTAAGCGGATTGAACTGAGCCTGATTTTCAAATACTACCGCGCCTGCCGTCTTGAACGGCAGAGGAGGGGTTTGTTCGTACTGCGCATTAAATCCTAAAGCTTTCAGAGCCGACAGCTCTTTTGAAATTTTGTTTTTGTCACTGACAGAGTAAACAGCGTTATTTATAATTTCGAAATCACAGTCTGTATTTCTGCAAAGCTCACGGTATTTTTCCAAGGCAGCCTGATTTGCCCTTAGATAATCTGCGGCTTTTTTCTCGCCGAACTCGCGTATCAGATTATCGTAAATAAGCCCGTGCTGCGATGTGATTTTTGCTGTTGTATTTTTTGTTGTGCCGTCGCATATCGTTTCAGCCTCGGTGAGTACGTAATCCACACCCGCATTGTGCAGAAAATGCGCACAGAGTATGCCTGTGATGCCTCCGCCGATTATGAGAACGTCTGTCTTTATGTCATTTTTAAGTCTGTTGAAGCTTGGGAGCTTTGTTTTATCGTACCATACTGAATTCAAAAAAACACCTTCGGTAAAAAATATTTCTATTATTGTCTCCTTGTAAATTCGTATTATACAGTTGAAAAATAAAAACCTTAGCTTAAAGCTAAGGTTTTTTATTGGCGGAGAGAAGGGGATTCGAACCCCTGAGACGCTATCAACGCCTACACGATTTCCAATCGTGCGCCTTCGACCAGCTCAGCCATCTCTCCGTGCGCTGTTTAGTATATGATATTTTTCTCGTTTTGTCAATACGATTTTTTGTGTTTTTATATTAATTGACATAGCCATATTAAAATGATATAATTTTATTCTACAAAATTTTTAGCCGGAGGAGATAATTTGTCGGATATAAAATCAAAGGAGAATAAAATGGGCGTTATGCCTGTCAATAAACTGCTTTTGTCCATGTCTGCGCCTATGATGGCGTCTATGCTGGTACAAGCTCTTTATAATGTGGTAGACAGCATTTTTGTTTCGTGGATTGATAAGACAAATGACGATGCGCTGACGGCAGTGTCGCTCGCCTTTCCCGCGCAGAGCCTGATGATAGCTGTTGCTGTCGGCACGGGTGTGGGAGTCAATGCGCTTCTTTCGCGCAGACTGGGCGCCAAAGATTTTGACGGCGCCAATAAAATAGCCGGCAACGGTCTTTTTCTTGCTGCGTGCAGTTATCTTGTTTTTTTGGTGCTTGGACTTACTGCCGTACGTCCGTTTTTTGCTATTCAGACCAATGTTCAGTCCATTGTTGACGGAGGTACGGTTTATCTTTCCATTTGTATGTGTTTTTCGTTCGGGCTTTTCTTCAATATAATGTATGAACGGCTTATGCAGTCTACCGGGAAAACGGTGTTTACAATGTACTGTCAGGGTGTCGGCGCTCTTGTTAATATTGTTTTTGACCCGATTTTTATTTTCGGGTATTTCGGCATGCCTAAAATGGGTGTTGCGGGCGCTGCGGTTGCAACTGTTGCCGGGCAGATTTGTTCAATGCTGCTTTCGATGTTTTTCCACCACCGCTATAACCGTGAGGTACGGGTGAATCTGCGCCGGTTCAGACCGAGTTTTCGCGCTGTGCGCGATATTTACGCGGTCGCTTTGCCGTCAATAATCATGCAGTCAATAGGCTCTGTCATGGTGTTTGGTATGAATAAAATTCTGATAAGGTTCACTGAAACTGCGGCAACGGTTTTCGGCGTATATTTTAAATTGCAAAGCTTTGTGTTTATGCCGGTTTTCGGTTTGAATAACGGTATGGTACCCATTATAGGCTATAACTACGGTGCCGGAAAACGTGAGCGGATTATTAAAACAATACGCTGTGCCTGTATATATGCTGTCTGTATTATGTTTGCGGGATTGCTTATAATGCAGCTTATTCCGCGTCAGATACTTATGATTTTCAATGCCTCCGATAATCTGATGTCGATGGGTGTGCCGGCGCTCAGAATAATCAGCCTGCATTTTATGCTTGCAGGCATAGGTATAGTTCTGTCGTCTGTTTTTCAGGCGCTCGGACATGCCTTTCGCTCCATGCTCGTTTCAATCGCAAGACAAATTGTTGTTTTACTTCCCGCAGCGTTTCTGCTTTCTCTTTCGGGAAGCGTAAACGCGGTATGGTGGGCGTTTCCGATTGCAGAGCTTGTGTCGGTAATAATGTGTGTTTTCTTTTACTTTGATCTTCGTAAAAAAGTTATAAGTCGTGTTTAAATATTAATGTCCGTACATAATAACCTTGGAGGGTTTTAATATGTCAAAATTAAAAAAACGCCGTGTGATTATAATTGTAATAATGGTTATCCTTATAGCAGCTGCAATAGGCACAGTTGTATATAAAATAAATGAGATGGTATCAGCGCCGCTGTTTGACTCTGGAATTAAGCAAAACAGTGCGATTTCCAATATGACAAAAGCCGGCGATAAGTCTTTCAATGCTTTACTCATCGGTACGGATGCCGCCGGTGAAAACACTGATGCGCTGATGATTGTTCATGTGGACAAGCAGGATAAAAAGATTAGGATGCTTTCTATTCCCCGTGATACTCGGGTTACTGTTGACGGTAAAAAATTT
>CABULU010000058.1 GCA_902492505.1 uncultured Eubacteriales bacterium
TTAAAAACGCAGGGTATGAGGTTATCCTTGTGTCGTCTGGTGCTGTCGGAATGGGCATGGGCAAGCTTTCGCTCAGAAAAAGACCGGACGAGCTGTCACTCAAGCAGGCGGCGGCAGCAGTCGGTCAGTGTGAGCTAATGTATACATACGATAAGCTCTTTTCCGAGCATAATCATACAGTTGCACAAATACTGCTCACCGCGCAGGATATAAACGACAGTGAAAGACGGCAGAATTTCATCAGCACTATGCTCAGGCTTTTGGAGCTGGGCGCACTGCCGATAATCAATGAAAACGATACCGTGGCAACAAGCGAGCTTGTAATAGGCGACAACGATACGCTGGCAGCTATCGTAGCGCAGAGTATTGACGCCGACCTTTTGATACTGCTGTCGGATATTGACGGATTATTCACCGCCGACCCGCATAAGGAGCAAAACGCCACACTTATTTCAAGAGTGGAAAAAATCACGCCCGAAATCGAGGCGTTGGCAGGCGGCGTCGGCTCCGAAGTGGGCACTGGAGGCATGGTCACGAAACTGAAAGCCGCTCAAATTTCCGTTCAAAACGGATGTGATATGATAATCGCCAACGGAAAAGACCCGTATGTACTGTATGATATCATTGACGGAAAGAACGTCGGCACACGATTTATAGGAGACAAAACAAAATGACAACACAGGAGATAATGGAGCGCGCAAAGGCTGCCGCGCGCGGGCTCTGCACCGCAACGACAGAGCAGAAAAACATCGCGCTCAGGGAAATGGCAAGTGCCGTCACGGCGGCAGCTGATAAAATTCTTGAGGCAAACGGCGCCGATATGGAAGCGGCACGGGGCAAAATCACGGACGTAATGCTGGACAGGCTGCTGCTCAACCACGACAGAATAACGGCAATGGCAGACGGAATACTCAAAGTTACCGAGCTTCCAGACCCGGCAGGTCAGGTGCTGGAAACAATTACACGTCCCGGCGGACTTACGATAAACAAAGTATCTGTGCCAATGGGTGTTATCGCAATAATCTACGAGAGCAGACCTAACGTCACATCAGACGCGGCGGCGCTTGCAATAAAAAGCGGCAACGTCTGCATACTGCGCTGCGGGAAAGAGGCACATGCAAGCGCAAAGGCAATAACGCTTGCACTTCAGGACGGACTTGAGCGAGCAGGACTTTGCAGGGACCTTGTTATGCTGATTGACGACACGTCACGTGACAGCGCAAGAGAACTTATGTGCGGCAAAGGGTATATAGATTTGCTCATACCCAGGGGCGGATCAGGACTTATACGCGCATGTGTGGAAAACGCAACCGTGCCATGTATTGAAACAGGCACAGGCATCTGCCATATTTACGTTGACAAGGATGCCGACACGGATAAGGCTCTCAGGATAATAGTAAACGCCAAAGTCAGCCGTCCGTCCGTATGCAATGCGGCAGAGGTATGCGTTGTGCATAAGGATATAGCCGGAAAGTTTCTGCCTATGCTTGAAAAGGCGCTTACCGCTGACAGAGAAAACGCAGGGCTGCCGGCTGTCGAGCTTCGCGCGGACAAAGCGGCTCTGGGCTTTCTCAAAAATGCAAAAGCCGCACAGGAAAAGGATTTCAACACAGAATTTCTTGATTACATTTTAGCAATAAAAACGGTCGGTTCGCTTGAAGAGGCAGTAAGTCACATTCTTTCGCACTCGACAGGTCACAGCGACGGGATTGTCACGGAAAACAAAAACGCCGCCGATTATTTCATCGCTAACACGGACAGCGCTGCAGTATACGTAAATGCTTCCACACGATTTACCGACGGAGGCGAATTCGGACTGGGCTGCGAAATGGGTATTTCAACCCAAAAGCTGCATGCCAGAGGTCCTATGGGTCTGCGCGAGCTAACAACCTATAAATACGTAATAGTCGGCAACGGAAATGTGAGATAAAATTTATAAGGAGTTAAACGCATGAAATACAAGGCAGGTTTTATCGGTGCCGGAAACATGGGCGGCACTCTACTGAGGGCAGTCGCCGGAGCGGTCGGCGGCATGAATACTGCGGTATACGATATAAACACAAATCAGGCAAAAACAGCGGCAGAAAAGGCAGGCGCCGCCATCTTGCCAAAAGAAGAACTGATTTTACAATGTGAATATATATTTTTAGGAGTAAAACCAAATGTCATATCTTCGGTCTGCGCGGACATACGTGAAAATATCACGGACGGAAGCACTGTGGTTTCAATGGCTGCGGGAATTGATTTGAGTTTTCTTTGCAGGGAGCTTAAAACAGACAGAGTTATCAGAATCATGCCGAATACACCTGCAGACGTTGGTGAAGGAACTGTACTGTACTGCACGGCAGACGGTGTAAAGGATGAAAATAAGTTTTTGTCTCTCATGGAAAAATGCGGTCTGATTGACAAAATCGATGAGTCGCTGATTGACGCAGCCGCAGCACTGTCGGGCTGCGGTCCCGCATTTGTATATATGTTTATAGAAGCGCTGGCTGACGGCGCCGTGCGCTGCGGTCTGCCGCGGGCAAAGGCGGAGCTGTATGCAAAGCAGACGGTTCTCGGAGCTGCAAAGCTTGCGCTTAGCAGTCAAAAGCACCCCGGCAGGCTTAAGGACGAGGTGTGCTCTCCGGGCGGAACTACAATTGAGGGTGTTCTTGCCCTTGAAAAAAGCGCTTTTCGCAGTGCGGCGGCAAGCGCTGTTACTGCGGCATACGACAAAACAGCAAAACTAAAGAAATAAATCATAAAGATATCCGCGAAACGCATTTTTGTTTATACGTTTCGCGGATATTTTATTACTGTCATTTTATTTTAAGCTTTTTAAGATATGCCTTTTGCTCAGGCGTTATACGATAGCTCTCAACCGCTTTTTGTATCGTCTTGTTATGCGTCCAAGTATCAAGCCGCTTTTGCTCAAGATACGGCAATACGGCGTCATACTGCTTTGAAAGCGCCGTTGCAAAATACCACGCAGTCATCATTTTTATATAATATTCGTCAGAACGCACCAAGCATACAAGCTCGGGATATTCCGGCTTAAATGCGTCGTTCAGATAAAACGCCATAAGCATGCCCATACCGAAGCGGACGGTATATATCCTGTCGGAAGTCAGCCACTTTTTAATATTACGGATTAGCTTTTCCGTGTGTTTTTTAAATATTTTCGGACGCAGCATATCACAGGTTGCCCAATTATCGATATAAGGCAAAAACCGCTCAAGCTGCACAATAAGCTCATCATAATCCAAAAGCTGTTCCAAAAAGCAGACATGGAGGTTGTCCTCCTCATAAAACCTGTGAGGAAGAACCGACATAAACTCCGCCGCAGCATCCGTTCCCCTGTACTGACGGGCAAGCGCGCGAAGAGACGGCGTGCGCACGCCGATAATTTTTTCTTTGCTTACAGTCGGTAACAGCCGAGAATGAAAGTCACGATACCGGGCATCGGCAAGCGCAAAAAGTTGATTTTGTATTTCTGCCTGTGGCTTACACATATTATCAGTCCCTTTTTGAAAAAATACATCCGCAGTAATCCTGCCGGTAAAGCCCATATTGTCGTGACAGCTCGATTGAACGCTGGTAACCGCCGCGTTTTTTAAAATCACAGGGCAGCCATTCAATTCCGTGTCTGCGTGCGGCAGCGGCTCCCGCCTCGTTTATAATACACGCATTCTTGTGAGGACTGACGGTGAGAGTAGCCGTAAAAAGCTCAAATCCCGCCGCCTTTGCAAGGTAAGCTGTATTATCAAGGCGCAGTTCAAAGCATTTTTTGCAGCGTTCCCCTCCTTCGGGTTCCCGCTCCAGTCCGCGCGCGGCGTCAAAAAAGCCCTGCGTATCATACCCGCACTCTACTATCGGAATGTCTAAAAGTTCACACAGACGGTGCTGCTCTGACAGGCGGTGTTCATACTCGTCAAGCGGATGAATGTTCGGATTGTAAAAAAACACCGTCACATCGAAATACTCGCTTAAAAATTCAAGCACATAGCTGCTGCACGGCGCACAGCAGCTATGCAGAGCAAGCCGGCGCCGCCTATCCATTTGAGATATATAATTTATAAGATCGTTATGATAATTTGTCATATTGTCAATTATATATCATTACGTATTGACTTTCAAGATTCTTTGCAATAAAATTTAGCCGTGATAAAGGTCACAAAATTATCAGTAACAAAGGACGGTGCGAAAGTATGGAGTTCAACCTGCCGAAAGCGGGAAAGCAACCGGTGCCGCTTTCCCATTTTCCCACACGCCTTCAGGCGTTTATTTTCCGTGCATGTGAATTTGTGTCGTTTGAAAAAATGGCTCAGATTCTGAAAACCGATGCAGAAAACGTAAAAAAAACTGCGGCGCAGATGGGTATTGAACAGGCGGCGCAAAGCCGCATCTGGCTTGAAAAGGGATACATAACGATTATTCGCAGTATGTGGCACATTCTACCGTATGAGCAGCTCTTAGAACTTTTGGAAATCGACTCAAACTCACTGTCGATTTTACTGCGCGAAGAGGATTTCCTTGACGTAAAGCTCGGCGATAAGCCTGTCTGCAAGCCGCTGCGCTGGCGTGAGCTCACAAAGGATGAGTTAAATGCAACCGAGTATATCGCAGAAACCATGCACTCGCTCGATATAGGCGGGAAACAGGCTTTTGACTTTGAATACATACAGCCTGAAATCGAATTTTCAGGCGACACAGTATTTGATACACGCATGATTTATTTATTTTCAGGGCTGTATCAGAAGGCTTTTGATGTGGACAGCGAACAGTATTGCTCAGACAGTATGCTTGAAAGCTATAAAAGGCTCGGCATCAACGCCGTATGGACGCAGGGAGTTTTATTCCAGCTGACCGAGTTCCCGCTTGATAAAAGTATATCCGCAGGCTTTGAAAAACGCCTTGAAAGGCTGAAAGAATTCACAGAGCGACTGGACAAATACGGCATTAAGCTGTTTTTATATCTTAACGAGCCACGCACCATGCCGGAGAAATTTTTTGAGAAATATCCGCATCTGCGCGGGTATTCAAAAGACCCGGACAAAATCTGCATGTGTACATCCGCTAAAGAGGTTCAGGATTACCTTACAAATGCAGTGGAAAGCATCTGCCGCGCCGCGCCGCTTATAGGAGGATTTTTTACTATCACCCGCTCGGAGAACCGCACAAACTGCTATTCTCATTCAACACCCGATACTTGCAGCTGTCCGCGCTGCAAAAAGCGCAGCGTCGGTGAAGTTATTGGTGAGGTCATCGCATGCTATCGCCGCGGCGCAGACCGCGTTGATCCGAAAATCAAGGTCATCGCCTGGAGCTGGGCATGGAATGAATTTAATCACGAAATTATAAAGCATCTGCCGGCAGGAGTTATCTTCCAAAGCCAAAGCGAGCTGGAAATGCCGTTTGAATTCGGAGGATACAGCGGCACTGTGCGCGATTATTCCATGGGTATAGTCGGTCCGGGAGAGCGCGCAAAGTCAGAGTGGAAAACCGCACGCGAATGCGGACTTGAAACGTCTGCAAAGGTGCAGGTAAATACGACATGGGAGGGTTCGACCGTTCCGGCACTGCCTGTTTTCCCGCTTGTTGAAAAGCATATAAAGCGTCTGAGAGATGAGGGCGTCCGTCACCTGATGCTCAGCTGGACGCTGGGCGGATACCCGTCAGAAAACCTCATGCACGCGGCAAAGTATTTTTACTCACAGGTAAAAATTCCGCCGGTCAGCGACAAAATAACGCGCGCATGCAGTATTTTTTCCAAAGCTTTTCAGGAGTTTCCGTTTGATATATCCGTACTGTACAAAGGGCCGCAGAACGGAGGACCGTCAAACCTGCTGTTTGAAAAGCCGACAGGCTATGCCGCAACCATGACCTGCTACGCATACGACGATGTGGAAAGATGGCGGTCTTTCTATCCGCTGGGTGTCTTTGAAAATCAGTTGAGCCGGCTGTGTACGCTGTGGGAGCAGGGGCTTTGCGAGCTTGTAGGCGAGCCGGAAAACGAAACGGATACTGCCTTTACAAATCCAGCCTTGAGCAGGTGCATTTTTATACCGCAAGAGACGCGGGCGACCGCGGCGCTATGCTGAAAGCCGCAAAGCTTGAGCTTGAATGCGCTCATGAAATGCTGCGCCTTATGAACAAAAACGCCGCGCTCGGATTTGAAGCTGCAAATCACTATTATTTTTCCAAAGGCATGATTTGTGAAAAAATACTTAACTGTACTTATCTAATAAATAAACTGAAATAAAAAAGCGTGACAGGAAACATGTGTTTCCTGTCACGCTTTTTTATGTTATACTTCAATTCATAATCATGCGAAGCAGCGCTCAAGATCCCCGTACTTGCGGTAATTTCAATTTCTATAAGTGAATGTTCGACTCCAAAGCGGTCAACAACCGCAGGCGTAAAGCTTGCAGGTAAACGGATTAAAACAATAAGGCACAAAACAGATAAACTGTGTGTATAATTGCTGCAACTGGCTGCCATGTCATAAGACGAAGACCCTTTAGCTTTGCGTCCCCAGCCTTCACCGGGTTTGATAAATATTTATTTTTATAAAAATAACATTTTTGGAGTTGTTTTTCGAAATATATTCAACTAATTGAATAACAAATATTATATCATGTTAAATAATATAAAGATAAAGCAGTAAATACAATAATAAAAAATCGGAATGGAAGAAAAATCCATTCCGATATGGCTCCCCCTGTTGGACTCGAACCAACGACCCTGCGGTTAACAGCCGCATGCTC
>CABULU010000059.1 GCA_902492505.1 uncultured Eubacteriales bacterium
CCAATCCAATAGGGATCATCTTTTGCAGGATTTCATTAGAATCCGCATCCGGCTTGTATTGTACCAAAAGCACGTTAACGTCTTTTTCGAGGCCAGCCACTAGATGATCCGGGACAATCAGTGTTCCGCGATCATTGTTTCCAACGGAAGTCATAAAGTATGTTTCTTCCAGAACTTCATCGGATGCACGTTGTAAGATTGTGCCGCCGATTTCAATTTCCGAATGACTTTGTAGGGCCGCAGAAACATATTGATATGTTCCCGTGTAATTTATTTTGAAGTGAGTGGTACAGACCTTTTAGTGCAATTCTTTTGCAAGCCCTCGGCGTTTGAGAGCGAAATACACCCTTCGCACAAATCTCCGATTTGTACTCTGGGTATTTCGCCCTTGCAGGGAGCAAAGTCACGCCTGCGTGACTTATACAAATGCTGTCGCATTTGAGATAATGCCGGACACGGCATTGTGTTCGTACGAGGATGTGCAACATCCTTTGGACACACTAAGTGTCCACTCACTTATATAATCCTTCCACCTCTTTCCCTAAGTAACATTTACGAGAGGAGGAAGCACTATCGAAAGAAATTCATTTATTCAGATGAGCAAGCTCCACAATGTCCGTGGCAGGATTACTTATATATCCAATCACGCCAAGCAGGAAAATCTGTATGCGGTTTATGAAACCACAGACCGACACTACTGGACGGAGCTTGCCAGATTTAATCAGCAGGAATTTCAAAAAAGCGGTACGGAAGGGAAATGTATCGAGGCAAGGGAACTGATTATAGCCCTGCCGGAATCCTTCCCCGACCTATATAACCCCGACAAGCTGTTACAGATGTTTACCAACCGCTTTAAGGAAAAATATGGTGTGGAATGTGTATCAGCCCTGCACCATAACAAACGCAAGACCAACTATCATATCCATCTCATCTTTTCCGAAAGGGAACTGTTACCGGAACCCATAGAAAAGATTGCCACACGCAATATGTTCTACAACGAACAAGGTAAGCATGTACGCACCAAGAAAGAGATACTGGATGATAGCGGGAATGTCCGCAAAGGCTGTAAGATTGTCAAGAAGGGCGAAGTTTATGAGCGAACCTTATTTACCGCCAAGAACAAGCTGTTCAAGCAGGAGCATTATCTGGACGAGGCAAAACGCTTCTATACCGACCTTATCAATCTTCTGATAGAAGATGATAAAGACAAGCTCCATGTATTCGATAGAAACGGATTGTATCTTGCTACCAAGAAAATCGGTAAGAATAATCCCAAAGCGGAACAGATAAAAGAAGATAATGAGGTGCGTATGCAGTGGAATCACGAAGTAGACCGAGCCTTAGTCAGCCAAGTGCCGGAGGATGAGATACGGCAGATAAAGCAGAAATGGATTACGGAGCGTATCCGGTTATCCATTGATGTATTCGGCAAGTGTCCTGAGAAACTGACAGGCATTATCACAATAGCCACAGCGAAACTTGCACTTCTGATTTCCAAGGTACTGACCGCCGCAAGGGAACTAAAAAACAAGCTGTTCCATGAAGCTCTTGAAAAAGAATACGGAAGCATGTCTGTTATTAAAGCAGAGGACACCGCAGAGGTTATTACAACTCCGGCTAAGGAAGTAATAACAGAACCCAAAGCACCAGAAAACACTATTACTGCAACTGCTCCAAAGGCAGAGGTTCAAGAACCACCCAAGCCACAAATACCTCCAAGACCGGTTATGCCACCGGAAGCTGCCACTTTCTCAAGACTTCAAAAGATTAAGGTTACTCTTGATAAACACAATAACCTTATCTTTGAAGCAGAGCGTGAACGGACAAAACTGGAGATTGAATTGGCTGATTTAAAGGGACTTGCAAGACTTACCAAGAAAAAGGAGCTTGAAAACAGGATTGCCACCAAAACCGAGGAAATCCGAACCTTCAAAGCCGGACTATCCGGTATCGTCAGACAGCATGGATTTGCAACGGTGCAGGATTTCTACACAGCATTCTATACCGCACAGCGTGCCAACGACGCATATGAGAAAGAATGTGCCAAGCGGGAGGAAGTCTATGGAGAGAAAGCCACTCCCAAAGCCGAATCAATGCACGAAAAGTTACAGCGGTATCAGGAAAAGGCTGACAGACAGAATGCCAACCAACCTCACCGAAGCAGAGATAAAGGGGCGAGATAATCGCCCCATGCCACAAAAATAGCCGTATCCATACACATAATGGATGCGGCTATTTGAAGTACATAGTATGCGTAAAGCTGAAATTTATCTCTCAACCTCAACAATCAGCTCGGAGAATATGCCTGATATGTTGATTGTATTTTCGGCAGTTTCGTTTTCTTCAAGCTCAACAATTTCTCCGTTTTTGCGGGTGATGAGCTTGCATTTTCTGCCGTTATTTGAGAGTTTGTAGTTATCTGCATTTTCAAGGTGAACAATCGCTTTCGCTTTGAACTGGTTTATATCAAGTTTTGTGCAGTTACCTGAAATAAAAATTTCGTAGTCAGTCTTTGCGGTAAACTCCAGACTTCCCTCTGTGTCCCGGATAAAAACCTTTTCTGCGTCGCCGTCGTACTCAAGTCGGCTGAGGCGTAAATCCTCAATAAGAAGTTCCTTAACGCTTGCTGAAACCTCTGTATGCTCGGTAAACTTTTCAGGGAGTAAAAGAGTAATATCCACGCTTTCCTGTGCTTCAAAACGGCTGACGCCCTTTTTATTTACAAGTTCAACATCCAACTTATTACGCTTTTCGTCAAGTTTCACCTTGAAAAGAGAGCCAATTTCAGCAAGTATTTCGGAAGAAAGCACAATGTGGATTTTTTCATCCACACCTGTTTTGATAGTAATTTTCCTTGCACCGCCCAAGTTTATATCAAAATGCTTGCCGGTGTCGATGTCATAAACTGTTTCGCTTTCGAAAACCACCGGCTTTTCTTCCTGTTTTTTGACCTCTTCAAGCACAAGCTCATCGAGAGTGAGCTTGAAAAGCTCTGCGAGGATAATCATATTTTCAACATCAGGGAAACCTCGCTTGGTCTCCCATTTTGTTATAGCTTGACGGCTTACTCCTATTTTCTCAGCAAGCTGTTCCTGAGAAAGTCCCTCTTTTAATCTGTACTGCTTTAATTTATCACCAAAATCCATTTTTGTCTCTCCCTTATTCCTTAATGAGTACATATGCTGAAATCTTTCTTATCGGCATACACAAAATAATACTTATCATAATGTTTACTAAAATCTGAGCTACTGCAAATAGCATTAAAAAGCCAAATGAAATCTCAATGTTATTTTTCATGACACCCAAAGTCTCAAAAATAAATTGATAGATAGCCGGCATATAATAAATTGCCAAAAAGCTTGAAAGCACAATTGCCACCATCGACACAGGCATAAATGAACCTGTTGTCTGTAAAATAAGCTGTGAACTTGTGTAGCCCATTGCTTTGTAAATACCTAACTCCTGTCTTCTTTTTACAAGCAGAGACTTGATAACAATATATAAAATAAATAACACAACGAGAATTGTTACCGCACAAATTGATACTACAAGCACCACAGTGATACCCATATACATATCCTGTGCTTCAGTTTGAAGCTTGTAAGAATTCACTGTGTCTGCTACCAATGCAGAGTAATCGGATTTATATTCCTTTGTAATCTTTTCGGCATTTTCAGCATTTTCAAGATACACATAGAGGTATGGAGTCTGATTTTGGTTAAAGAGACTGTTGTATCCTTCTATGCTCAGTTCACAAAGCTCACCCTGTAAATTTACGCTTTGCACAAAGCCTGTAACCTGAAAGCTTTTTGTGATACTGTCCACCGTCACGCTGACTGTATCACCGATTTTAAAATTTTCTTCAAAAGCACTGCCCAAAGCGATTTCATCTGCATCTTTCGGATTTTCACCCATATAACATACATCATTTCTCACCTTTGAGAAGTCCTCGCAGGCAAAAGCAGTCACTGTTTTCTCTTCAATTTTAACAATTGCAGACATATATTTCAATGAATTTTGCACACGATTATCGTTACCAAGTTTTGACTCAAGCTCACTCATGCTGTCGCTTTTAGGATAAATAATCACATCTGCTACTTCGTCTGACAAAGCAGACATAAAATTATCCGGCTCAACTACTACATTGTAGAACAGTGTGCCTGAAAATGCTATGAGAACCGTCAGCACAAAAGACACCAGAAAGAGCATTATATTCTGTTTTGTAGAAGCTATCATCTGCTTTAAGACAAGCAGGAATTTTGTATTGCCTCTGGTTTCTTCAAGCGGAAAATAATTTTTCTTTGTGTGCTTTGAACTTGTATTACCTCTTAAGCCGTCAATAGGCTGAGTTTTCTTGATTTTTCGTGCGGATATATATGTGAAGAACGAAACAACACCGCAAAGAATACAAGCCACACATACAAAGCTCAGCAAATCAAAGCTAACAGCAAACGAAAAACCTGACTGAACAGTAAGCACTGAGCAAAGCACAGGAAGTAAAGTGTAAGACAGACCAATGCCGAGAATTGCAAACAATAGCGAAACAATAGCATAAGGCAGTGTGATACTCGCTACAATCTGAGCACTTGTATAACCCAGAGCTTTAAGCACGCTCATATTTGTAATTTCGGACTCAATAGCATTTTTAACTTTGAAGTTACTGAGGAATACGCTAACTGCAAGGATGATTAGTGCAAAAGCGGTTAAAATAAGTACAAGCAGATCCGTAACCATTGTCCGTGTACCCTTTACGCTTTCGCTGTCAAGAATTGATAAAGCCATAACACCTTTGTTCTCAATTGCTTTGCTGACATCATCTTTCACTTCATCAAGGCTTGCATCGCTCTTTACGCTCATTGAATATTCAACCACAGCCTTGTCACTATAAGAATCCGCAAGCTCTGCAAACTCTTCTTTTGGTAAATAGGCACACAGCAAACCCGAACCATAGTTGCCGTACTGCATTTCTTCAATCACACCTGCCACAGTGAAACTATGGGACTTGCCGTCAATTGCATAAACGATTTCGTCATTCAAAGCAAATCCACCAAAGTTGGATACATAAAGTGGGATATAGATTGGATCGTCAACATTATTTTTGCTTTCACTCACAAGTTCATAATTGTTAAGAGTACGCTTGTCGTCAATGTTATAAAACACTGTGTTCATTGAAAAATCCGCACCATTGAAATCCTTGACAGTAGCTTCTGTCATAATAGCAGTATAGCTTTCGATTTTCTCTACCTTTTCGATTTCATCAATTGCTTTTTCAAGTTCACTGCTGTTCTGGACCTCAGGAACAATTGCGTTGAGCATTGCGGTGCTTAACTTTTCAAACTTTGTATCATAAGCCCTATCTACCTGACACAGCAAAACCGCTGCACAATTTAATATTAGAGCAGTTATCAGAATGATAACGCCGAATGATATAAAGGAGGTTTTTTCTTTTTTTAAGTTGTATAAAATCTGATTTGCTATTTTTTTCATATTACCATCCCATCTCTGTTAAAAAGTTGTTTAGCTTTGCTTCACGGTCTTTACTTTCATTTGTGTAAACCCCAAGGTCACACTCACCGTAGATCATGCCGTCCTTAACATATAACACACGGTTGCCTCTTAAGGCTGTTTTCTTGTCATGAGTTACCAATATAATGCTCTGACCATCATTATGAAGCTTTGTAAAAACATCAAGAACCGCAGTTGAGTTATTTGAGTTCAGTGCACCTGTGGGCTCATCGGCAAAGAGAATCTCGGGTTTATTTATAACTGCCCTTACAATGCCTGCTCGCTGAGCCTCACCGCCCGACACCTGAGATGGGAACTTTTTGCGTGTTATCTCAGGAATATTAACAAGCTCGAAAAGCTCTTTGGCATATTTCACTGAGTCCTTTTTGCTTGCTCCTGACAATGCACTCGCCGTAAGTACATTATCCATAAGGCTCATCTTATCAAGAAGATAGATTTGCTGAAAAACAAAACCACAGTTCTTTCGTCTGAAAATTGCCAGCCTATCATCACTTAAAGATGTAATTGTTTTGTCGTTCCAAACAACCTCGCCCGAGCTGGGCCTGTCCATTCCCGAAAGGGAGTACATCAGTGTGGACTTGCCTGCACCTGAACTACCCATAATCACAGTAAAGTCACCCCTATATATATTAAGGTCTAGATTTTCAAAAATTGTCTGCTCTGTGTCACCTGTGATAAAACTCTTTTTAAGTTTAGTTGCCTTGATAATGATTTCTTTTTTGTTACTCATAACAATGCCTCCATCAGTATTTTGATTTACACTCGCATCTTACACAAAATGAAAAAGTAGCACCACCAACACCTGTTTACAAATCAAAAAACGGACGCTACTTTCCGTAGCATCCGCTTAAAATCAAGTTTTTCAACTTATAATCCCTGAATAAATCTCCTCTCCAAGAATAGCCTTGTCACGCACATAGTAGGCAAAGCTATTAAATTGCCAAATATCTCCTACTCGATAATTCTCTAGTAAGTTAATTCAAATTTGTCCGCTGGCGCTGCTCACTGTCCTCCCGAAGCAGCTCCGGGTT
>CABULU010000060.1 GCA_902492505.1 uncultured Eubacteriales bacterium
AGAGTTATAAAAACTTTATCAGCCTTATGAACATAAATGGGTGCAGTAGAATCGTTTGTTATTTCTACACCGTTCAGCACAAGACGTACCTTATCCGTATCACCCGCATCAACTGTTATCTGTCCGTCCGAAAGACTGCCGATTATAATATAGGTGCCGGCGCTCTTTATAGTTACAGTGCTGTCGGAAACAAGAAGAGTATCACAGTTACTTTCTATTTTACCGTCTGAAAGAGTTATTTGATATCCGCCTGTATATTCGTTATCCCTGTCGCTTTCCGAAAACATTTTATCAGCGTCCAGCTTAGCTGTTTGATTTTCTCCTGACGTGTTATCTACCGCAGTATTGTCTTGCAGGCTTGAAGTATTCTGTATACCTATTGACGGTGTTTTTGCGGAACAGCCGGTATAAGTTACGGCAACACACGCTGTCAGCAGAACACAAACTATTCTTTTAACCATAATAAAACCTTCATTCTTATTTTATAATTTCCAATAAAAGTATACTCAATAAAAATGAACATTTATTAAATACAGATTTAATTTCAGCTTAAAATTTATTGATAAAATAAAAATCCGGCGCACAAAATTTGCGCCGGATTTTAAAAAGCTTAAATCAGACTTTTTCAAGATAGTTTAAAATAACCTCAACTGCATCCTTCTCGGATATTTTAGAAAGATTCAACGCAATATCATAATTATTGATATTTCCCCATTCCCGGTTAGTATAATAATTATAATAACTGCGGCGTTTCTTATCCGCCCGAGACACTATCTTTTTTGCCTCAGCCTCTGAGGTATTCTGTTCATCCATCGCCCGTTTAACTCTGTCGTTTAAATCACCGCGCAGGAATATATTGAAGCATTTTTCATTATTACGCAGGATATAGTCCGAGCAGCGACCGACAAATACACAGTTACCCTGTGCGGCCATATCACGGATTATATCCGCCTGTACCTTGTAGATTTTATCGTCGGTCAGCACGTCATCAAGCTTTACATACGCACCGCGTGAAGAATACATGCCCATTACAACAGAATAGAGAATACTGTTTGTAGGCTTTTTTTCCACAGACTCAAAGTGTTCTTCATGTATTCCGCTCTTTTGAGAAGCAAGCGAAATAATCTCTCTGTCATAAAATTTAAAGCCCGCCTTATCTGCAAGCATTTTAGCAAACTCGTCGCCGCCGCAATAGGCTTCGCGGCTTACCGTTACGATAATTCCATCAGTCATGAATAAAATCTCCTTTCTATAAATATTTATTTACTCAGCCGCCGTAGACCGCGACTGAACCTTAACAAAACTATTCCACCGAAAAAATATAATGATAAACAGGCTGACCGCCGGGAAGAACAATAACCTCAGCATCAGGCGCAATGCCCTCAATCAGCTCACCGATATGCTTAGCATCAGCTTCAGTAACATTTTCACCGTAATACACATTTATAAACTCTCCGCCGTCAGCAAGCATTTTTTCAAAGAGTTCTTTAACAAGCGCATCCATCGAATCTTCGACAAAAGAGACCTTGCCCTCAACAAGACCCAAAAGCTGACCCTCGCGTATAGCCTGACCGTCAAACTCGCTGTCACGAGCGGCATATGTGACCTGGGCCGTATGAACGGCACTCACCGCTTCACTCATAATGTTTGCCGCCTCCTGCGGCTCAAGAGAATCGTCAAAATTTAAAAGCGCCGTTATACCCTGCGGTATTGTTTTAGTTCCGATAACAATTATATTTCTATCCGAAAGACCAACTGCCTGCTGTGCCGCCATAATAATATTTTTATTGTTCGGAAGTACGAATACCGTCTCCGCTGTCGTCTTGTTTACGGCTGCCAGAATGTCTTCTGTGGACGGGTTCATCGTCTGACCGCCTTCTACCACAACGTCCGTGCCCATGTCCCTGAACAGATTTGCCAAGCCATCACCTGCCGCGACAGAAACAAAGCCGTACTTTTTATCAATTTTTGGAGCTTCCGCTTTCTTTTCTTTAAACTGCTCCCGCATATTTTCAACTTTCATATTAATTAGCGAACCAAAGCGAAGCGCCTCTTCAAATGCACGACCGGGATGGTTTGTATGAACATGAACTTTTATTATTTCTCCGTCGTCTACAACTACAACACAGTCACCGATTGACTCAAGATACTTGCGCAGCTCGCCCGAATCGCTCTTAGGTGCACTGGATTCTTTATTGACAATATATTCGGTGCAATAGGCGTAAACTATATCCTCTTCACTTTCGAAAATATTGAACTCGGAAAAATCGGCAGGTACTTCCTCCTGAACCTCTTCGCTCGCCTGAACGGCTTTTCCGTCAAGACATAAAAGCATACCCTCTAAAATAACGACAAGTCCCTTGCCGCCGGCGTCTACCACATTCGCCTGTTTTAATACAGGAAGCATTTCGGGAGTCTTGTCAAGCGTCGCCTTTGCCTGTGAAAGATAAAAAGCAAAAGTATCGCGCGCACTGTCAGCCTTTTTTAGATTGGCCGCCGTGTTTTCCGCCGCAACCCGCGCAACGGTAAGTATAGTTCCCTCTGTCGGCTTCATTACAGCGCCGTATGCTGCTGCAACGCCTGAGGCAAAAGCTCTTGCCAAAGCCGATGAATCTGCGCTTTCCAGACCTGCAAGCCCCTTTGCAATTCCACGAAACAGCAACGACAGAATAACGCCGCTGTTACCGCGTGCGCCCTTTAAAAGCGCGGACGCGACAAGATTTGCCGTGTCCCCGACAGATTTATCATTGACGGTACGCATTGTCTTTGCGGCAGCGGAAATAGTGAGCGACATATTTGTTCCGGTATCACCATCCGGAACGGGAAATACATTGAGTGCATTTATGGAATTTTTCTGATTTTCTATATTATTTGCAGCGGATATAACCATATCCCTGAACATATTGCCGGTTATCATTAATGTTTTGTCTCCTTAGTTTGTCTTCATTGCGTCAATATAGACGTTTACCTTTTTGACCTTGAAACCGGTCATTTTTTCAACGATATACTTTACCTCTTTTGCAATACTTCCGGAGATTGCGGGCAGATTTATACCGTAGCTTACGATAATGTGAACATCAATTATAAGGTTATCGCCTTCAGCCGTAACCTTAACGCCCTTATCATAATTTTCCTTTTTAAGCAGTGAGACAATCCCCTCAGCTGTATTTTTCGATGCCATTCCGACAACGCCGTAACAGTTATTGATTACATTTCCGACAATATTGGCAAACACTGTCTGAGAAATAGTTATTTCGCCGTTATGGTTTTTTAATTCCAACACTTTGAGTTCCTCCTTAAATCACTTAATTTAAATAGGCTTTGAAATATACAAACCGCTTTCAAAAAATATACGGACTGCATTATAAACAAAGTAAAAATGGTTATCTACTGTAATTATACCATTTTTCTCTTATTTTACAACCTTTTTTTGAAAATAAGTCTTATTACACGCCAAAAAGCGGACGTTTTTTCGTCCGCTTTTATTTATTTGAAAATATTATTCAGCTTTTGGAAAAAGGATGTTTTCTTTTCAAGATTTTTATCCGTAACGGTTTCCGCAAACCTTTTCAAAAGCTCTTTTTGCTTTCCCGTAAGATTTTTCGGTATTTCCACAATCACCGTGACATACATATCACCGCGGCTTTTACTGCCGAGCTTTGGAACGCCCTTACCTTTAAATCTGAATGTGCTGTCGGTCTGAGTTCCCTCCGGCACATTATATTTAATCTTTCCGTCCAAAGTCGGCACCGTCATCTCGCAGCCCAGTGCAGCATCGGTAAATGATATCGGAATCTCACAGTAGATATCGTTTCCGCGCCTGTCGAAAATTTTATGCGGCGCAACAGACACTGTAATATAAACATCCCCTGCGGGACCGCCGTTTCGACCCGAATTTCCCTGTTCGCGCAGCGTAAGCGTCTGACCGTTATCAATGCCGGCAGGTATCTTTACCTTTGTATTTTTACTTTCAGTCACAATACCGCCGTGGCAGTCCGGACAGGGAGTCTTTATCCTCTTTCCGGTGCCGGAACAGGACGGACACGGACGCTGAGACTGCACGTTGCCCAAAATAGTGCGCTGTACAGAAGAAATAACCCCTCTGCCCGCGCACTGCGGACAGATTTCAAGTTCAGTGCCGCCCTTAGCGCCTGTTCCCTTACAGGATTTACATGTACAACGGCGCGTATAATGAATTTCTTTTTCGCAGCCAAAGGCCGCGTCATTAAATTCTATGTTAAGTCTCAGGTGTATATCCTCGCCCTTTGCCGGTGCGTTGGCACGGCGTGAGCCGCCGCCCATTGTGCCGCCGAAAAACGTTTCAAAAATATCGCCGAATCCGCCAAAACCGCCGAAATCACCGAATCCGCCGGCACCTGTGCCGCCGCCTCCGTATGACGGATCAACACCGGCATGACCAAACTGGTCATAGCGCGATTTTTTCTCAGCGTCGGACAAAACCCCATATGCTTCGTTTATTTCCTTAAACTTAGCCTCTGCCTCCTTATTTCCGGGATTTAAGTCGGGGTGATATTTTTTAGCCATCTTTTTAAAAGCGCGTTTTATCTCATCGTCACTTGCGCCCTTTGAAAGCCCCAGTACCTCATAATAATCTCTTTTTTCTGCCATATATG
Organism: uncultured Eubacteriales bacterium; assembly: GCA_902492505.1. Taxonomy (GTDB): domain Bacteria; phylum Bacillota; class Clostridia; order Oscillospirales; family QAKW01; genus RGIG9041. The sequence continues at coordinate 4,635 of CABULU010000060.1, forward strand.
TCTGACCTCTTTATACAGGCGGCAGAACAACCGCCCCGATATACCGTGATATGCCCTGCCGCAAATGCGGCAGGGCAGCCAGGGTTATAAAACTATATTATTTCTTTTCATCTGCATCGGTAAAGTCCGCATCATAAACATTACCTTCAGCACTGCCGGATGCCGTATCCGCGCCGGGAGCGGTGCCCGCGGCAGCCTCAGGATTTGACTGCGCATAAATCTTTGAGGAAAACTCATAAAGCTTTTTCTGAAGCTCGTCTGCCGCCGTCTTTATTGCTGCGCTGTCAGTACCCTTAAGCGCTTCCTTAACCTTTTCCACCTCGGAATTAATCGCGCCCTTATCGTCAGCCGTAAGCTTATCTCCTGAGTCATTTACAAGCTTTTCCGTCTGATAAACAAGCTGATCGGCATTGTTGCGTATTTCTATTTCCTCTTTTTTCTTGGCATCTTCACCGGCATAATTCTCTGCTTCCTTAACGGCTTTTTCGATATCCTCCTTGGAGAGGTTTGTAGACGCCGTGATTGTAATATTCTGCTGCTTGCCGGTACCCATATCCTTAGCCGTTACGTTTACTATACCGTTTGCATCTATATCAAACGTAACTTCAATCTGAGGTACTCCGCGGGGTGCGGGTGCAATCCCGTCAAGACGGAATGTACCCAAAGTTTTATTATCCGCAGCCATTTCACGCTCACCCTGCAAAACATGAATCTCAACAGACGGCTGATTATCAACCGCAGTGGAGAAAATCTGGCTTTTCTTGGTAGGAATAGTTGTGTTTCTTTCAATGAGCTTTGTGCATATTCCGCCCAATGTTTCAAGACCGAGTGAAAGCGGAGTTACGTCCAAAAGCACAACGCCCTTGACATCGCCGCCTAAAACGCCGCCCTGAATAGCAGCGCCCATTGCAACGCACTCATCGGGGTTCAGACCCTTATGAGCCTCTTTGCCCATATACTTATTTATAGCCTCGACAACAGCCGGAATTCTTGTAGAACCGCCTACAAGAAGCACTTTGTGAATATCAGAAGGCGAAAGCCCGGCATCGGACAGTGCCTGCTTTACGGGAACCATTGTCTTTTCAACAAGGTCTTCCGTCATTTTGTTAAACTCAGCCCTTGTAAGGGTGAGATCAAGATGCTTAGGACCTGTTGCATCCGCCGTGATAAAGGGCAGATTAATATTAGTGCTCATGACGCCGGACAAATCCTTTTTTGCCTTTTCGGCAGCTTCCTTAAGTCTCTGATACGCCATACTATCCTTTGTAAGATCGATACCGTTAGACGCTTTAAACTGATCTGCCATCCATTTTATAATTTTATCGTCAAAATCATCGCCACCCAGACGATTGTTTCCGCTTGTAGCCAAAACCTCACAAACTCCGTCACCTATCTCAAGAATAGAGACATCGAACGTACCGCCGCCAAGATCGTAAATCATGATTTTCTGCTCATTTTCCTTATCAACGCCGTATGCAAGCGCAGCAGCTGTAGGCTCGTTGATAATACGCAGAACCTCAAGTCCGGCAATCTTACCGGCGTCCTTTGTTGCCTGACGCTGTGAATCGCTGAAATATGCAGGAACAGTAATTACCGCCTGCGTAACCTTCTCACCTAAAAATGCCTCGGCGTCCGTCTTCAGCTTCATAAGAATAAACGCCGAAATCTCTTCAGGCGAATACTTTTTGCCATCAATATTTATGCGCTTATCAGAGCCCATATCTCTTTTAATTGAGATAACCGTTCTGTCAGGATTGGTAATAGCCTGGTTTTTGGCATTCTGTCCGACCAGGCGCTCACCGTTTTTTGCAAAAGCAAC
>CABULU010000061.1 GCA_902492505.1 uncultured Eubacteriales bacterium
GCGGCTTTTGAGAAAGCCATCCTTATCAAGCTGCATTGCGATGGTAAGCGCAGTCTGACCGCCCAGTCCCGCAAGCAGACTGTCCGGCTTTTCCTTATCGATAACGCGCTTGACGGTCGCAGCGGTAAGCGGCTCAAGATATATCTCATCCGCAAGAGCATTGTCGGTCATGATAGTTGCGGGGTTGGAATTTATAAGCACGACGTCAACGCCCTCGCTTTTTAAAACACGGCATGCCTGGGCGCCGGCATAGTCAAACTCAGCCGCCTGACCGATAACAATAGGCCCCGAACCGATTACAAGCACCTTCTTTATACTTTTATCGCGCGGCATCGGCTTTTCCTCCCATCAAATCACAGAATTTATCAAACAGAAACGCAGTATCGTGCGGACCTGAGCATGCCTCGGGGTGAAACTGCACGGAAAATGCATGCAGCTTAGGATAATCCACACCCTCGCAGGTTCCGTCATTGGCGTTCACAAAGCTCAGAATTCCCGTTTTCACTGTGTCGGACTTCACCGCATAGCCGTGATTTTGGCTTGTAATATACGTGCGTGTCCCCTTTACTTCCTTCACCGGCTGATTTACTCCGCGGTGACCGTATTTCAGCTTTTCGGTTTCGGCGTTCTGCGCAAGAGCCATGAGCTGGTGCCCAAGACATATCCCGAACATGGGGATTTGTCCCATAAGAATTTTAAGCTGCTCTATAATCTCGGTATTTTCCGCAGGATCACCCGGACCGTTGGAGAGCATCACGCCGTCAAAGCCGCCGTTCAAAATGTCCCTTGCAAAGGTATATGCCGGAAAAACCGTGACCTCACAGCCGCGCATACAAAGAGAACGTATAATATTCCGTTTTGCGCCGAAATCCATAAGCGCTACCCTGTATCTCGGCATACCCAAAGCGGGAAAAACAGATGTTTTTTTGCAGGTGACGCTTTTCACGGCGTTACTTACGCAATAACTTTTCAGCTCATTCAAATCGCAGGGCAGCTCATCACATATGACAGCATTCATAACGCCCGACTCACGTATTATTCTTGTAATCTGACGGGTGTCAATACCGCATACGCCCGGTATCCCCTTTTTCTTTAAAAAACTGTCAAGGTCATATTGCGCGCGGTAATTTGACGGAATCTCACACCACTCTCGCACAATATAACCGCGCACGCAGCATTCTCCTTCAAAATCAGATTCTATTATACCGTAGTTTCCGATAAGCGGAAAAGTCTGCATAACAATCTGCCCGTAATAGCTCGGGTCGGTGAGAGTTTCAATGTAACCGCACATGCCGGTGGCAAAAACAAGCTCGCCCACGCCGGTCCTATCGGCTCCGAAGGCAACGCCCTCAAAAACCGTATTATTTTCAAGTACAATATATCTTTTCTTCATAGCTTAAATAGTCGCCGCCATAACGGCCTTTATTGTGTGCATTCTGTTTTCCGCTTCTCTGAATACAATAGACTTGTCACTTTCAAACACCGCGTTTTCAACTTCAAGACAATCAAGCCCGAATTTCTCACCGATTTCTTTGCCTATTCCCGTTTTCAGATCGTGAAACGCGGGCAGGCAGTGCATAAACACAGCGTCGTCATTTGCAGCCGACATGAGCTTTTCGGTTACGCGGTAAGGCAAAAGGTCGGTTATGCGCTCCTCCCAGACATCAAAGCTCTCACCCATGGATACCCATACGTCGGTATAGAGAACCTGCGCATTCTTTGCAGCCTTTTCAGGGTCTGTCTCAAACCGAAGAACCGCGCCCGACTCTTTTGCAAGCTCCATACAAATACCGACAAGCTCCTTATCGGGAAAATACTTTTCGGGCGCGCATACCGTAAAGTTTACGCCCATTTTGGCACAGCCCACCATAAGCGAATTTGCCATGTTATAGCGCGCGTCGCCGAAATACACAAAATTTATACCCTTGATATGACCGAACTGCTCCTTTACGGTCAGAAAATCGGCAAGAATCTGGGTGGGATGAAATTCATTTGTAAGTCCGTTCCAAACGGGAACGTCTGCATATTTTGCAAGCTCCTCTACAATCTCCTGTCCGAAGCCGCGGTATTCAATCCCGTCGTAAATACCAGACAGCACGCGGGCGGTGTCGGCAATGCTCTCTTTTTTGCCTATCTGCGAGCCGGACGGGTCAAGATACGTAACGCCCATTCCGAGGTCATGCGCCGCCGTCTCAAAACTGCAGCGGGTGCGGGTGCTGGTTTTTTCAAATATAAGGGCTATGTTTTTACCCTCTAAAATTTTATGCGGCACGCCGTCTTTTTTCTTTTGCTTGAAGTCTGCGGCAAGCTCTAACAGATATTCAATTTCCTGCGCGGCGAAATCCAAAAGCTTTAAAAAATCACGGTTTTTAAGATTCATAGCTGTTCACTCCTGTTTTGCACATGCGGTTTTGATTATTTCAAGCGCTTTCAGCAAAAGCTCATCGGGAATATTGAGCGCGGGCAGCAGACGCAGCTTATTTTTAGCTTTTATTACAAGCACGCCATTTTCCATACATTCGGCAATTATCCGCCCGGCGTCACGCTCGGTTTCTATGCCGAGCATAAGTCCCATGCCGCTGACGCTTTTTATCCCCTTTGCGCCTGAAAGTGCGTCAGTTATGAGCTTCGACTTGCGTATAACGTCACTTAAAAGCCCGTCGTCTATTCTGTCCAAAACGCAGGCAGCGCCCGCACAGCAAACGGGGTTTCCGCCGAATGTAGAGCCGTGCATACCGGCGCCTAAAACATCCTTTACGCGCCCGCCCAGCATTGTCGCGCCTATCGGCAGTCCGCCGCCCAGACCTTTGGCGGTGGTTACTATATCGGGCGTTATACCGAAATTCATATAGGAATAGAGCTTGCCCGTTCTGCCGTTTCCCGTCTGCACCTCGTCTGTAATAAGCAAAATATCCCTTTCACGCGCAAACTTTTCAAGACCCGTTACAAACTCCCGCTCAAGCGGCAAAACCCCGCCCTCGCCCTGCACGCACTCAAACATTACAGCGGCGATATCGTTGCTGTCGGCAAGAGCGTATACCGATTCCAAATCGTTTGCTCTTGCGTACAAAAATCCGTCTGTCAGCGGAAGAAAATCACGGTGAAAACCGTCCTGACCGGTGGCGGCAAGTGTTGCAAGCGTTCTGCCGTGAAAGCTGTTTTCAAGAGTTATTATCTTTGCGTTTTTTCTGCCGCTAAGCTCTGCATACTTACGCGCCGCCTTTATCGCGCATTCGTTTGCCTCGGCGCCCGAATTTGAAAAAAACACGCGGCTCATGCCGGTGCGCATACACAGTTTTTTTGCAAGCTCGACGCATGGCGCGGAATAATACAGGTTTGAGGTATGCTGAAACGCATTTAACTGATTTGTAACAGCCGCAACCCACTCCCTGTCCGAAAATCCGAATATATTTACGGCTATTCCGCTGCCCAAATCTATATATTCCTTACCGTTTTCATCATAAGCCAAAGAGCCGCTTGCGCGAACTATCTCAAGCGGGAAGCGGGCATACGTGTTGGCTATATATTTTTTATCGTCTTCTTTAACGCTCATGGTCCTTCTCCTTTGACACCATTGTTCCCGCACCCTCGTATGTAAGCGTTTCAATCAGAATAGCGTGAGGGATTCTGCCGTCGAGTATAATAACACGCTCTACGCCGTTTTCCAAAGCATCTATGCAGCACTCAACCTTCGGTATCATTCCGCCGGAAATAACACCCTGCTGCATAAGACGGCGCGCATCGCTTATATCCATTTCCGAAATAAGCGAGTCGGGGTCGTCCTTATCGCGGAGTATACCGGCAATGTCAGTCATGGAAATCAGACGCTTTGCCTTTATCGCGGCGGCAATTTTAGCAGCGGCGGTATCTGCGTTTATGTTATATACGCCGCCCTCGTTGTCGCAGCCGACTGTTGAAATAACCGGGATATAGCCCTTTTCAAGAAGGTCGATAACAGGCGTTGCGTCCACGGCGGTTATTCTTCCGACATAGCCCAGCCGCTCGTCCTTCTTCTCAGCGGTTATCATATGTCCGTCCATGCCCGAAAGGCCTATCGCGCGCCCGCCCTTTATCTCAAGGTAATTTACAAGGCTTTTATTGATTTTACCTGCAAGCACCATCTGAACGATATCCGCCGTCTCACTGTCGGTGACGCGCAAACCGTCAACAAACTCGCTTTTTTTACCCACTCTTTCAAGCATCTGGGTAATTTCAGGACCTCCGCCGTGCACAAGCACAACCTTAACCCCGATAAGCGACATCAAAACAATGTCCTCCATCACCTGCTGCTTGAGTTCGGAGTTTATCATTGCGTTGCCGCCGTACTTTACAACGATTATCTCACCGTAATACTTTCTTATATGCGGCAGCGCCTGCGTCAGTATCTCCGCACGCTGCGCATTTGTTATATTAAGAGCCATATTGCAATTATCTCCTTATGTTCTGTAATCACCGTTTATTTTAACATAGTCATATGTCAAATCACAGCCCCACGCCGTCGCGCAAAAACCGCCGTCATGAAGATCTATCAGAATTTCAATTTCCTTTTCAAGCAGTATTTTTTTTGCAAGCTCCTCCGAAAACTCCACACCCGCGCCGTTTTCACACACGGTGATGCAGCCTGAATTGGAACTGAACGCGCAGGATATTTTGCCGACGTCAACCTGCGCGCCGCTGTAACCTATTGCGCAAAGCACCCTGCCCCAGTTTGCGTCCGCGCCGAACATCGCCGCCTTAGTAAGGCTCGAACAAATAACGCTTTTGGCAACGGTTTTAGCTGTTTTCGTATCGGGCGCGCCCGACACCTTACACTCCAAAAGCTTGGTAGCGCCCTCTCCGTCGCCTGCAATCATACGGCTGAGATATACGTTTACAGTATTGAGCGCCTTCATAAACATTTTAAAGTCCGCGCCTTCATCGGCAATCTCCGCGTTGCCCGCCGTTCCGTTTGCAAGCACCGCGACCATATCGTTTGTAGACGTATCGCCGTCTATACTTATCATGTTAAATGTATCCGCTATGTCCGATGACAGCGCCTTTTGCAGCATCTTCGGAGCAATTTTCACATCGGAGGTGATAAACACCAGCATTGTCGCCATATTCGGGTGAATCATGCCGGAGCCCTTTGCAATTCCGCCGATGCGGCAAGTCCTGCCGCCAAGCTCAAACTCTACGGCAATTTCCTTTTTAACGGTATCGGTAGTCATTATCCCCTCTGCCGCATGTTCGCTGTTATCTCCAAGCCCTAAAACAAGCTCGTTCATTCCGTTTGCTATCGGTGTGATATCAAGCGGCTGACCGATGACGCCCGTTGACGCCACAACAACGTCATTTGCCGGAATTCCTGTGTATTTTTGCACAAGATTGCACATTTTTTCGGCAACTTCAATGCCGTCTGCATTGCACGTGTTCGCATTTCCGCTGTTGCAGATGACAGCCTGAGCAATCCCGTTTGAGATATTGTTTTTGGTAACGGTAAGCGGCGCGCCCTTTACAAGGTTTGTCGTATAAACCGCGGCGGCCGATGCGGGAACCTCGCTTACAATCAGTGACAAGTCACGTTTTTGCCGGTTTCTGCGTATCCCGCAGTGTATCCCGCTCGCCTTAAATCCCTTTGCGGCGCAAACGCCGCCGTTAATTATTTTCATAATCTGCTCCTTAAATAACAAGTCCTTCTGTCAAATCGGCGCCCGTGGCTATATTGAAGCATTCGACGGCGGCACCTGACGCACCTTTGCCGAGATTGTCATAGCGCGCTATAAGCAGTATGCGCTCGTCGTTACCTGCTACGCTTACCTGCATTGTATCCTTTCCCGAAAGTGCGTTTGAAGCAATAAACCCGTCCTCGTCTATTTTTTCTTCAAATTTAACAATAGGACCTGTATATGTATTCTTATATATTTCTGCTATATCCTTTGCATTTGCTTTAATCTGTGATGCAAAAAGCGGTACGGTAACCTCCATGCCGCTGTAAAAATCCGCTACAATCGGCAAAAACGCCGGCGCGGTCTCAATCCCTGTTACCGCAGTCATCTCCTTTAAATGCTTATGCGACTGAGAAAGACCGTACTGCCTGGGCGAGTACAAAAGCGCGCTTCTGTCCTGCGCACGATAGTCCGCAATCATTTTTTTGCCGCCGCCCGAAAATCCGGTTAGAGAGGTACAGGTCAGTAAGCTTTGGGGACTTAACGCCCCCGACTTTATCAGCGGATAAACAAGGGCTATAAAACCGCTTGCATGACAGCCCGGAACAGAGATACGCTTTGAATTTTTTATTCTTTCAAAAAAGTCGGCGCCAAGCTCCGCAAAACCGTAGGCAAACCGCGGGTCGGTGCGGTGAGCGGTGGAAGTGTCGATTATAACCGCGCCTCCGTTTTCCGCCATATCAACCGCCTCGCGCGCAGCGTCGTCAGGAAGACAAAGAAAAGTGACGTCGGATGAATTTA
>CABULU010000062.1 GCA_902492505.1 uncultured Eubacteriales bacterium
CGGATATATCGTTATATTGTTCTGAGACAGAGCTAACTGACGCATTTCCGAATGCAGTTAAAACACTTGTACCGCTTACTGAGGTAAAGCTTGTTTTGTCAATATCCTCACATGGAATTTTTATGACTGCACTGCCTGTCTTTGCATATGTTATCTTTTCGCTTTTTCCGTCGGCATACGTTATTTCTACGCTGTTTTCACCTTTGAGATATGGGATATAGCCTTGAAGAAATGCAGTAAGAATAATATTTTTAGAACCTGTCAGATTATCGCAGCCGAGAATATATTTTGTTAGGGATTTTGCTTCGGGAGCGCTTATTTTTACGGAAAGTATTGCTGCAAGACCCGTCATATTTTCCGTATCATAAGCCGTATTTGCGTTTAAATTAGAAATTCCGTTTGCAGTTTTAATCATTGCTGAAATTTTTGCGTCATATAAGGCGCGAGCACTTTTGTAATCGCCGGCATAGGCAAATGCAAGTGCAAGACAGATAGTCTCTTCGTCTGTCAGCGTATCAATTTTATCGGAATAGACTTTAAGGTCGTTAAGAACAGGCTCTCCGAGCACCGCAAGCGCCCAGTATGAATACAGTGCATTATTAACTGTCGGTGTGCTTTGAAGAATATCATAATAATATGCTTTTTGAATTTCCGTATTCAGTGCATTTGCTGCCACCGCTGTGATTTTTGCCGATGCTTCAGGTGTCATATATTCGCTGTTTTGAAACAGAGAAAGCTTATCATCGGACTGATATTTTTTCAGGGCGGACATGTCACTTGTCAACAACTGTCCGTTTTTAAGTCCTGTGGCATAAGCGCGCGCCGTCGCTTTGCCTATGACCTGTTCAAGTCTGTCCTCTCTGACATTAAGCAGTGTATCCAACACCGTAAAATAAAAATCGTAATTTTCGTCGTATATACTTACAGTGATATCCGAATTAAATTTTGTATCTAATTTTGTTTTACTGCCGATGCTCTGACGGCTTGTAACAGGTTTATCGGTAAAGCTGTCTTTTACAGTAAAATCAACGCTTAGCGAGTCGCTGTACTCTCCGTATTGTGCTTCGATTTTAAGTGTGTACGTCCCTGCGGCAAGCTTACCCAAATTTTCGGATATAACGGAATTTATTTCGGCAACTCCTGATTTTGTGTCGATGACGGAGCTGCTTTTTGAAAGCTGCGCTGTATAGCTGCATTGACTTGTGTCTTTCGTATCGGTTTTCGGAGCCGTGAATTTTATTGGAAATACGGCATCATCAGAGGTTTTGATTTTTCCGGCGTTGACTGACAAATAAAAATCCTTTGTTGAAACTACTTCTGTCTGCGCCTGACCTACGCTTGCATCATTTGTAAACGCCTGAATAGTAACTGACCAGCTTGTTATGCTGTCCGGCAGTTTGAATGAAACGGATGCTTTTCCGGCATCGTCCGTTGTTATAGTTTCAAAATAGGGTGAAAGCTCAAAATCCGATCTTGTATATTCGCCGTTTCCTCCGCCTTCTCCTCCCGGAATATCAAGCTGATATTCGGGAAGATAGGTTGATACTTTTCTGTTGATATCACTCAAATAAAGTCGCGGTTTATAGACATCTGAGTAAATATCATGCTCGTTAAGAAAAAGCTCACGGAGTGCGCTGTCTATAACGCTGATATTAACATCTGCTTTTTGTGGTTTTCCTTTTTCATCTTTTACCGCTATATTAAGACTTACATTTTCTCCGGGCTTATATTTTGCCTTGTCTGTTGTAATTTCTATATCAAGCTCGGATTTTTCTGATGTTATCCACAGCTTTTGGACCAGCTGAACGCTGTCACCGTCAAAATATGCGCCAGATATACAAAAACTCGGCATAAACAGCTTGTCAAAGTTTAGGCTGATTTCCGTAGGAATACTGTAAATTTCATTAGTTATAATATCGGCATTTATTCCGCTGAGAAGAAGTGTTCCGCTGTTTGCTTCGGTTCCCGTTTTTGTGTCCTTAAGCTTAAGGGATATTTTATCTCCTGCTGAATACTTATCCCTGTCTGTAGTAAGAGTGTATGAAAATGTGCTGTCAATATTATTTTCATAAATGTCATAGCGTGCGCACAAATCCGCTTTTTCGATGCCGCTTGCATAAATGAGAAGATAATAATGAGTATTTTCCGAGGATAATGGAAATTCTATTGACGCCTCTCCCGACTGTGTGTTTAGAGTATCATTTTTAACAACCGTATCGTTAGGCTCATAGGTATACGAATGCTCAACCTGCATGGTGACCGGATTATAAATCGAGTTGGCAATACTTTTGCTGTATTCAACCTTATGGAGTTCCGCACTCAGCGTTGTGTCATGTGATTTATTTATATAGGTCTGCGCGTCGGCGGTTTCCATATAGAGCTCGCGTCCCAGACCCGTCATGTCCTTTTCATTCAGCCTGTCAAGCGTTATGGAGTACAAGTTTATAACAATACTTTCGTTCTGCTTTTCAAACTGAGCTGTGATGTCTGATTCGAATACGGAGACGGAGTGATAATAATTTTCAGAAATTCCGTCAGGCTGTATTACTGTAAATACTGCCGAAAGTATACTTGGAACATTATTTTCACCTGATTGACTGTAATTTACATACTGTGCCGTCTGTGTGAATTCTGCGTTACCGTTTTTATCGGTTATGATCTCATAGCTGTCTCCGTTTATCTCTGCCTGAAGGGTTACGTTTGCCGCAGGCGTGTTGTCAAACATGGAAGCATGTACACTGTATTTAATTTCTTCACCGGCAAAATAAGCGTTTTTATCGCTGCTTATATCAAGCGTATAGGCAGGAAGCGTATAGTCGGATATATATATTCCGGCGCTTGACAGTCTTATATTTTTATTATTGACTGCAATTTCTGAGTATTCGTCGGGACAGGTGTCTGTCAGTTCAAAAGTTGCGGTAAAGCTACCGTTTTCGTTTAACTGTATATCGGTGTATTTATCATCCCATTTTGTGTAAATCTGAACAGCTTGCAGCTTTTCTGCCACGTCTGTACGCGGGATGACAAAACCCCAGACTTTAACTTTATCGCCGGGACGGTACAGCTCACTGTCGGTATATATATAGCTGTAATAGTTGACAGCCGCATCGCTTTCACGGGTTTTACTTGTAGGTCTTATTGCAGAGATATATTCAGTTGAGTTTTCCGCCTTTACGGATAATATTATATTTTCGCTGCTGCCTAAGATGTCCGTATTACTTTCAGATGTCTTGCCTTTAAAAACGGCGACACCGTTTTTATCTGTTTTTTTCGTTTCAAATCCCTCTATTGATACCGATGCGTTTTCAACACATTTCGAGGTTGAGGTGCTGTTTACCCAAACTGTATAATCGCCGTTTGAAGTTACCGAATATACGGCAAGCTCTGTTATTTGAAAAATATGATACAGAGTGCAATCACCGCTCTTTATTTCGGAAATATAATATCCTTCATCAAAGCTTTGCGGATATTGCAAAAATGCTCGATTTAACGCTTCACTGTCATTGCTTTGGATAAAATCTCCTGTAAAGTCTATAACCTTGTCGTATGCTTTCAGCTTATCGTCTATGGCAGATGAAACGCTGTTAAAGCCAATATAGTTTTTATGAATATTCGTATATTGCTCTGCAGTCGGCACTCTGTAAACCGTGACCTGTGGTTTTTCGAGTTTGAAGTTTGCATACTCTATACATGCCGCAGGTGTTTGATTCGGCAGAAAACAGTCTGCTGGTTCGTCGGACGTGTAACTTACAAAAATATAGGAATCGGGATCTTGTACCGTAAAGGAAAATTTGTAATCCTGTAAGAGCGTCTCTCTGTCTCCTCCGCTTATATTTTTATTTATGGTAACGGTATACATTGTATTGGGTTCAAACTCTGCGGAGGGGACAAATACCCAGCGCCTGCCGTAATGTTCAAACGTACCGGGTATTGCAGGATAGATAGAAAAGCAATTTTCGAAGTTTTCTACGTTTGAGTGTGTAAAATCGAGAGCTATTATATCTCCTTCGTTTAGAATGTCGGAAGACGGCAGGCGGGATACGATACCGAAGGTGTTGTCGGTTTGGAAAGCCCAGCTGTAAATTGTTTTGCCGTCCGATATGGAACTTACGGTGTAAAGGGTGTTTGCTGCAAGTCCTTGCTCAAAAGATACGGTAAATGTGTTTCCCGTGTTCTTTTTTACATTGTAATGTTCGCTTGGAGATATGGCAAAGGCATCTTTAAATTCATTTACGCTCATTGCGCTCGACGTGACAACCTTCAACTGTGTGTCAGCTGTTATCTCATTTCCGCTCATATTTGTTGCGCTGACAGCACTGATAGGACTTATTCCTTTAAGCTCTTCGGGCAGGTCACTGGCAGACGCTGTCGGCATGGTCATTATACCGAAATAAATTCCGCCTGACAAAAGCCCCAGCATTAAAACCGCCGCCGTTATTGCCGACAGCACCCGAAGCGCGCCGCTTCTTCCGGCTTTAAGCGCTCTTTGACGTATCCTTTCCTTATCGGGCATGGAGTCCTTTTTTGCGATGTCCAGCAAGTGTAAAAATTTCATTTTAAAACCTCACTTTGCAATATACTCGTCCAAAAAATTTTTTCTGATTTCATCGAGCAGTCTGTAAATATAGTTATTCAGAGTCGTGCAGGGCAAATTTAACAGTTCTGAAATTTTTTCAAGCGGATAGCCATAGTAAAACCGAAGTATAAAAGCCTTTGACTGAATTTCACCTTTTTGAGCTATATACTTATTGATTTTTTTAATCAGCAGACTGTCTGCTGCCTGTTTTTCGGTAATGTTTATTTCAGTATTCAAAAGCAAATCTATAAATGTCTGATAATCGCTGTCGTTTGCAAATGCTATATCTTCATATAAAAGTTCGCCGTCTGATTTCTTTACGTAATATTTTTTTACCGAGTTTTTAAGGCATGTAAAAAAGTAATTTCGGATATTTTCTATATCGAATTCTTTGCTGTTCAGCAGCCGGCGGTAAAGTGCCGAATATGTGTCAGCAAGTATATCCTCTGCTGTTTCGTGATTACCTGTCGATTCAACGGCATATGCCAGGGCATTGTCATATGTCAGGTCATAAAGCCTGTTGAATCGCGCAGTGGCTTCGTTTTTTTTCATAGCTGTAAATCCTCCCCGCTTAATATACAAGAGGCTTTAAAGAGATAATTTTTATCAGAAATCAACAAGTTCTTTAAATTCATCAAATGCTTTAGGATTTGCAGCGGCTACGGCACATTTATTTTTAAAATCAATTTCATGTCCGCCATTAGTTTTTATAACGCCGCCGGCTTCTGTGAGGATAAGTGAGGAGGCTGCAAAGTCCCACGGGGATATGCACAACTCAAAATACAGGTCTGTTCTGCCTGCCGCGACATAGCATATGTCAAGAGCTGCCGAACCGCACCGGCGAAGGTCAGCCGCTCGATCAAACACTTTTATTGCAATTTCAAATGTTCTTTTTCTGACATCGGAATAGTAAGGTGCGGTACCGAAGGAAACAAGCGAGTTATCCAGTCCGACGTCTGACACGTGAATAGTCTTGCCGTTTAATAGTGCGCCATGGTCGAGCTTGGCTTCAAATAATTCATCAAGATACGGATTATACACTACTCCTATATAGGGCTTTTCGTTTTTTAAAAGTCCGATAGATACACAGCTGTGTCTGTAATCGCGGATGAAGTTTGTGGTTCCGTCAATCGGATCGACGATAAATACATATTCACTTTCATTATAAACGTCTGCTCCCGCTTCCTCTCCCATGAATTCAGCCTGAGGAATAAGTCGTGAGAGTTTGTTTTTAATATAATTTTGAATTTCGATATCAAATTGCGTCACAAAATTTCCCTTGCCGCTTTTGCATGTGATGAGTCGGTTTTTTTCGCCGGCTTCGAGTATCAGCTTGCCGGCTTCTTTTGCAATCCGTTTTATTTCTTCTGTCATTTATGTATCTCCTCACAGTAAAATTTTACTTAAATAGTTTTCGGTAATTATGCTGTCTGTCAACAAGTCAAAAAATTACCGAAAACTATTTATTTATTAAATTGTTTATGATATAATACATATTCAGATTACATCAGGCGGTAAAATATGATAATTTTAGGAATTGACCCCGGATATGCAACTGTCGGGTACGGAATTATTGAAACGGACGGTATGCGGTTTCGCACTGTCGATTACGGTGCGGTGACAACGCCTGCCAATACC
>CABULU010000063.1 GCA_902492505.1 uncultured Eubacteriales bacterium
ATTACAGCTTCAGTGAAATAACGGGAGAGGCTGTGCAGACGGAATACAAGGACCGTTCCACCGTGTCGGTTGTGGTTGAGGCTAAGGCTGTCGTGTCCGAGCGGGCGACTGAGGTGAACGGCGTTCCGCTGGGTCTTGGCAAAGTTATGACCTGTAATATGCCAAGCCTTTGCGCTCAGGGCGTTATCGTGAATATGGAAGAGGTGTAAGCTATGAAGGTGATAGATAAAAACGGAAAGCTTTTTGGCAAAATCAGCCTGCTTGATATTATTATTGTGGCAGTGATAGTTTTTCTTGTCGGTATTTTTGTTGCGGGCAGATTCGGACAGGTCAAGTTGCCGATTGAGACAAAATCCAACACCGAATATGTCGCAAAGCTTAAGGCGTATAATGTTGAAAAAACCGAAAAATTTCCTTTTGAGGTCGGTTCTGTAATATACGGTAAGACCGGCGAATTTATCGGCACTGTCACCGAAGTAGAGCGCAAACCGATGGTTACAAAGGAAAAGCTGGAGGACGGAACATATTTTGACTATGAGAGCCAAACCGCATATGATTACTTCTTGACGGTTGAGGGTACCGGGACTTCGACGGAAAAGGGTATTTTTGCACAGGGTACGTTTGCGCTGTATCCGAATAATTCGGTGACGGTAACCAGTAAGTATTTTTACGGCGGTGTTGTTGTTTTAAGTGTTGAAAAAAAGGTTTGATTTAGGCGTGATTATGTCAAACTATCCAAAAGTTGATTGTTTCTATTGACTTGCGTCCCGCAATCGGGTAATATTAAGTCAATTTCAATTGTAATTTTGTAATTATATTATGTTTTAGGAGGATTACCTATGTACTCCAAAGAGGTAACTGTAACAAACAGTGTGGGCCTTCATGCAAGACCCGCTACGTTTTTTATTCAAAAGTCCAATGAGTTTAAAAGCTCTATTTGGGTTGAAAAGGGCGACAGGCGAATCAATGCTAAGAGCCTGCTGGGCATTTTGTCCCTCGGAATCATCAAAGGTACGGAGATTAAAATTATCGCTGACGGTGTGGATGAAGAGGCCGCGGTTTCATCGCTTATCAATCTTATTGAAAACGAATTGACCGATTAAATTTATCGGACGGTCTTGAAACGACCGTCCTTTTTAATTTTGATAAAAGCGGAGGGAATTAATTTGAACTATCTTTCACCGTCTGTTTTGGCAGCTGATTTCGGAAATCTTTATGCCGACTGTGACGCTGCCGTTTCAAACGGCGCGAAGTACCTGCATATAGACGTTATGGACGGCGTGTTTGTTCCCAATATATCCATAGGTTTTCCCGTTATCGAGAGTCTGCGACCGCGGTTTGGCTGTGTGTTTGACGTTCATCTAATGATAACGGAGCCGGAGCGGTATGTAGAGCGTTTTGCACAGTCGGGCGCCGATATAATTACGTTTCACGCAGAAAGCACGGAAAATATAGGCTTGGTTATCGACCTTATTCACGGCTGTTTTAAAAAAGCGGGTCTATCTGTAAAACCGGGGACAGATATAAAAAGCATTGAAAAGTACTTGCCATGCTTGGATATGGTGCTCGTGATGACTGTTGAGCCGGGCTTCGGCGGGCAGAAATTTATGCCCGATATGCTTGAAAAGGTGCGCTTTCTCAAACAGTATAAGGTCGAAAGTGGCTTGATGTTCGATATTGAGGCGGACGGCGGGATTAACACCGGCAATGTGCGCCGGGTCATTGAAGCGGGCGTCAATGTTGTTGTCGCCGGTTCAAGCGTGTTCTCCGGCGGAAATATTGCGGACAATACAAAAAAACTAACGGAAATTATTGTAAAGTAACTGGAGCTTAAAATATGGAATTATCGGATTTTTCACGTGTTCTTACTCATTTGAGAAAGGAAAAAGGAGTATCGCAGCGCGAGGCGGCTCAGGCGCTGGGAGTTTCCCAGTCGCTTCTGTCTCACTATGAACGCGGAATACGTGAGTGCGGGCTTCTCTTTCTTGTACGTGCTGCTGATTACTACGGCGTGACTGTCGATTATCTTCTTGGCAGGAGCTACGAAAAAAACGGCACCACCATTACGGTTGACGAGCTGGAGGATGAGGATGCCGCGGGCAGGGGGAATACCGGCGTTCGGAGTATGCTTCCGACGCTTAATAAAAAATTGATTTGCAATTCAGTGTCTATAATAATGGACACTCTTGCTAAAATAAACGATAAAACCCTTATTAATGAGGTATCTGGATATCTTGGTATAAGCGTATATAAAATGTACCGAATGCTTTATAATGCAAATCCCGAAAACTCGCCCATGCTGTTCGGCGCAGATGACAGGAGCTACTCGTACATGTCCGATGCCGCAATGAATACGGCTCAGGCTAAAATCCAAAAACAGCTTTTACGCATTGGTGAGGACGCCTGCGCACGTGGCGCGATTGATCTTTCGCAGGAAAATATTAAAAATATTTATCCTGTTCTCTCCACTTCGCTGTTTAATTTGCTGCAAAATGCCGAAAATAAAATCGGTGCAAGAAAAAAATAATAAATATACCAATAAAAGCCGCAGCGTGAAGTAATAAAAGCACATGCCTTGGAATAAGATATATCAACTATAACTTTTAAAGGTCGTGCTTTTTATGTATATTGTTTCGGTAAAGCTCAATAAGAGGAAAATACTCGGATTTATCGCCGCGCTCTGTATTGTGACGGCAGTCATATGCGTTGCTCTGCCGAAACGGGCCAGTGATGTTTTGAGCAGTAATATAAGCACCTCGGCAAAGTCAGTTGAGGAGCATGTCGCTTTTTTGAATGCTCACGGATATCAGGTTACGGAAAAGCCTGTACAGATTCAGGAAATAGTAATCCCGGAGGAATTCAGCGCGGAATATGAAAAGTATAATGAAATGCAAAAGCTGTCCGGCTTTGATTTATCCAAATTCAAAAGCTACCGAGTTAAAAAATATACTTATAAGGTCACAAATTACGAAGCGTCTCCGGATGAGGTGGTTGCCAATGTCATCGTTTATAACAATAAGGTTATCGGCGGGGATATTTCATCTACTACGCTTGGTGGATTTGTGCACGGTTTTGTAAAGGAGTAATAGATAAAGTCTGTAAAACGGCTTTTATTTTATCCGTTTATGAGAATAGATAAATATATTTGTGATACTATAAATATTACAAGGTCTCAGGCACGCCGCAGGATTTCCTGCGGGCGTGTCTTTGCAAACGGGGTCAAGGTTTGCTCGCCCTCATTTCAGGTTGACGAAAAAAGCTGTACCGTCACGATGGACGGTCAGCCGATTAAGTATACACGATATGTTTACTTTATGATGAATAAGCCCGGGGGTGTGCTGAGCGCATCGTCGGACAGGCACGCCAAAACAGCTGTTGAGCTGTTAAGAGATGAGGACAGGCGTGCCGACTTATTTATTGCCGGCAGGCTGGACAAGGATACAACGGGATTTTTGCTTATAACAAACGACGGGGATTTTGCGCACAATCTGCTGTCTCCGAAAAAACATGTCTATAAAACTTATGAGGTATTGCTGAGCAACGGAAATTACGACGGTTACCGCTCGGCTTTTGAAAATGGCATAGAGCTTGAGGACGGATATGTCTGCAAGCCTGCCGAGTTTATTCCTCTGAAAAATAACCGATGTTTTCTTAAAATAAGCGAGGGAAAGTTTCATCAGGTAAAGCGAATGTTTAAGGCTTTGGGAAATGAAGTTTTGGAACTTCGGCGTATTGCGATGGGTGATGTATTTTTGGATAGCAGTCTGAAACCCGGCGAGTATCGCCCCTTGAAGCCGTCGGAATTTGAACTTTTTTTGAACAAAATAACCAAAAGTGACCCATGAAAAATTTACAGATAGCCTATTTAGTGTAATTTGCACAAAAAACGGGCGGTAATTTTGTAGGAAAAAACATTTGATTTTTTTAAATTATATGGTATAGTTATAGAGTACATGATTTTACACACAAAAGTGTATGGGAGGAACAATTTAAATGGCAGGTTTATCATTAAAAGGCATTTATAAGAGATATCCCGGCGGCGTTGTTGCCGTCTCGGATTTCAACCTCGAGATTGAGGATAAGGAATTTCTCGTACTTGTCGGTCCTTCTGGCTGCGGTAAGTCCACAACGCTCAGAATGATTGCGGGTCTTGAGGAAATTACGGAAGGCGAGTTGTATATCGGCGACAGAATTGTCAATGATATCGCGCCCAAGGACAGGGATATTGCAATGGTTTTCCAGAACTATGCTCTGTATCCGCATATGACCGTGTTTGACAATATGGCATTCGGTCTTAAGCTCAGAAAAACTCCGAAAGACGAAATCAAGCGCCGCGTTGAGGAGGCTGCCAAAATTCTTGATATCAGCCATCTTCTTGACAGAAAGCCGAAGGCTCTTTCCGGCGGTCAGCGCCAGCGTGTTGCTCTCGGACGTGCTATTGTTCGTGAGCCTAAGGTATTCCTTCTTGACGAGCCGCTTTCAAACCTTGATGCTAAGCTCCGTGCACAAATGAGAACAGAGCTTTCTAAAATCCATCATAACCTTGAGACAACCTTTATTTACGTTACTCATGACCAGACTGAGGCTATGACAATGGCTACCAGAATAGTTGTTATGAAGGACGGCTTTATTCAGCAGGTTGATGTGCCTCAGAGACTTTATAAGTATCCCTGCAACATGTTTGTTGCCGGATTTATCGGTTCTCCGCAGATGAACTTTGTCGATGCTACTATTGTTGAAAAGTCCGGCGACCTTTATCTTGAATTTAAAAATAATTCACTTAAGCTTCCTGCTTCAAAAGTCAACGACGATGTTAAGAACTATATCGGCAAGGAAATCGTTTTCGGTATCCGTCCGGAGCATGTTCATGACGAGGAGAGATATCTTGAGTCTATGCCCGATTATGCGATCGATGCAAATGTTGAGGTTACCGAGCTTATGGGTGCCGAGACATTCCTGTATCTGGATGTTGACGGTGAGAAGCTTACTGCAAAGGTTTCTCCTACAACTACTGCAAAGGCTGATGAGAAGATTAAAATTGTTCTCAGCCTTGAGCATATTCATCTCTTTGACAAAGATACAGAAAAGACAATTATCAACTAAATTGATTTTAACCGGACGTCTGTTACAGGCGTCCGGCTTTTTTATTTGTGCTTACGCAGATTTTTGTACGTGTTTGATAAAAAGTTCCACAAAGAAAAGTGTCGTAATTTGGGCATTTTGTATGTATTTTTTTCATCAAAAAATCAATAAACAAGTTAAAAAACGCTTTGTTTTTAGCTCCGTTGTGCAGGTTTAACAAAATATTTATAAAATAACTGTTGAAATCGCGGACGATTTGTTATAAAATACTATACAGTAAGTTAATATAGGGGGATAACCAAATGTCCAACAGATTTTTTCAGGGTGTAGTATATCAGCTCAGAGAGAGTATTGACAGAACAGTGGGTGTTCTTGATGACAGCGGAACGGTCATTGCGTGCAGCGATCTTATTAAAATCGGTGAAAAGCATGACAGTGTGTTATCGTCTGTAAACTCGACTCTTGACACCGTTAAAGAGGACGGATATACATACAAACCTCTTTCGCCCGCGCCCGGCTTTGAGTATATTGCGTTTATAGAGGGCTCGGACGAGCTTTCGGACAAGTTTATTTCTCTTGTTGTTATAGCCCTGGCAAATATCAAGCAGTATTATGATGAGAAATATGACAAGAATAATTTTATTAAAAATGTAATTCTTGACAATATACTGCCCGGCGATATTTACATTAAGGCAAGGGAACTGCATTTTGAGACAGATGCTTTCCGCGTCGCTATTCTTATTCGTCTTTCGGATAAGAGCGACGTGTCGGCGTACGATATTTTGCAGAGCCTGTTTCCGGACAAACAAAAGGACTTTATTATCAATGTCAATGAAACCGATCTTGTTCTTGTTAAGGAGGTTAAGGACACCAATGATAATAAGGACCTTGAAAAGCT
>CABULU010000064.1 GCA_902492505.1 uncultured Eubacteriales bacterium
AATATCTGTATGCAGGTTGTTGCAATGACTCCCGAGTATCTCTCTCCAGACGATATTGCGGCTGACGTTATTGAGCATGAGAAAAATATTCTTATCGCTCAGATTAAGAACGATCCTAAAACAGCGGATAAACCCGACGCCGTTATAGAAAAAATGGTAATGGGCAAAATCAATAAGTTCTACCAAGAAAATTGTCTGCTCAAGCAGGCGTATGTCAAGGAACAGAAGATTTCTGTCGAGCAGTATATTGCTCAGTCTGCAAAGAGCTTTGGCTTTGATATAAAGCTTGTTTCGTTTGTGAATTATGAAAAGGGTGAAGGTCTTGAAAAAAGACAGGACGACTTTGCAGCAGAAGTCGCAAGCATGAACAAGTAATAAAATCTATATAAGCGACTTCAGATTTTTCTGAAGTCGCTTTGAAAAAATTGGGGGAATTAAATGCTATGAAAAAACAAATTATTGCTTTAGTTTTGGTTCTTTCATTTATTGGCGGGCTTTTTTCTGTTAGCGCTTCTGCCGCCGGTAAATACGGCAGTATGCCCATTTACCTCGGTTACGGTGACGTTGACTATATGGCTGATGAAATTTTGAAGCAGATACCGACAGCAGGCAAGTCAAAACGTGAGCAGATACGTGCTGTCTATGACTGGATAATAAAAAACTGTACGCGCTATGAAAACGAGTGGGACGGAACATACCATTTTGATGAAAACGCCGTTGCCGCCCAGACACAGTCGTATATCGATAAAGCCTCTGCTAAGGTCGAAGCGGGCACGGCTGTAATGCGGCAGGATCTTGAATCTCATTTTGGTTTTATGCCGTTTTATGACAGCGCTGCGGTAGCGGCGGGATATGCTTATGACATAATGATGCGTCACAACGGCAACTGCCTGCACTTTGCATCTTTGCTGACTGTGCTTTTGGGTCACCTGGGCTTTGACTGCCGTATAATAGACGGATATTTTCTTAATGCAGACGGCACAAAACCTATCCATAAATGGAATTACGTGCTTGTGGACGGTGCTTATTACTGGCTCGATGTGCGCATGGACCATGCAAATTATGTCCGCAACGGAAAGATAAACTATCAGTATTTCATGATTTCCGATACGGCTGCGTGGGAACGCAATCACCTTTGGGATCATACCTATTCGGATATTTTGCGTCAGAATGCCGCGGCTGTTGCGCAGCTTTATAACGATACCGCAAATAAGTACGCGACCGCAAAGGAAATCAGCGTTGTTGCGTCGCGCTCCGGCTTTGCCGAGGGCGCCGGCAGATATTTCATGGATGAAACCGCAGTCATTTACGCGGGCTCGAATAATTCGACGCCGTTTGTCGGTTGGTACGACAAATGGGGAAACCTTGTCAGTACGGACAGCTATTATGAGTTTACCGTAAAAAACGACGCTACGTATTATGCGCTGTTTGAGGGCGATATATTTGCCGATATCCCCGCAGGCTCCTGGTATCTTGAAGCGGCGATAGAGGCATACGAGCGCGGATATGTAAACGGTATGACAACTGCAACATTTGAGGGCAAGGGGCAGTTTACCCGTGCAATGGTCGCGACCATTCTGGCACGCATAACCGGCGATGATATTACCGGCTCTCCGAAATCGCCGTTTACTGATGTGCCGGACAATGCGTGGTATACGGACGCCGTTAACTGGGCTTATGAAAACGGGATTGTACTCGGCCGCACAGAGACGTCTTTTGCACCCAAGGAGCAGGTTACCCGCCAGGAATTTTTAACTATGGCAGTGCGCTACCTCAAGGCTAAGGGCTTTGAGGCACAGCCGGCGGATATAAATTACAGTGACAAAGCGGACATTTCAAATTATGCCGTTGAGGCGATGGGTATTGCGCAGGCGATAGGCCTTATCGACGGCTATCCCGACGGGACAATTAAGCCGCGCGGCGTGCTTACACGCGCCGAGGGTACGACAATCGTGCTGCGTCTTGCGGATTATATGGAAAAGAATTCTCCGGCAGACACCATGCCGGACGACGGACAGCAAACGCTGAATCCCGATGATACATCGTCTCTTGTCAGCGGCGAAACGGTATCGGAATAAATTGTACAGAACAGGGAGTAAATCTTATGGCCAAAGAAACAAATAAAATGGAAAATGAAAAGGTAGTTAAGCTTACCGCTCAGGGAAAGCAGAAAATTGAAGAGGAGCTTTTGGAACTGCGCACCGTAAAACGTAAGGAGATTGCAGAAAAAATCAAGCTTGCGCGCTCTTACGGCGACCTTTCCGAAAACAGTGAATACGACGAGGCGAAAAATGAGCAGGCTATGGTGGAGGCAAAGATTGCCGAGCTTGAGCAGACTCTGAAAATTGCTGTGGTTATCGATGAAAACAGCGCGGAGGCAGGGGATAAAATCCGCCATGGCTCGGTTGTGAAAATCCAGTTTACCGATACCAAGGAAACAAAGGTCGTTGAGATTGTAAACTCCTACGACGTTGTCAATTCCGGCGGCGTCGGAGACAATACCGTTAAGGTGTCGGAGGACAGTCCGATAGGTAGTGCGCTAATAGGCAAAAAGGCAGGCGTCCGCGTGACGGTGGAGGCGCCTGTCGGTACAGTCAAGATAAAAATTATGGAAATTGTAAAATGACCGGAGAAAAATATGAGTAATCAAAACAGTACACAGTCAAACGAGCTGTCTCTGAACGAGATACTTCAGATTCGCCGTGATAAGCTATCTGAGCTTCAGGCGTCGGGTAACAACCCGTATGCCGTCACAAAGTATGACTTTACCGATTATGCGCAGAATATAAAGGATAATTTTGAATCGTTTGAGAATAAGACGGTAAAAATCGCAGGCAGAATGATGAGCCGCCGTATAATGGGCAAGGCGAGTTTTTATAATGTGCAGGATTCCACCTGCGGTATTCAGGTTTATATCCGCCGTGACGATGTGGGAGACGAGAGTTACAGGCAGTTCAAAAAATATGATATTGGAGATATCGTGGGTGTTGAAGGCTTTGTTTTTAAGACTAAGACAGGCGAAATATCCGTGCATACTCAGAAAATCGAGCTTCTGTCAAAATCGCTTTTGCCTTTGCCGGAAAAGTTTCATGGTCTGCGTGACCTTGATATGCGTTACCGTCAGCGTGAGGTTGACCTTATAGTTAATCCTGAGGTTAAGGACATCTTTTACAAGCGCTCGATGATACTTAAAGAAATACGCAGCTATCTTGACAGCAAGGGATTTTTGGAGGTGGATACGCCGATACTTGTGCCGCTGGAAATCGGCGCGTCGGCGCGTCCGTTCAAAACGCACCACAACACGCTTGATATGGATATGTACCTGCGAATTGAGACGGAGTTGTATCTGAAGCGTCTTATTGTCGGCGGTATGCACCGTGTGTACGAGGTTGGGCGTATATTCAGAAACGAAGGAATGGATCCGAAGCACAATCCCGAATTTACGACCATTGAGCTTTATCAGGCGTTTACCGATTATTTCGGAATGATGGATCTTGTTGAGGAGCTTTATAAGCTGCTTGCGGATAAAATCTGCGGTACGCGCAGGATAACATATCAGGGCAAGGAGATTGACCTCGGTCACTGGGAGCGCCTGACAATGGCGGAGGCTGTTAAAAAATACAGCGGCTGCGACTATTACAGCTGGCAGTCCGACGAGGACGCGCGCCGCTGCGCCGCAGATAAGCACGTTGAGGTGCCTGCGGACGCAACGCGCGGAATTGTTCTTGCGGAGCTTTTTGACATATTTGTTGAGGAAAATCTTATACAGCCTACATTTATATATGATTATCCTGTCGAGAACAGTCCGCTTGCAAAGCGCAAACCGGAAGACCCTGCGTTTACAGAGCGGTTTGAGTATTTTATCAATGCTACTGAGTACGGTAATGCTTTTTCCGAGCTTAACGACCCAATTGACCAGCGCGCACGGTTTGAGGCGCAGGTCGCCAAAAAGCGGGCGGAAGACCCGAATACAAGCGCACAGGTCGATTATGACTTTGTAACTGCGCTTGAGTACGGTATGCCTCCGACCGGTGGGCTTGGCTTCGGTATCGACAGACTTGTAATGCTGCTTACAGACTCTGCGTCCATACGTGAGGTTTTGCTCTTCCCGACGATGAAAGCGATTGGCGGGAGCGATCCCGCAAAAAATGCAGAACAGCAAACCGAAGCTGCAAAGCCTGCTGAAAAGATTGATTTTTCAAAGGTGAAAATCGAGCCGCTGTTTGAGGATGAGGTCGATTTTGATACTTTCAGCAAATCGGATTTTCGCGCCGTAAAAATTAAGGATTGCTCGGCAGTGCCGAAAAGCAAAAAGCTGCTGCGTTTTACGCTTGATGACGGCAGCGGTACGGAGCGCACGATTTTAAGCGGTATTCACGAGTATTATGAGCCGGAGGAGCTTATCGGAAAAACGGCGATTGCAATTGTGAATCTGCCTCCGAGAAAGATGATGGGCATTGATTCCTGCGGTATGCTGATTTCCGCAGTTTATGAAAACGACGGCAGGGAAGGGCTAAACCTTCTTATGGTTGACGATAAAATCCCAGCCGGCGCCAAGCTTTACTGATGTGCTGATAAATCTGCTGCGGGCTTGCTGAGTGTGTATAAGGCAGTATCCTAAGAAACACACAGGAACCGGCATTGCAGAATAGAAACGAGAGTACGGATCGAAAAATTCGTACTCTTTTTCTGTATATGCCGATAATACTGCAAACAGCAAGTTGATTTACATATGAGAGAGCGAAACTGCTTTCTCCGGTTTTTCTGTATCAGCTTGAGCTGGCAGACTGTTTGTACTCCTATAGTCGGAAAAACAGTAACTCGGTAGGGCGTTGCCCTAAGACCTCTAATTTTTTTCTGCATTTCTTACACGAATAAAGCCACAACTGTTTGCTAAAATGCAGAAGGCTTATTACTATTGAGATTTTATCTTTATGGAAAGCGTGCTTGACATTTTCGCATTCTTTGATATAATAAGAATATGGAAAGCTAACTTTCCGTAGATAGGAGGTGCACCGTGAAAAACCGTTTAGAGGAAATTCGGAAAAAACGGGGAATTAAGCAGGAAGAACTTGCCGCAGCATTGGAAGTATCCCGGCAGACCATTGGCTCATTGGAAAACGGACGATACAATCCCTCTATTATATTAGCGTTTAAGCTCGCGCGTTATTTTAATATGAGCATTGAAGATATTTTCATTTATGAGGAGGAAAAGCAATGAAGAATAAAACAAAAACAGGAGTGTATCTTGTTATCGGTATTGTGGGCATTGTTTTAGCTCTTATCGCAAGGCTTCTTTTGCAGGACTATTTGAGCGCTTCTCAAAGCGGCGCAATAATAGGCATAGGAGCCGGATTGTTTGGCTACGGTATTGCAAAATGGTGTGTAGGTCTTTGGGGCGCAAAAAATCCCGATTTGATGAAGATAAACGAGATTGAAGAAAAAGATGAGCGTAATCAGCTTATTCGCAGTAAAGCGC
>CABULU010000065.1 GCA_902492505.1 uncultured Eubacteriales bacterium
CCATTTGTTGCCCTTCCAGTCAACGGCGTTTGTCGGTAAATCCTTATTAAGACCTTCCCACCATACTGTGTTGTCGCTTAAATCATGCGCTACGTTTGTAAAAATTGTATTTTTCTTTGTGGAAGCAAGTGCGTTGAAGTTGGATTTCTCGTTTGTTCCGGGAGCGACTCCAAAAAAACCGTTTTCGGGGTTGATTGCGTACAGACGTCCGTCTGCACCAATTCTCATCCATGCAATGTCATCGCCGACAGTCCATACCTTATAGCCTTTGTCGCGCAGGTACTTGGGTGGAATCATCATTGCAAGATTGGTTTTTCCGCAAGCGGACGGAAAGGCGGCTGCAACATATTTAACCTCTCCCTGTGGATTTTCAATACCAAGGATAAGCATGTGCTCTGCCATCCAGCCTTCTTTCCAACCCTGGTATGAAGCAATGCGCAGGGCAAAGCATTTTTTGCCCAAAAGTACATTTCCGCCGTAACCGGAATTAACGGAAATAATGGTATTGTCCTCGGGGAACTGACAAATATATCTTTTTTCGGGATCGATGTCACACCTTGAATGGAAGCAGCGTACCCAGTCGTTGCTGTCACCCAAAACATCAAGCACCTTGGACCCTACTCTGGTCATTATAACCATGTTGAGTACAACATATATGGAGTCTGTTATTTCAATGCCGATTTTTGCGAGGGGTGAGCCGATGGGACCCATTGAGAAGGGGATGATATACATTGTTCTGCCCTTATAACTGTCACGGGCAATATCGTACAGCTTGGCGTACATTTCCTTGGGGTCATACCAGTTGTTTGTAGGACCTGCGTTTTCTTTTTTCCTTGAGCAGATAAATGTTCTGTCCTCAACGCGGGCAACGTCGTTCTGCTTTGTTCTGTGCAGATAGCAACCCGGGAGCTTTTCTTCGTTAAGCTTTTCAAGCTCACCAGTTTCAACGGCGGTTGCTCTCAGCTTTTCAAGCTGCTCGTTGCTGCCGTCAATCCACATGATGCTGTCGGGATTAACAAGAGCTTTAATCTCATCGATCCATGAAAGGACTGTCTTGTTGGTTGTCATCGTAATGTTCTCCTTATATACTTTTATATTTTATTATTGTAATTATAATAAATCAGATTAAAAAATGCAAGATTAATTTCCTAAAATTTCATTTTTGTTCATATATAATAAACGAAATATTTCGGAAAGCTGTGAGTGATCAAGCTGCTCACCTCTTGTTTTCTCGGAAAGTTCGAGATTGTTCAGTATTCGGCGTAGTTTGTCCTTTTCACATGGCGTTTGAAAAACAGAAGTGATTAACTTGCGCCGTTGGCAAAATATTTTATGAATAAACGAGATAAATTCGCCCTCGTGAATTGCTGCAAGCGGGAGACTTTCTTTAAATTTCATTAAAATAACCGAACTTGTAACATGCGGAGCCGGAATAAAACAGTCAGGCGTAACATCGAAAAGCGGAGTTATGTTTGTGAAATATTGAGTAAGTACGCTGATTGCGCGGTAGCCGTCCTGCGACGGCGCAGCGCATAGCTTTTGTGCCGCTTCCTTTTGAATCATTATTACCGCTTTGTCAAAAAGCGCGTGATTTTTAATTAGTTTTGTAATTATCTGTCCGGTTATGTTATACGGAAGATTTCCGACAACTGTAACCGGCGGCAGATTTAAATACTTATTTATAATGTCGTTAAGGTTTATTTTCAGAAAATCGGCATAAACCATAGTGTGGTTTTTACAGCCTTCAAGCACCTCACGCGTCACAGGTTCCAGTGAGCGGTCGATTTCTATTGTGACGACCTTTTTAAAGCTGCCGCAGAGATGCTTTGATAAAACTCCGGGTCCCGCTCCGATTTCCAGCACACAGTCCGAACCCGCGGCGTTTTTTGCTATATTTTCTATTATATCCGTTTTATGCAGAAAATTCTGTCCGAGCGATTTGTTGGCTTGTATTCCGTGACGTTTAAGAAGTTGGGAAATGTCTGTCATTTCATCAGAGCCTTGAAGGTCGTAAGCATAATTTCCGAATTGGCGTTGAAATAATCGTAGCTTTTCGGCTCTGCAATAAACGAGTAGATATAAACATAATTTCCGCTTTTAATAAATGTTTGCTGAAGACGAAGCTGACCTTCTCCTGTGTCTCCCTCGTAAACAATCCGATAACTGTCGGGATAGTCACTTACCGGATAGTTTCCTTCTGATACAAGATTGTAGCCTGCAATTGTAGACGGCAGTTTGTCTATATACTGCGTGACGAAATTATCAAACGCCATGTCGTCATCTTTGTTAAGCTCATAGGAACAGATGGATACGTTATCGCGGTAATTATCAGAATATCCTTCGCTGGGTGCGGCAAAGGCGACGGTCTTGTCATTTTTGTTCTCCGCCATTTCCCAAAAATCCGGATATTCTATTTCAACACCGACGGGAGATGAGCGGTAAACGGTGTAACCGGCGTTTTTTGCGCGGTGTGCCGTGCAAGAACAAAAAAGTATAAGACTGAGCAGCGCGCAGACTGCTGCCGTAAAACGTTTTTTCATAAATATACTCCGAAAATTCAAAATTGTACCCAGTATAGATGATTATACCATTATAACCTGATAAAGTCAATGCGCACGGTAAATTTTAACGCTGTATTAATGTATGTATCAATTTTATTATGCGCAAAAAATCCGGCGGAAAACCAAAAATTACTTTCCGTCGGATTTTTGCGTGATAGCTGCGGTCTTATTCAATTATGCTGTACATGGTGTCTGCATCGTTGGCTTTTATAAAATCACAGACTTTTTCCACGCGGGCCTTAGTCTTTTTTGCACCGAACGATATCTCTATTATATCGCCCTCTTTTACATCGTATGCCGGCTTGACTGTTTTTCCGTTTACCGACACCCGCCCGCCATCACAGGCTTCCTGCGCTACCGTACGCCTTTTTATAAGACGTGATACCTTTAAGTATTTATCCAGTCTCATAATTTTTCTCCTAACCGAACAAATTTGATTTATGACTTGCGTCGGACAAAAAAATGCCGCGGAACATTCCGTACCGCGGCAAAAACGCAATTATGCAATGTAATCTTTAAATGCCTGACCTGCCTTGAATACAGGAGCTTTGGAAGCTTTGATTGTGATAGTCTCTCCGGTCCTCGGGTTTTTACCCTTTCTCTCGGGCTTGTTTTTAACTTCAAAAGAGCCGAAGCCTACGAGCTGCACCTTGTCGCCCTTTTTAAGAGCTTCTTTGATTTCATCCATAACAGCAGCGACAGCTTTTGCAGCCACCTTCTGCGATACGTCTGCATTAGCTGCAACAGCAGCAATAAGTTCTGCCTTGTTCATTTGTGTTATACCTCCTAAAGATGTTTCCTGACGGAAATTATATTACTATTATCTCAAATCTTATTGAGTTTTGCAATATATATTTTAAAAAAAATGATATATTTTCAGTCTATTAACAAGTAATTCCTGCAAAATTGCTCATTTTCGTCATAAAGTGCCTGCTCAAGATCAATGTTTTCGATGTTTCCCAGACGTGCCGCGTCAAATAAAAGCTGACCTAAAAGCGTGCCGCAGTCTTTTACTGTTCCGGCTTTAAAGCGCATTGCCACGTCAGCAATACTGTCACAAATATTTTCGGCAGACGTCTGTTCGCCTGATTTTTTTGACAGCTTTTGAGCTCGCATGAGCGACGGCAGAGCGCGAGAAACGGAATTAAGCACATCGGACTTTGAACGCTGTCCCTTTTCTGCCTTTTTAAGCTCCTCCCAATTTTTCAGTACCTCTTCCGAATTCTTTGCATTTACATCGGAAAAGACGTGCGGATGACGGTAAATGAGCTTTTTACAGATGCCGGTGCATATGTCGCTCATGTCAAATGCACTCTCGTCGCGCGCGATTGCGGCATGAAAAACAACCTGCATCAGCAAGTCACCCAACTCTTCGCACATTATTTTATTGTCACTGCTGTCAATTCCTTCCACAACCTCATATGTTTCCTCTATGAGCCCCTTGCGAATCGACTGGTGAGTTTGTTCCCTGTCCCACGGACACCCATCCGGTGCGCGAAGAATATCGATTAATTCGCACAAATCGGAAAAGTCATACTTTTCTTTTGCTGTTAATGTTTTTTTGCTCATGACATACTCCCTGTCAGTCTTTAATTAAATTGTATTTTTCAAGCAAACGTCCGAGCTTGTCTCCCTTGGGCAGCAGCGCCATATCCTCTTTGGACAGGAGTTTAAACGCAAGTACCGATGCTGTATAAATAACTCCCGCAACAATAAGCGCCAGCGCCAGACAAACAATATTTGAATGTATGAATTTTGCCGAGAAGTACCATGCAAGAAATGCAAGAGAGCAGCTTATAAAGCTGCAAATAAACGGTTTGATAAACGTATCGACTGCCGGGAAGGAAAATCCGATGTATTTTCTTATAAAAATCATATTTAAAATTGCTATTGCGGCATAGCATAAGAAAGTACCGACCGGCGCTCCCATAATTCCTATAAGACGTACCATGATTATATTTGCGGTGAGCTTAATTACAGCGCCGAAGCCCATTGACAAAAGAGCTGTGCTCACCTTGCCGACCGATTGTAAAAATACGCCTGTAAGCGATGAAAACGATACAAAATAAACCGAAAGCGCCAGTATGTGCAGTGTGGAAATGCCGACCGACCAGTAAGACTGACTGTACAGCAGCTTGACTATGGGCTCGCTTAGAAAACTGAGTCCCAGCGTGCAGGGCATTGCTATCATGCCGACAAGCTTTGAGGATGAGCGCATATTGGAAAAGGCTTCGCGCCTGTCCTTTTTTGCAAACGCTGTTGTGAGAAACGGGAGCACAGCCACGCCGACCGTGACAGTCACCGCCTGAGGAAGATTGAAAAGCGATGAGGTGGCGCCTACATACGCGCCGTAGGTGGATTTTACAAGCTCTGTGAGCTTGTCCCCGGCCTCTCCTGCAGCGGAATAGAAAAATTTGAGGTTCCACTTGACAAGAAACATGTCAAGCGTGGAGGTGACGCTCATTACAGCTGAGCTTAAGGATATGGGAATAGCGAGCGTTATTATGTTTTTCGCTATTTTTGATGTTCCTCTTGACGGCAGGGAGCCCTCGGTGTCCCTGCCCAGCTCCTTTTCCGAAAGCACGCGTATTATCATAAATACCGCGCTGGCAAACGAGCCGAATGTAACGCCCAGTACTCCTCCGCAGGCAAGTATCATAACGTCCGTTATTCCGCGCTTTATCATAATGAATATGATTACA
>CABULU010000066.1 GCA_902492505.1 uncultured Eubacteriales bacterium
GCTGGAGCTTACGGGCGACGGTGAGGATATAATAGAGGAATACGAGGATATCCGCGACGAGCTTTACGCATATTTTTACGGCGTATGGGACCATATCAAAAACGGCGGCGACCACGGCGCCCAAAATTACGATTTGGAATGGGTGGGTGCGCTGCCCGGAATGAGAGAGAGCCGCAGACTGAGGGGCGACTACATCCTGAATGAGCGTGACATACTGAATCATCGCATGTTTGAGGACAGCGTGGCTTACGGAGGATGGGGTATTGACCTGCATGCGCCTCACGGACTTAAGGACCGTGACCTGCTTCCAAGTCAGGTCTGGACGTTTGACGGTACGTATACTATTCCTTACCGCTGTTACTATTCAAAAAATATAAAAAATCTGTTTATGGCGGGAAGAAAAATCTCCGCCTCAAAACTCGGCATGGCAAGTACTCGCGTTATCGGTACCTGTGCCGTCGGCGGTCAGGCAGTGGGCAGCGCCGCCGCGCTATGCGTGAAAAAGGGCGTTTTGCCGCGTGAGCTGTGCGGCAGTGTCTTTGAGCTTCAGCAGCTTATTTTGAAGGATGACGGCTTTATTCCCGGTGTTAAAAACGAGGATAAAGGCGACCTTGCAAGATACGCAGAATTTACCGCTTCCTCACATATTGCGGATTTTTTGCCGCAATGCGTTATCAGCGGCGTTTCACGTGAGTTTGGCGCCGGTTATCATTCATGGCGCTGCAAAATGGAAAGTTACGGCGCGTGGATACATGCACGCCTTGCATTTCCGGCTGAGCTTTCGCAGATAAATGTGACCTTTGATTCAAACTTTAACTATTCGGTGCGCGTCACCATGTCGCCCGCGCGCCAAAAGCAGCAGCGCCGCGACGTGCCGCCTGAACTGACGCGGGACTTCGATATTGTTTTGTACAATGATGAAAAAATTGTCAAAACAGTGCAGGTGCGTAATAATCATCAGCGCTTTTGTCCGTGTTATTTTGAAAAAACGCTGTGCGACAGCTTTAAAATAAAAATCCGCGCTACAAACGGCGCGGATACGGTGTGCATATTTGAAATAAGAGCATACTGAATAAAATCCCTCCGAATTAAATTCCGGAGGGATTGTTTTATTGTTTTTTTAGACCCTTGAGTGCGGTTGAAAGCTTTATCGGGTTGCCGTAACGCAGAGTACCCATTCTGTAAAGCGCCGCTCCCAGCATTCCCGCGCCGATAACGGAAGCTGTCAGTATTATAAAAGATACGATAATCTCCCATGCTGCAACGCTGCCCATGGCAACGCGCATAAACATGGTGGTGTATGAGCTGAACGGCAGGAAAGACAGAACCTTTATTATCATTCCGTCTACGTTTGAGAGTTGGAACAGCGAGAAGAAGTAAATGAGCATTATTATCATTGTAAGTCCGCTTACGCTCTTGCTCACGTCCTCGGTTTTACTGACAAGCGCACCCATCGCGCCGAAGAGAAATGCGTAAAACAGGTATCCCATCGTTCCGAACAGAGCAAATACGATAAGCACGTTTGCAGGTATATCAAGTATAATATCAAGCATTCCGCCCCACTGCTCACGGTTGAACTGGTATGCCGCCAGTATGGTGCCGAGTATTATCCCGCTCTGCAAAAGCCCCGCGATAGCGCCTGCAATAACCTTGCCGAAAAGCAGGCTGTTGGGCGTTGTGGAGGTGACAAGCACCTCGATTGCACGATTGCTCTTTTCCGTTGTGACCGAAACGGCTATCATCTGTCCGTAGAACATAATGAGCATAAATACAATGATTACAAGCGCATAGCAATACCAGTAGCTCTGTGTTGTATTTTTATTTAAAATATGCTCCGTTACAGTTATCTGCGGTTCATACATTTGTGTTATTTCGTTTAGGTCCAGCCCGTTTGCCGCGCAGTAGCGTGCACGCGACATCGCTTTCATCGCTTCGTCGAAAATTTCGCTGTTGCTGTCGTACATTGTCTTGTTGAATATGTAATATTCGTATTCCGTCTGATTTTTTACCGCAAAGCCTGCGACAGCCGTTTCGTCCTCCAGCATTTTTTCAAGTTCTCCCGTGCTTGAAACCTTTACAAACTGAGCGCCGGAAAAATACTCGCTCAGCAGCTGTGTGTCGGTTATATTGCCGGGGTCGTAAAGCGCGTATTTTTTGTCTGAGAGGTATTCGGGCGTCTGTTCTTTTTCTGCCTGCTCCGTCTCGGATTTACCGGCAAAATCCACGCCGGTAAACGCGGACATATCTATGAATCTCGGCAGACATAAAAGAACCGCGCCGATTATTGCAAGCAGCAGTGTAAAGGCGACAAAGCCCTTGCTTGATATGTACTCTTTCAGCTCATATTTTAAAATAACAGCAAATTTTCTCATTCCTCGTCACCTGCCTTGTCTACAAAAATATCTCCCAGCGACGGCTCGTATGAGCCGAATTTGTAGATTTCAATGTCGCTGTCGGCAATACGGCGCATGATGTCGTTTGTGCCGACGTCCTGCACTTTGTTGAGTATAAGCGCTGTTTTTGTCATTCCGCTTACCGTCAGAATGTCTGAAAACTCGGCTTGCAGCTTGCTTTTCAGCTCCGTTGCACCGTAGTTTGAGGAGCTGAGCATCAGCCTGTTTTGACCGTATTGCCGTTTTATTTCGGACAATTTTCCAGACAGCACGATTTGTCCGTGATGAATTATGGCGATGCTGTCGCAGAACTCCTCTACGTAGTTCATCTGATGACTGGAAAATATGACTATTTTGCCTATTTCTATAAGCTCATTTACCACGTCCTTTAATACCTGGGAGTTGACAGGATCAAGTCCGGAAAACGGTTCGTCCAGTATGACGATTTCCGGGTCGGCTATAAGGGTTGCGGCAAGCTGTACCTTTTGCTGATTGCCCTTTGAAAGTGTTTCGAGCTTTCTGCCGGCATATTCGGAAATGCCAAGGCGCTCAAGCCATTTTGCGGCGCTTTTGAGCGCGTCCGATTTTTTCATGCCGCGAAGCCTTGCAAGAAACACCATCTGGTCGGTAACGGTGCGCTTGGGATACAGTCCGCGCTCTTCGGGCAGATATCCTATTTTATGTCTGGCGGCGTGAAACGGCTTGCCGTCTATCAGGATTTGACCGCTGTTTGCATGGAATACGTCCATGAGTATACGTATAGCCGTTGTTTTTCCGGCGCCGTTTCTGCCCAAAAGCCCAAGCGCCTGTCCGCTTTCGACCTTGAAGCTGATTCCGTGCAGGACTTCGGTTTCACCGAAGCTTTTGTATATATCTCTTATTTCAAGCTCCATGTTTCCCTCCGTTGTTTAATAAATCTCCTATTATTTTAACTTTTTAGCGCTTTAATGTCAATGGAAAGCCGCTAAATGCTTTATGACTTATCTTTCATAATCATTTTGCATTTTTTCTGTCAGCCGCGCTAAATTTTCCACCGTGCGCTCATCAAGATAGTGCTCAAGCTTTTCCGCCTGCTCGAGCTCCGACTTGCTGCCGTTGAGCATGCAGAGAAATTTATGGATTGTATCATGCCTGTGTAAAAGGTATTCTCCGGCCTTTTTCCCTTTGTCTGTCAGGGAGAGGTATCCGTATTTCTGAAACGAAACAAAGCCCATGTCCTTTAAGCTGACCGACATTTTCGAGGCGGACGGAGGGCGCACGTGCAGGCAGGCGGCAAGCTCGCTTATACGAACGACACCTCCGTTTCTTGAAAGACGGAATATCATTTCAAGGTAGTCTTCCATTGATGCGGTTAGACCGGCTTTGTGCCCCGCGTAACCTTTCATTGTAAAAAAACCTGACTCGGTGTTTTTTGAGTCGTTATCCATTTAATTTTCCCCCGTCTGTAACATTTTGAACCCGAATGTAATAGTATAGCGTGAGGAAAAAAAGTTTCCTCAAGGAAAATATATTTTGGGACGGTAATTTATATGAACGGCAAATTAAGCCTTAATGATATAAAGCCGGGGCAGAAGGCGCGCGTCAAGAGCCTTTTGTCAAACGGCAGTATTAGACGCAGACTTTTGGATATCGGACTTATAGAGGACACCGAGGTGGAATGCCTGGGCAGGAGTCCGTCCGGCGACCCGTCGGCATTTCTTATTCGCGGAGCTGTCATCGCCATTCGTTCCGAGGACTGCTCAAATATTTTATTGCAGGTATAGCTGAAAGGGGAACAATATGGGACTTACAAGTGCCTCTGTCGGAATAAAAGCGGTCGATTCCGGACTGGAAATAAAAAAGCAGAGTGAGAGTGACCTTGTCGTTGCCATCGCGGGAAATCCGAATGTCGGAAAAAGCACACTTTTTAACAATCTTACCGGAATGAATCAGCATACGGGCAACTGGCCGGGAAAGACCGTCGCCAATGCTCAGGGGCATTGTACGGTCATGAACCGCGGCTTTGTCATGGTTGATATTCCCGGAACATATTCTCTTATGGCGCATTCGGCTGAGGAGGAGGTCGCACGCAATTTTATCTGCTTCGGCCAACCAGACGCGACTGTCGTAGTGTGCGATGCGACCTGTCTTGAACGCAATCTCAATCTTGTTTTGCAGACAATAGAAATATCGGGAAAAACGCTTGTCTGTGTCAATCTTCTGGACGAGGCAAAGCGAAAGAATATCTCGATAGACCTTAAACTGCTGTCAGAGCGTCTGGGCGTGCCGGTTGTCGGCACAATCGCCCGCAAAAAGAAAACGCTCGACATGTTTTTGAAAAGGCTTTGCGAGCTGACAGACGGAAGCATTGAAACAGCCCCGCTGCTTGTCAGATACGATGAGCCTATCGAGCGGGCAATCGCGCTTCTGGAGCCTGTTTTGCGTGAAAGAGTGGGTGACAGTATAAGTCCGCGCTGGCTGGCCCTTAAGCTTTTGGACTTTGATGACTCGCTTATAAGTGAGATTAACAACTACTTTCATACCGACCTCTTAGCTGACCCGCAGATATCGGATACGATAGAGCGCGCGCGGAATATCCTTGAAGAAAACGGCATGGACCGCGCCGGATTTAACGACAGCACGGTTGCAAGCGTCGTGCGCACGGCGGAGCAGGTATGCCGCGGTGTAGTTATAAGCAGAAAAAATAAAAGCTATAACAGCACCGACCGACGCA
>CABULU010000067.1 GCA_902492505.1 uncultured Eubacteriales bacterium
TAATTTTATTGCATTTATCAAATTCCTGCAAACAACCTTTAATTTGCAGGAATTTGATAAATGCAATAAAATTATAAAAAAAAGATTTAAAAATGCAAAAGTTTATGATACAATATGTAATGCGACAGAACTGCGTCAAAAACAGACTATTGAACTGGCCAAAATATCTGATGCAATGCTCATTGTCGGCGGCAAAAACAGTTCAAATACAAATAAGCTGTATGAAGTCGCAAAGCGTTTCTGCAAAAATACATTTTTTGTTGAAAACGTTAAAGAAATACCAATAAGACTTATATATAATTCAAAAAATATTGGTATTGCGGCAGGTGCTTCCACACCGCACCGCATTATTGAGGAGGTAAAACAATTTATGTCTGAACTGACACACAACACAATGGTTAATGAGGATATGACCTTCGAGGAAATGCTTGAAAATTCCTTAAAAAAAGTTATTACGACGGGAGACAGAGTAAAGGGCATCGTTGTCGGTGTTAATCCTGCTGAAGTCAAGGTTGACCTCGGAACCAAGCAGTCCGGATTTATTACTAAAGATAATTTTTCCGCCGATCCGTCCATTGATTTGACAACGGCGGTTAATATAGGTGATGAGATTGATTGTGTTGCTCTGCGTGTAAACGATATCGAAGGTACAATTGCTTTGTCCAAAAAGCGTGTCGATTCCATGAAGGGTTACGAGGCAATCGAAAAAGCATATGAAGAAAAAACAGTTCTTGAAGCAGAAGTTAAAGAGGTTTCCGAAGGCGGTCTTGTTGTTATCGTAAATAATGTTCGTGTTTTTATTCCTAAGTCGCTTTCCGGCAGACCTGTTTCATTTGATCTTAACACATTAAAAGGTCAGACCGTTCAGTTTAATATTATAGAATTCTCTCAGAATCGCGGTCGCAAGAAGATTATCGGTTCGATGAAAGCAATCGAAAGCGAGAAGAGAAAAGCGGCAAGAAAAGCATTTTGGGAAACAGTTGAGGTAGGCAAAAGATATGAGGGTACGGTTAAATCTCTCACGACTTTCGGCGCATTTGTAGATCTTGGCGGAGTTGACGGTCTTCTGCATATTACCGAGCTTTCCTGGAAAAAAGTCGGTCATCCCAGTGATGTTGTAAATGTCGGCGATAAAATTTCTGTTTATGTTAAAGCAATAGATGCCGAAAATAAGAAGATTTCTTTGGGATACAAAGATCCTGATGCAGATCCTTTTGTACTTTTTGCTGCCAATAACAGCGTAGGCGATAAAATTAAGGTTAAGATTGTAAGTATTACGCCCTTTGGTGCATTTGCAAATATTGCTGAAGGGGTGGACGGACTTATTCATATTTCTCAGCTTTCAGACAAAAGAGTAAATAAACCGTCGGATGTTGTTTCGGTTGGCGATGAGGTTGAAGTGAAAATAGTAGATATAAATACCGAAACAAGAAAGATAGGTCTTTCAATGCGTGCAGTTATAGAGGAAGCAATTGCGGCGTCAGAGAGCGCCGATGTTGCATTGGATTCTGTTCAGGAAGAGTAATTAATTTGTTTATATTTAATATTGTTATTAAAAGCCGTTTAGTTTATCTAAACGGCTTTTAATTTTATGATACATTTAATTTTATTACGGCAAGTATTTTTTTCTGTATTTATTAGGTGATATTCCCCGCGATTTTCTGAAAACACTTATAAAATAGCATAGGTCGTTGTATCCGCACTCATATGCTATATTAGAAATACTTTCGTCTGTTGTGAAGAGCAGCTTTTCGGCGTTGTTGCAGCGTACGCTATTTAAATATTCTCTGAAACTTTTGCCCGTTACTTTACAGAATTGACGTGAAAAGTAGCTGTAGCTAAGCCCTATTTCATGCGCGCAGTCCAGAGCAGTTATATCGTTCATATAATTTCCGTTAATATATTCAATAGAGCGATATACCAGCGTTGAAACGTCAGAGTTGTTTTCATCATTGCACATACCGCATGTATTCCAATCCTGGAGCACACATAACAGCAAATGCATACAGTTGATTTTTTTACTCAGATCGTGTGCATATTCTTTCTTGTCTATTGAATTCGTGATATTTTTCAGCACGCTATATATTTGACTGTTTACAAGTTCTCTTTTCCGCCAAATGCAGCGCTTGTTTTCTTTGTTCAGCTTAAACGGAATTATATATTGATAAGGTGCTTGATCGGTAGGGCTGTAAAGTACTGCTGGATCTACTTTCATTACGTAGTAACCGTGCTTTTCACCGTCTTTGGCACGCAGACTATGTATATCCCTTGATAAAATTAACAGTAAATCACCTTCGTGAAGTTCAAATTCATTTTGATTTATAAATGCACTGAAATCCCCGTGTTTTATATATATAAATTCAACCGATTCCTGTATATGCGGCGCAGTTGTAATCATATTTGGTTTTGACGGCTGATAAAAAGCAGAGTATTCAAGACGTTTCCCGTTATTGATATCGGATTCGACGCGATATTCAAGCTGCATCGTATTTTCTCCTATGACAAATAATTAATGTTTTTGTACAATAATATCATAACAATTCGTGTTTGTAAATGATATTATTATCTTGTACGGCAAAATGCCGAAATTTGTTCAAGCAATGAGGAGATAAGCTATGGAAAAAAAGGTAAAGATAGGTATCATCGGCTGCGGCGGAATTGCAAACGGAAAGCATATGCCGTCGCTTGCGTCACTGCCTAACGTTGAGATGATTGCATTCTGCGATTTAATTTCAGATCGTGCAAAGGCTGCGGCAGAAAAGTACGGTACACCCGGCGCTAAAGTTTTTACAGATTATAAGGAGCTTTTAAAGCTCGAAGATGTTGAGGTCGTACATGTACTTACACCCAACCGCGAGCATGCTGATATCAGTATTGACGCGCTTTATGCCGGTAAAGATGTAATGTGCGAAAAACCGATGGCAAAATCAGCTGCGGATGCTGAGCGTATGCTTGCGGCTGCAAGGAAAACCGGTAAAAAGCTTACAATAGGCTATCAGCATCGTCATAAACCGGAAAGCATTTATGCAAAACAGTTTATTGACGACGGAAGGCTGGGTGAGATTTATTACGCTAAGTGTTACGCACTGCGCAGACGCGGTACGCCAAACTGGGGAGTGTTTCTTAATGAGGAAGAGCAGGGCGGCGGACCTGTAATTGACATTGCCACCCATTCGCTGGACCTCACTCTTTATCTTATGAA
Organism: uncultured Eubacteriales bacterium; assembly: GCA_902492505.1. Taxonomy (GTDB): domain Bacteria; phylum Bacillota; class Clostridia; order Oscillospirales; family QAKW01; genus RGIG9041. Next base: position 3,203 of record CABULU010000067.1, read on the forward strand.
CAACTATGAACCACAAATGGTTGTGGGCAGGACACATAAAAAACTGGAGCATCCTGAAAGTGCAAACGCTTGGGGAGACAAAGGCGTCAGCACAACATCGCTTGAAGAATCGGCGTGTGCGTTTGTTCTTATGAAAAACGGCGCTACTATTCTTGTTGAAACAAGCTGGGCGCTCAATACGTCGGAGGAGATAAGAGAGGGCAGCTGCATGCTGTGCGGTTCAAAAGCCGGTCTTCAGATTATAAATGATAAGCTCACCGTAAACGAGGTTGTATACGACCGAAAGACAACAACTGAAATTGATACCTCGGCAGGCGGTGTAGCTTTCTACGACGGAAAGAAAGTAAGTCCCGCGCAAACTGAGGCGGCAAGATGGATTGACGCGGTTATTAATGACAAGCCGCCGGTTGTTCTTCCCGAACAGGCATTGGTTGTTTCAAAAATTCTTGAGGCGATTTATACCTCGAGCAAGACAGGGAAGCCGGTGTATTTTGATTAAAATATAAAAAGGTGCGGTAAATACCGCACCTTTTCATTGATTAAAAAAATTTATCTTTAATTCCGAGTATGAAAATAATAGTAATAATGACCGGCAGTATGTATTTCATATAGATACGAAGCGCGTTAGATATTTTCAGACCTTTTCCGGCATTGGCTTCTTTTAAAAAATTGTCCCATCCCCAGCCGTGTTTTGAAACGCAGAAAAGCAGATATATAAGCGACCCCACCGGCAGTATGATATTGCTGACAATGAAATCCTCAAGATCCAGAACAGTGCTGCCTCCGCCGAATGGATCAAATCCCGACATTAGATTGAAGCCAAGCACACAGGGGAGTGATAGAATAATCATTATTATGCCGTTTATAAGCGAAGCCTTTTTCCTGCTGCAGCCCGTAAGGTCGATTGAACAGGATATAATATTTTCAAAAACCGCAATTACAGTTGACATTGCGGCAAATGCCATGAATATGAAGAACAGACTTCCCCATAGTCTGCCGCCGGGCATATTGTTGAAAATATTCGGCAGAGTCACGAAAATCAAATTCGGTCCGCTGTCGGGGTTAACTCCGAACGAAAAACAGGCGGGAAAAATTATAAGACCGGAGAACAGCGCCACAAATGTATCGAGCGCTGCAATTCTAACCGATTCTCCTGCAAGAGAGTGCTCTTTGCCTATGTAGCTGCCGAATATCGCCATCGCACCTATGCCAAGGCTTAGAGTGAAAAACGCCTGATTCATAGCCGCGACGATTGTCGTGCCTATTCCGATTTCCTTCATCCTTGTAAAATCCGGAAGCAGATAAAATTTCAGTCCTTCCATTCCGCCTTTTAGCGTCATACTGTTTACTGCAAGTATTACAATAAGTGCAAACAACGCTACCATCATGACTTTTGTAACCTTTTCGACTCCTTTCTGAACGCCGAACGAACAGATGCCAAAGCCGACAATTACTACAAGAATCATCCATAAAGCCATAGTCCATGGCTGAGACAGCATTCCTGCGAAAATGTTTTCTACCTTTTCTACATCGGAGCCTATAAAGGTTCCCTTTGCCATAAGGTAAAAATAGTGAAGCATCCACCCGGAAACCGTGGTATAAAACATCATCAGCAGGTAGTTGCCTGCGAGAGCCATATAACCGTGAAGATGCCACTTTTGTCCAGGCTTTTCAAGCACCTTATATGAAAGAACAGGACTTTTCCGGCTTGCTCTCCCGATGGCAAATTCTACTGTCATCATAGGTACTCCCATAATAATGAGAAAGAAAATATAAA
>CABULU010000068.1 GCA_902492505.1 uncultured Eubacteriales bacterium
GCGTGCCTTCTTGCCTCCCTGTCCTTTCTCTGCTCCCCGGAAAGAACAATCAGCTCAATATCGCGCCGCTCTCCCAAGCGCTCATAAATCCGCAGTCCTGTCGTACCCGCGCTGCCGTCTATAAAAACCTTTTTCATTTCAGATATTCCTTTACAGCTTTAATTTGCTCTTTAACGGAAGCAAAACCCGTGCCGCCCTTTGAAATACGCTTTGCCACGCAGCTTTCAAGGCTTATCTCATCATATAAGTCGTCTTCAAACAAATCGCAAAACTGCTTGTATGTTTCAAGCGGCATATCGTCAAGCACGCATCCCTTTTCAATGCAAAAAGCCACAGCCTGACCGACAGTCTTATACGCAGTCCGAAACGGCACGCCTTTTTTTGTCAGATAATCCGCAAGGTCGGTGGCGTTGATAAACCCTCCCTGAGCCGCCTTATACATATTCCCGGGAAGCGTTTTCATGGTTTCCACCATAGGCGCTGTTACCTCAAGACATTTTTTCAGAGTGTCAATGCTGTCAAAAACAGCCTCCTTGTCCTCCTGCATATCCTTATTATATGCAAGCGGCAGACCCTTGAGCATGGTAAGGGTCGCCATCAGGTTTCCGTATACCCTGCCGGTTTTTCCGCGCACAAGCTCAGCCATATCGGAATTTTTCTTCTGCGGCATAATGCTGGAGCCTGTGGTAAATGCGTCGTCCAGCTCCACGAATTTAAACTCCCAGCTGGACCAAAGAATTAATTCCTCCGAAAAACGAGACAGATGCGTCATCGTCAGCGCAAACGCGCTCATAAGCTCAACGCAGAAATCACGGTCGGACACCCCGTCAATACTGTTTGCCGTTATTCCGTCAAAGCCAAGCGCCCTTGCCGTCATATCCCGGTCGGTATCGTATGTAGTCCCCGCAAGCGCACAGCAGCCCAGCGGAGACAGGTTCATGCGTTTTACTCCGTCCTGTATCCTTCCGATATCACGCATAAGCATATTTATATATGCAAGCAGGTGATGGGCAAAGGTGACAGGCTGCGCACGCTGAAGATGAGTGTACCCGGGCATAATGGAATTCTCATTTTTTTCCGCCTGCCTGAGCAGCGCGGATATAAGCGATTTGATAAGCGCGATTATCTGTGCGCTTTCGTCACGAAGATACATTCGGATATCAAGCGCAACCTGGTCGTTTCGGCTGCGCGCGGTGTGCAGGCGTTTGCCGGCGTCGCCTATACGCTTTGTCAGCTCCGCCTCCACAAACATATGAATATCCTCGCAGCTCATATCAATTTCAAGCGCGCCGCTGTCAATATCCTTTAAAATACTCTCAAGCCCCGAGAGAATAAGCTCGCAGTCATCGTCCGTAATAATCTTTTGCGCCGTCAACATAGAAGCATGAGCCATTGAGCCCTGTATATCCTGCCTGTACATACGGCAGTCGGTATGAATAGAAGAATTAAAATCGTCCGCAGTTTTATCGAGCGCCTTTGAAAAGCGGCCCGCCCACATTTTATCCATAGTATACTAAATTAATCCTTTTTATTTTTTGCGTTTATCTGAGCCTGCACTTTTATAGGCAGTCCGAACAGGTTTATAAATCCGGCGGCGTCCGACTGGTTATACACATGGTCCTCGCCGAATGTTGCGATTTCTTCGGAATAAAGCGAATAATCGCTCCATGCGCCCGCCTTTATCATATTGCCCTTATAGAGCTTGATTTTAACCTTTCCGGTGACGTTTTCCTGAGTTTTGTCAACAAATGCGGAAAGCGCCTCACGAAGCGGCGTAAACCACTGACCGTTATAAACAAGGTCGGCAAATGTAATCGCAAGCTCCTGTTTTTTATGCATTGTCATTTTATCAAGGCAGAGTGTTTCAAGATAGTTATGGGCAAAATACAAAATCGCACCGCCGGGGGTTTCATATACGCCGCGACACTTCATGCCGACAAGGCGGTTTTCGACAATATCAAGCAGACCTACGCCGTTCTCGCCGCCGACCTTGTTGAGAGCAAGAATTATTTCCTTGGCGCTCATCTTCTTGCCGTCAAGCGCAACGGGACAGCCCTTTTCAAAGTCGAGGGTAATATATGTAGGTTTATCGGGCGCGTTTATAGGAGATACGCCCATTTCCAAAAATCCCTCTTTTTCATATGTCGGCTCGTTGCCCGCATCCTCAAGGTCAAGACCTTCATGTGAAAGATGCCATAAGTTTTTATCCTTGGAGTAGTTGGTCTCACGGTTAATTTTAAGGGGAATATTATGCGCCTCGGCGTACTCTATTTCCTCCTCACGCGATTTTATATCCCATTCACGCCACGGGGCAATGATAGGCATATCGGGGGCAAACGCCTTAATGGCAAGCTCAAAGCGAACCTGGTCGTTGCCCTTTCCGGTACAGCCGTGACAGATAGCGTCGGCGCCCTCCGCCTTGGCTATTTCAACTATACGCTTTGCTATTACAGGGCGCGCAAAGGAGGTGCCGAGCATATACTCCTCATAAAGAGCGCCCGCCTTTACGGTAGGGATAACGTACTCGTCAACAAACTCATCCGTCAGATCCTCGACATAAAGCTTTGATGCGCCTGTCTTTAAAGCCTTTTCCTCAAGCCCCTCAAGCTCATCCGCCTGACCGACGTTTCCGCTCACGGCAATAACCTCGCAGTTATTATAGTTTTCTTTAAGCCACGGAATTATAATAGATGTGTCAAGCCCTCCGGAATATGCAAGCACTACTTTTTTTATGTTTTTCTTATCCATTGTTATTTCCTCCGAAAATATTTATTCATAAAGTCTGCATATATACTAACACGTTGTGCATAATTATGCAAGAATTATTTTTGTTTTTTTATAGAATTGTCAGTTTATTCAACAGCGTTCTTTAAATAGTACGTACTTTTGTGCATTTTTGTTCAGTGAATGCATAAATTGCGAATAAATGCATAATAAAACCCGCGCCAAATTCAGCGCGGGTTTTACCGATATTAAAATTAATACACTTTTAACGGGCCTACATTTCTTATTTTGAGGAGATAACAGCAGCCGTCGCCGAAAACAGACTCCATTTTCTCGACATAATCCATCACCATATCATTGGGGACATAGGCCTGCATAGTTCCGCCGAAGCCGCCTCCGTGAACACGGGACGCGCCCTTGCCGCAAAGCAGGTGCTCAGACAAACAGATTGCAAGCGACATACCCTGGCTTGTCGGATTTTTGTCCGAATAGATATTCTGAAGATACCTGTACGACGAATCACCGGAGCGGCTAACGATATTCAAGAACTCGTCAAACGCATTGTGCTTTAACGCATCTGCAAGCTTTTCAACATTTTTATTTTCATCAAAGTAATGAAATGCGCGGATAATCGCGCGCTCCGGCAGCTTTGCCTTGAGTTCCGACAGCGCCGAAAAAAAGTCAGCGTAATTAACATCGCGCAGATGCTCCTTGCCAAAGAAACGCGAAACCGCCTGCATTTCACCCTTAATTGCATCATAGTCGCCTGTGAGGTCGGCATGGTCGCAGCGTGTATCAGTAATAACCATGCTGTAACCGGTAGCGGTAAAGTCAAAGGGCAGGCGTTCAACCACGGGCGCCGTCGGATGCTTAAAGTCAATAGAAATGATGCCGCCGTAGGCGCATGAAAGCTGGTCAAGCAATCCGGAGCCTTTACCGAAGTACACATTTTCGGCATATTGCGAGGCGATCGCCATTGTCTTGGCGTCGATTTTCTCATCATTATAAAAGCTGTTTAGAATAAAAGCTACCATTATTTCAAATGCCGCCGACGAGGACAGTCCCGAACCCTTGAGCACATCATTTGCGGTAAATGCGTCAAAGCCGCCGATTTTATATCCCATATCGGCAAATTTTCTGCACACACCGCGCACGAGCGCCGTCGAGCTGTTTTTCTCATCATCGCGCATTTCAAGATCGCTTATATCAACATTGATATCATCAAATCCGTTTGCCTTAATGCAGATTTTACCGTCGTCACGCTTTGCAGCAAACGCGATTATATCAAGGTTTACGGAGGCACCTACGGCTTTACCGAGATTATGGTCGGTATGATTGCCGCAGATTTCACTTCTGCCGGGAGCGCTGAATACGGCATGCGCTTCATAGCTGAACGCCGACTTAAAATCGTTTGCCGTGCGCTCATATCTGTTTAGCTGATATTCCAGCACGTCTTCAGGATAAAATGAAAGGTCTTTTCTCTCAAATTTCATAAAATGTCTCCTGTTCTGTATATAGTCGAGATAATTATATATAATAAGAACGCGGAATGCAAGAGTTTAACGCTTTTTTACTTTTTTTAAAAAAAGACTTTACATTTCATGAAAAGAATGGTATACTAATCAAGCAATTTGCGTTGGGATATAGCCAAGTTGGTAAGGCAATGGATTCTGACTCCATCATTGCGCAGGTTCGAGTCCTGCTATCCCAGCCAGTAGGAAGAGCGATATAGGATTTAAAAATCCTATATCGCTCTTCCCTTTTCGCCTAAACATACCTCATTTATCCGATTATATAAATTTGTTCTCATATTCCTTGAATTTAATTACTCGCACATTTGTTTAAACGGATGATTAATAATATACGGAAACACCGTGTCTTGCTTTTATCTCAATGTTCCAACAAAATAATAAAAAGCCTTATACATTTCTTTCTCACTTTCCGGTAAGTACCTGAAAATGCTGTGAATCTAATGAGAGTATAAAAAGTCTGTCATCAAGATGCTTTGGCATCACCTCTATACTATCAGAGCTAATCCTCCTGCAAACCTCAGGGTCGTACCAGCGTGAACCGAGATAGTACATGCCAAGGTCACTGTCATACGAATAGCTCTTGAAGGTAAGCGTATTTACATCGCTTATCAGCATGCCTAAATCCCCGCCGGTA
>CABULU010000069.1 GCA_902492505.1 uncultured Eubacteriales bacterium
AAGACGTGTTTATAACTGACATTTTATATTCCATAATTTCACCTTAAATAAAAGCAAGTGGGAAAGAACTCTTTCCCACTTGAAATTATATTAGAATTTACGTTACTTGTCAATATCAATAATATGCTCTTCGAGTTTTTCGTACGTACCGTCGGTAAATACAACATCGATTTTATTGTTACTGAAAGTGATCGCAGTACCGTTCATATTGCGTATTTTTGTACCGTCAGGCAAATCACGACGGTCAAACGCACCTCCGAGCACGGTATGATAGCCGATTGTGCCAAGCTCTGTTTCACGACCGGCAGGAAGATAATTTCTTCTGTGCTCATGACCGTTTAACATAACGTCAACGCCGATTTCATTTAGAGCGTTCAGCCATTCTTTATAATGGCGCGTAAAATACTCATCCTTATAAAGATCCATGCGGACATGGCAAATAGCAATCTTATACTTAACATCATCCGCCGCATACTCATTTTCTTTGTTCTTAATAATATTTTTAAGAAACCTTGTCTGAGCTGCACGGTAAGCGTCAAAATTAGCCATACCGCCATACTCGGGATGATCGTCATTCTTATCCTCCCCGCAGTCAAGAACAACGCCCCATATACTGCCGATACGGAATGTATAATAAAGATTGCCGTTATCGGTTGCAACATAGTCTGCAAAGTCTATTGCCATACGTCCGCGGGTATCATGGTTACCGCGAGCATAAATAACAGGAACTCTGCCTTCCGTAATTTTTGAAGTAATATAGTAAACTGACAGTAAATGGTCTATTCCGCCGCTGTGATTCGGAATATCGCCGTTCAGAACAAGCGCATCCAGTTCATCACCGAAATATTTACCCGATTGTGCAGGCTCAACCGTTCTGGAATGTGAATCACATATCATATAGATATTGATATCATCTTTTTTATTCATCGGCTTAAAGGAATACGTCTTTTCAAATGTTTCGCCCGACTCTGCAAAATAAGGCTTTCTGTCGATACATCTTGCAAAACGGATTGTATATTCCTTAGCATTGTCAAGCTCATCCTTGTCAACAAAGATTTTATGTACAGTCTTTTCGGAATTTATATTTCCGTTATTGTCGTCGCTGTAAACATTATCGCCGACCTTGACCCAGGCAAGCCCCTTATCACGGGTATTAAATATTATCTGATAACCGCCGTGTGCCACAAAAACAGTAGCATCATGAATAAGCTGCCCCTCAACTTTGATAAGTCCCATAATTACTTACCTCTACATTAATTTATTAAGCAAAAGCTCGCTTAAAGTATAAGTATTTAAACTGCTTTTGTCAATAATAACATTAAAAAAAACGAAAACTTACATAAAAAAGGACTTTCCGTCTCGCGGAAAGTCCTTAAATTTACTGACCGTATTTCATACACTGCAAAATATAATCTTGCATCATAGCGGCGGCTTTATCTGCCTCTTCTCGTACATTAAACTCAGCATTTCCCATAAAACACTCAAAGAATTTTGTATCATCACGTATATTCGTATCAATGAAATCGTTCATCGGAAGTGCGAAAACCATATTATTTGTTACAAAATCAAAATACTGTTTTCTCTGCTTGTAGTTGAAGTTGTAACATTCACTTATGTAAAGACCGTCAAATATGGACTCGGTAAACCGCGTTGCCCACAGCTCCATAAACTTGAGAGCCGCATAAACATTTTCCGGATTAACAGTTCTTTTGGGTAACATCATGGCGTACCCTCTCCACTGGCAGATATCCCTGCCCTGCTCATTCATGCTCTTGGGATACGGCACCCAGTTTATCTGTACACGATTGTAATTCCCGCAATCACGGTAAGTCTGATTATACATAGTTGCCGTCATAAGAGTAGTGCCATTATATAACCCCTGATAATCGTAAGAGTTAACACTGTAATTTATATTATTACACACGCCGGTTATAAACTCCCATGCCTCATACGTTTCGGCTTCTTCCCAGTTATTGATAATCGTAGGACGCTCTGCCTTATTATCGATACAAATATTCTGAATACCGTTTGTAGACGGCCAAATATACGAAGCGTTTTTGTACCATTGAGCAAACGCTACAAGTCTCTCACCGTTATTGTTATTTTCAGGCACAGAATTTAAATAATCACTGAAAGACTGCCAGTTCCACCTGCCTTCCTCCCATAGCTTGTGCGGATCGGAAAGTCCCAGCTCCTGAGTGAGTAGCTGATTATACCACAAAACGTCAACATTACCTATGGGAGCTATAACACGGTTTCCTTTTCCCCATTTTGCAAGTTCAATAGCATTACTGCAAACACCGGGTGACGCCCCAAGGCGGTTCATATTGATTAGATTGTCAAGAGATCTGGATATGCAAAGTGATGAAGGATACGCAACATGGTTAGTGTATATTATATCGCACTGCTTACCCGCATTCATATCCTGCAATGACGCATCGATAGCAGCTTGATGCTGTTTTATTGTATATTTAATATTAAGTCCGAGTACTGTTCTGAGCTGCTCAAACCAAATCCACTCATCAATTGACTCGCCGTGCTCACCTCGGTATGACCAAGCCGGATTATTATCACCGGTATAAAACATAAGTGTTTTACCGTCAAGATCAGAAAGCTTTGTGCCTTTGCGTATAAAACCTGTCTTATCTATATCAAATGACGGAAGAACGGAATAATTAGACAAATCATTGTTAACAAGCGGATTTTCATCAAAATTATATTTGTCAAACTCTACGTCCGGATATTCAGGTTCTATTGAATCATCAGGCGTCTCTGACTCATCCGGTATACCAGCGGCACCCAAAAAGCCTGTATTTTGACAGAAGCGAAATATAATAGCAGCTATCTGGGCACGTGTGGCAGAATCACGCGGAGCAAATGAATCCTCGCTCATGCCGTCCACAATACCCGCAGCTTTACAAATATCAACTGCTTCCTTTGCGTAAGCCTGTATTCTGTTATCGTCTTTAAAAGACTTACTCTCCGTAACCTTTTTAATCTCTATACCCTTTTGGTCAGCAAAACGAATTAGCATTACACACATCTGCTGGCGTTGAATGTTATCTTCAGGTGAAAATTCTATCGGAGACGTACCGTTTACTATATAGTTTTCTGACGCCCAGCTGACAGCGGCACTATACCACTTGCCCGACGGAACATCGGTAAACGGAGTACTTACGTTTCTGTTTTCTGTGTTAACTCCGCTAAAGTTTGCCAGAATCTGCACAAACATGGCACGGGTCAGGCTCAGATTGGGACCGAATGTATCCGGCGTCATTCCGTTCATCAGTTCATGTGTCGCAACATAATCCACATAGTTCTTATACCAGCTTGACGCATTTACATCGGTAAATTTCACTGATGAATCAATCAGTTCCGACGACTGGGCTTTCAGGTTTTCAATGCCCGACTCCGCCACCGAAAATACGGAGACCGAAGATAGCAAAATTAACATACTCAATGCAGTGCTCAGTGCTCTTAAAATTGTTTTCATAAATACCCCCTAAATTAAACTTCTTGTAACGGTTGTAAAGATTTTATCAATTTTTAATAAAAAGTTTACTTATTACACGTTACTTATTGCAAATTATACCATTACTATTATGAAAATGCAATAAAAACAGTAATTTTTTTAAAATCAAACAAAAAATATGTTATTTTTTTACTAACAACAGTATTATCATCGTCATATCGAAGTCAAAATTCCTTTTTGCAAGAACATTTTATCAAATATTCTCATAGAATAATTTACGTAATATTTTATTAAAGGAGCCCGTTTTATGGATAATAAAGCACCATTCAGCAGCATTCATCTGCCTATTTTAGCAGCTCTTCAGGGCAAGGCACAAGCGACAGCTACAATAGCCGGCAGTCTACAGTATCGGTTTATTACAGGAATCGTGAGGTTTTATCAGACAAATTCGGGAGTTGTTGTATACTCCGAAATAGGCGGACTACCGACCTCCGATATGCCATGCCAAAGCCGGATTTTCGGATTTCACATTCACGATGGCACATCCTGCAGCGGTAATATAGACGACCCGTTTTCAAATGCTATGGCACATTATAATCCGGGCAGATGCGAGCATCCCTATCATGCGGGGGATCTTCCTGTTCTTTTCGAAAATAACGGTTTTGCTTTCTCTATATTTCTCACAAACCGATTTACCGTTAATGAAGTAATAGGCAGGACTATTATAATCCATGAAAATCCCGACGATTTCGCAACTCAGCCGTCAGGCAATTCCGGCGTCAAAATCGCCTGCGGAATAATACGCAGAAATAATTAAACAACAAACAAAAATAAAGAAAGCAGTCAGGATAACCTGACTGCTTTAAGTAAGTCGGCATAAC
>CABULU010000070.1 GCA_902492505.1 uncultured Eubacteriales bacterium
ATTATGCCGAGCAGGGCAGGATAGCCGATTATATTATTATAATGACATATGAGTGTGACCCGAAAGGATAACACACATGGGTATAAAATTAACTGCCTTTCTTAGGCAAGCGCGGTAATATGCCAAGTGTGAAGTCTCCGGGGTCTACGTTGCGGTATTTTCCGTCAGCGTTTTTTTCGTATACCATACGGTCAATTATCTGCTTGAGCCACTTGTTCTTTTCGACAGGTTCAAGAGTATCATAGATTTCAAGCAGGTGTTTTATTGATGGCACGAACTCCGCTTGAACGTTCTGGCGCTCAAGTACCTGCTGGTGTTCAGCCTTTAAACGGTCGATTTTCTCGCCGATGTCCGTAATTTGCTGCTCGATCGCCGAGGAACGCTGCTTGAATATCTTTTCGGTGTATGTGCCACGTTCAAAAAAGCTGTACACATTGTCGAGCTGGTCTTGCAGGGTTTCAATTTCCTTTTCGGCAAGACTGATAGCGTTCGTCAGTTCGGCGTTCAGGTCGGCTTCATGCTTGATTTGTGCTTTGTCAACGCTGTAGTCCTTTACCCAGCTATTGAGGATGCTCAATACTCGCTGTTCAATAAGCTCAAACGGAGCTGCTTTATTATCACAACCCGCAATATTACAGCCTAGGTAGCCAGGATGTCGGCCATACCCTTTGCGATAGCTTAAACAGTGTCCGCATTTTGTGCAGAAAATCAGGCCGGCGAACGGATTGACGTTGTTATTACGGTACTTAATAGGTGTAGGCGGGTTAGCAGCTATAAGGTCCTGCACCTTGTAAAACAACTCCTCGGATAGTATCGGCTCGTGGAGTCCATCGACAACAATATAGTCACCGTCTTGTGCGAACTCCCTTGATTTCTTCTTCATGCCTTCCGGGGTAACTGTTTTCTTGACTTTGCGATATCCCCACCGTATTTTACCGATGTACACAGGATTGATAAGCATATGCTGCACGCCGTAAATCGTCCAGTAGTCCTTACCGGCAACAGATTTAATACCCAGCTCGTTCAGGCGTACTGCAATGGTGTACGGTCCGATCCTTTTCTTTTGACCGTTGACTTCTGCGCCCTCGGCATACCACTCGAAGATCATGCGGACAACCTTTGCCTGTTCCTCTATGATTTCCAGAGTAAATCCCTTGTCGTTCGGGATCTTGACTTTGCGGTACCCGTAAGGCGGAACGCTGCCGACATACTTGCCCTCTTTCGCCGATGCCTCTCTGCCCCGGACAAGCCGGCGGTTGGTCGTGGTAAATTCGCGCCGCGCCATGAAGAGTCCGAACTCGAAGTATTCTTCGTCGAACTCGTTCTGAGGGTCGAACGTCTTGAGCGGCGTAATTATCTTGGTGCCGCTGTACTTGAATGTCTGGGCGACAAGCCCCTGATCCATGGTATCACCACGGGCAAGACGCTCGATTTCCATGACGAGCACGCCGTCCCATTCACCTGCTCCGACCTCCGAAAGGAGCCGCTGCATCTGAGGACGAGCGGCTATCGTTTCACCGGATACGATCTCTTCGTAGGTGGCGCTTATCGTGATTCCCATACGCCGGGCGAGTTCCAGCAGGGCAGTCTTGTGCCGGGAAAGGGTTTCGCCCTCGCCGTGCGCCTCGGCTTCGAGGTCGGCGCGGGACTTTCGTAGGTAGATACAATATCTGCTCATATCAAACAACTCCTTTGCTTTTGGGATTAGTGCGGTTCATAATCATCATCATTTGAAGTTTGTAAAAATGAAAAATCATCATAGTGAGGTTCAAACCGTTTTTTCGGTGTCCTAATGGTATGAGGCTTTTTTTTATTAAGCTTATAAAATTCATCCGAATGCTCACACTTTTCACAAATTTTTGTGTCATAAAGCTCTTCGGCATTTCTAGTTTCATTACATTCTTGACATTTTTTCATATGACATTCCTTTCTTCGTAATCGAGTCTAATTGTTTAAGATTTTTCCTAAGTCTGGATTATATGTTGAAATAGCTTTGGCAATGGCAGTTCGTTCATAAGAAATCAATATGAGCCTCATTGGGCTATAAAAGAGATATATTTGCTTAATTGTAAATATAATAAGCCATGAGAGTAAAACAAAAATAGATAGCCAAACTGTAATGATCCCAAATTGAAGAGTAAGTACAAAGGTAAAGGTAATAGGATTTTGAATCACTGAAGAATAGTCAATTGTATCTATCTGTTTTATCAATGAAAAGTAAGTATTATTATTTTTGTCTGGTGTTTGAAGAATTGAAAACATTAGTGTGATAAATACTGATATAACTACAGAGGTTATTATTGAAAAAGAAATATTAGATTTATAGTTTAGCTTATTATATCTTTTCATTAAGTAATTTACTTTTTTTGATTTTTCATCTACGGATATTCCTTTCTTATTACTGTACATAGAATAAAATGAATTAATATACTTAAACGTGAATTTAATTGTAAGGTATGTATTTTGGGTGTATTTATAATAGTGATTATAACATTTATATGGTTTGCATTTTCCTATAAAAGCTTTTTTATTTTTTGATTGAAATGAAGGTATATTTATAATATTATTTTTATTTTTGGACATTATGATTTCTCCATATGATACATAGATTCAATGCTTTTGATGTCATCACAAAATGATCTTAGGTCATCGAACGTCATGACAATCACTCTGTTTTCTTGAGCAGAGATCAGTTTTTGGCTCTGTGTTTCTCCATTGACTATAACTGCCGAAATGTTCCACCAAGAGTTCTGCCCGAACGTTCCCGCGTGTTTATGAATGTATTCTTTTATAGCGGCTTGATTTCTTCCTAATATGCAGAAATTCAGTCCATACAGAGTGTTGTCTTCTGCACTATATGGTACGAAGTCGTATTCAGACAATACGCTTTTATATTCATTGTGATTCATGGCAATAAAATACATATGCTTACATGGCAATCCGCGCTTCCTGAAATCCGGACAGCTACAGCCGTTTCCGCAGGTAAGATAAATCTTACAGCTGCTGCCTCTGATAATTCCGGTTGTTGTGTTCGGGCTGTATTTGCGAAGCTGTATTCCATTATAGCTATCAGAGGCTCTTTTTATCCTGTCGAGTTGTTCAGGGGTAGCATGTATATCTGGATTCCAATTTGTCCAACCGATTTTTCTAAAATCTTCGGTCATCATTTCAGCTATATGATTATAAACATCATTTTGCAAGCGATTTCTCTCAGAAGGAGTCATTTTAGCAATGTCGCTGTCTGTAATTTCTGAAAGATTTTTGGTGCGTAGTTTAGTTGTGACCTTGGTTTTATTGGCTAGTATTAGTGCAATTCCAATAGGAATAAAAATCAGAAGTATTATAATGCCTATGGTTACGAACAAGATGAAATTGCTAACGTCATTTGGTGACATAAAAAGTCTCCTAAGTAAAATGATATTTTGTAACAAAACTAATGCTATTCGACAAAAAATGTGCTATAATCATATCAGCATTACCGGTAGTGACTTTTTGGAAAGGAGACCTCAAAATGTCTGAGAACACCAATAGCCCTGCCGAATCAGGCAGCGAACGTGAACTGACCGAGCTGGAGAAATCCATCGTCAGCGATTTCAAACAGCTTAACGAGGAAAACCAGTTAGCTGTCATAGACTTCATTTTATCGCTCCTGAAGTAATCTGATATTTGACCCGCTGCTTTTTGGCAGCGGGTTATTTTTTTTGCTGATTAGCAAGAATTCCTCTGATTTGTGCGAGAACTAGCTCCTGTTGTTCGTGAGTGAGTTGCTTAATCAAGTTTATTAATGCACGTTCCGTTTCTGATTCTGAACTGGTGTATGCTTTTGGATTATCTGTATTTCCTAACAAATAATCAGCCGAAACATTGAAATATTCTGCTATAACCTGGACTTTTTCTGTTGATGGTTGAACTCCTTGTTTCCATTGGGATATTGTTCCAGAGGCTATCCCAATTTTTTTTCCAACAGGGTTTGGTTTAGTACCCGCTTTTACGCATAAGTCAAAAAATCTATCCCAGAACATATTATCCTTGTATGATATAGTTAAGCCCCATATCATATCCTTTCATAAGATTTACGCTCAT
>CABULU010000071.1 GCA_902492505.1 uncultured Eubacteriales bacterium
CGAGCCGTTTTCAATCATTCGGGTCGCGAAGGTATGGCGCAGCATGTGCGGCGATACGCGGCGAATTCCAGCGCACTTTGAAGTGTGCTTTCGATTTCCGGGAAACGCCGCGATAACCTCTTTCGGGCATCCCGATAGATTTCGAGCGTTTTCGGGGCATATTCCGGCACGGCGTATACCTCATACCAAACATCCAGCCATTCTCCGATGGTACAGACTTTTCTTTCCATTGTAAACCTCTCCTGTTAGATAAAAATTCCCGTTAGGGTTAATTCAGTTTAGCAGTGAAAGGAAAGAAAAACAAAAACCGGCAATGAAAAAGTAAATTTTTGATTGATTTAAGCAAATGCTATTACCTATTTTTCATAAATTATATTGACAACTGTAATTTTATGTGATATTATGACCATAAATTAAGGGATGGGTCGACACATTCCTTGCAAAATCTACATAATTTAAGGAGGCGATTGTATGTTAAAGAAAAGGCTTATAGCCGGTATGGCAGCTTGCTTAATGGCGGTTTCTGCGTTTTCCGTGTCTGCGAGCGCGAACTCGGCGCTTGAAAACATGAAAGCAACGATCTATGGTGGTGCTACGGTTTCATCTGCGTCTGCAGAGAAGACCGCAGTTGGAAAATTCTTTTTTACGGCGCGTGCAAATACAAGTGATGGATGGAATACATCTGGTAACGAATGGGTTTATTTCCGAGGAAGAAGTGCTAAGAATAATGCGCAAGCAACGAAACTTGTCCATAGAAATTACTATGGCGAGCAAGTTAGAGATTATATGGGGTATTTAAGCGGGTATGGTACATTAGGTACCAATTATAGGATCGCTATTGAGTATGATAACAGCAACCCGTACGAATATGTAAATCTCAGGATGACATGGACACCGTAAAAAGCTGAGTATCTGCGGGATTTGCGTAGCAAATCCCGCAGATACTTTTATAACTAAAGGAGGAGTGTGTGATGTCAAATTTGAAACAGATTATGACATTGACTTTTTTATTTTTAAGTTTATGTTTATCAGCTTGTACAAAACCTATACAGGATGTTTCTATAAAAACGGAAACCAGTTCTGCTATAAGCGAACCTTCTATAATTAAACCTTCTGAAGAAAATAGTATGCAAGGTTCTGATGTTTCCAAAAATACTACAAATGAGCACATAACGCAAGTCCTTTCCTCTGGAGTAGAAGTGGATGCAGATATACTTATTCCGGCTTCCATGCAAAAATCAGAACTGCCGGAAATGTTTGGGAGAGGACATGTAATAGATCAAAATTTAGTGGCATCGGTCTTTTTTGAAGGAGAAAAATCTCCGGAAAAACAGACAGAAGAATTTAAAGATTTCAGTATGTTTTCAAAAGATAGCGTATATAGTACTTGGACTTTAGAAAAGGAACGCTTAACGATTTCAGGAACCTCAGCAAATTTTTCCAATGGCCGCAATGAAGTGGGGTACTATCTATTTTCGGAATTTCCGACATCTCTTCCGTTTGGAGATAACCGTGTAACATATTTGTCAGGTGAAAATTTAGAGTTTTCAACAATTGATGAAGCAAAATCCCAAATACAAAAATATGTAAATTCCTTGGGAATATCGGTTTTAGAGCCTACTTGCTATACAATGGACTATGACACGATGCGGGCGGTGTATGACGGGCGCACGGCGCTTGAGACATATGACGCGGACTTTGACTTTATCATTGAACCACAAAAAAAGGATGAACAATATATATTTGATTATCCAATAGCTGTAAATGGAATGCCACTCGGTAACTTTGAGGGGGGAGGTTACAGCGATGATTCGTACATGACAGGCACATTTCTGCGCATGACTTACGGAGAAGAAGGTATACGAGCAATGACACTTCCGTATGCATTGGATGTAACAGAAGTCGGTGCGATGCAACCAGTATTAACGTTAGACGAAGCGTTGCAGATAGTAGACGATAAGTATAATTCAATTATTATGGAAGGAAATTATAAAATAGATAAAATAGAAATGGCCTATACGCCGATACAGCAACAAAATGTTACGGAAGCAAAAATAATTCCTGTTTGGCGGTTTCAAACAAATCACACATTACAATACTCCGCTAAAAACGATTCAAATGAAATTGTTGAGATGACAGATACAAGCTATATCCTCATCAATGCGCTGGACGGCACAGAGCTGCTGCACAGCAACGGAGATATATGAGGTTTATTATGCGTGTATGGAATGTTTTGAGAAATGATTTTGCGCGCACGGTGTGCTCGAAAGCGTTTGTGTTTGCCGCGTTGGGGTTGACTGCCGCGACGTTTTTGACCGGCATGGAGGAGCTTTCTTATATGCAGTCGGAAAATGATTTGATCTACATTTACGGGATCTTTCAGTACCTTGATTTTCAGCTTTTGTTTTTGCTGTTTGCGGCAATACCCGGGGCGGCGCTGTTCTGCGCGGACTGGGAGAACCGATTCATTCGCTTTTCGGCGCAGCGGTGCTCGAAGCGGATATACGGCGTATCGAAAGGCATTGCGTGCTTTGTCTCGGCGGTGCTGGTGGTCGTCGTTTCCGAGTGGCTTGACCTCATGATCTTACGGCTTTGGGGCTTTCCGGCGGTGAACATGGAAAACGGAATCTCCATGGCGCTGGGCGCGTTTGACGAGATTGGGTATTCCGAGCGGGTGTACCTCTATTTTGCGGCGGTGATTTTCATTAAGGCGTGCTGCGCAGGAGCGTTTGCGGAATTTGCGCTGTGGCTTTCGACGAAGATCACGAACGTATTCGTGACACTGTCGGCACCGATGCTGGCGTATTACGTTTTGAATACGCTGATGATGTGGCTGCGTATGCCGAGCAAATTTTACCCCGGTATGCTCTCTAAGGGGCTTTCGGTGTTCGGCGGCGCAGGGACGACGACGCTTGTGACGTGCGGGATCTTTGCGGCGTTCGGCGCGGTGTTCCTTGTTTTATTTACGCGCTCGTGCAGAAGGAGACTTGAAAATGGGTAAGGCTTTCGCTTGCTTTTCGATTGCGCTGCACAACTTTAAAAAATGGGCGGTGAACCCGCGGCTGTACATTTTGCTGTTGATGGAGATCTTGTATTTGCACTCACGGCTTTCGCCGGTGGGTGAGCTGTGTACGCGGACAGGGTACAAGGTCACGCCGTATTTGCTGCCGTTTTTGCTGGACGAGGGCAGTGCGGTGATGATGCTGTTCCTCGGTGTGGTGCTGCTGTTTTGCGATGCGCCGTTTATTGAGGACGAGCAGCCGTATATTATGCTGCGGAGCGGGCGGCGGATATGGTTCATCGGG
>CABULU010000072.1 GCA_902492505.1 uncultured Eubacteriales bacterium
GAAGATATGTTTTTCTCATAGTGTTCATCCTTTCTTAGATAACACTATTTTACCACATATTATCCTTAAAATATACAGCAGAAATTTAATTTATTTTATACTAGTTGGTCTTGGTCAGGAAAAACGGCGCATAAAAGGATTTTCAAGAGGAATGAAACAACGCTTGGGAATTGCACAAGCACTCCTAAATCGTCCAAAACTTTTAATCTGCGATGAACCGACATCAGCACTTGATCCAGCAGGGCGCAAGGAGATTTTGGATATACTTCTTGCAGCCAAAGAACAGACGACAATACTTTTTTCCACGCATATTCTTTCTGATGTAGAGCGTATCTGCACTGAGGTAGCTTTTTTGAATGACGGAAAAATTGCTATGCAAGGAACTATTGCAGAACTACGAAACAAGCAATCATCTAACGGATTTATTATTGAAATAGAGAAAAAAGAAGTTGCTGATATGCTTGCAGAGGCATTTAATGAACTTCAACATGCAGAGGAAAATGCGCTTATTTTTCAGGGAAACGAGAATCGTTTTTTTGATATGATGCAATATATTTCTGAAAACAGAATTCCTATACAAAAAATTGAACGATTAGAGCCTACGCTTGAAACTCTGTTTTTGGAGGTGACAAAATGAAATCTCTGTTAGCTCTTATGAGAAAAGAATATATGGAAGCTACACGAACGGGTAAAATTATGATTATTATATTACTATTTGTACTGTTCGGTATTATGAGTCCTGCGGTTGCGAAGCTAACACCATGGATGATGAAAATGCTATCTGACTCAATGGCAGAAAGTGGGTTGATTGTCACAAATGTTCAAGTGGATGCTTTGACTTCATGGACACAATTTTTTAAGAACATTCCGATTGCGCTGATTGCTTTTGTACTTATATTTAGCGATATATTTACTAAAGAATACAAATCTGGAACATTATTACTTGTGCTGACAAAAGGCTTGTCACGATATAAAGTTGTACTTGCAAAAACTGTGCTGTTGCTGTCAATTTGGACAGTTGGATATGAGATATGTTTTACCATTACTTATGGATACAATGAGTATTTTTGGGATAACAGTATTGCGAATAACTTATTTTTTTCAGCAACTATGTGGTGGATATTTGGCGTGTGGGTTATATGCCTTATTACTCTATTTTCATCATTGTTGAAGAATAACACAGGCGTTTCTTTGTGTATCGGAGGGACAGTACTATTGGCATATTTATTGAGTATCATACCGAAAGCAAAGTGGTATTCTCCTACTATATTGATGAATACCAACTCACTTTTGATGGATGTAGAGGAAATAGACGCATATATAAAAGCTATAGTTATCACTGTTTTCTTGTGTATAGTATGCGTTGCTGTAAGTATTCCGATTATAAACAAGAGGCAGCTTTAAGTATGTGTATGAAGTATATGGATGCTTTGTCCTGTCTGCGGCAATAAAACCTGAACAATGATACAAGAAAATACTGAGATGAAAAACTTTCCTCTCTACTGTCCGAAGTGCAAGAAAGAAACAATCATCAATGTTCAAGATATGAAAATCACGCTTGCAGTCAGTAAATAATTATGTATGCCGCCGCTATGGGTAACGCCATAACGGCGGTTTTTTAATGCCTATCTGCTATCTCTATCAATGGATTTCTTACGCTGTTTTTGCGTAGGTTTCTGCTTGTTGCGTTCCTGTATCTCACGCAGATGTTTTAACACGCTCTGCTTTTCAGGCGGTCTGTGCTGTTCTTTAGCGGTGGCTGTTGGTTTCCTGCTGACTTGATATTCCCACTGGGCAAGGTCATGGTTATACTGTTCCACAACGCTTTCCATTTCTCGGAAAGTCCGCATAAATACCTGCACATCGGGATAACCGTCCTCTTTGAGCGTATCGGGGATTTTATCCAGCCTGTCGGCAATTTCCGTTTCGGTTTCTTTGATTTTTACCTCCAACGCTTTTCGTTCTTTGCCTTTGAAAATTCCCTTTGTATTGGCAAGCTGCTGTTTCAACTGCGGCAAAACTTTATCCTGCAAGGTTTTGATTTCCCTTGCCCTATCCTGTACTTTTATCATCAGGTTTCTCATATGGCGAAACTCTGCCATATCAATGTCAAGCGTAGGCTTGGGTGGCATATCTTTCTCCCGAATAAGGTTTTGCAGAAAATCTTTTGCCTTTGCCACAATCCCACGGAACAGATTAGGCAGCCAACCTTTACTCTTGATGGATTGGCTTGCTTTTTCGTGTATCTCGGTCTGCTTGACTTCTAAAATCTTTGCTTCGGAAATACCTGATAACAACGCCATATCCGCTGTCCTGTTCCATTCCTGCCTTGCAGTGTTATCCGCTTCAATCTCGGCGGCTTTGGGATTGTTCTTGCCGATTTTCTTTGTGGGAAGATAAACGCTGTTCTTATCAAAGACCTTTAACTGCTGTTCGGGATCGGAAATATGGCGATTGATAAGGTCGGTGTAAATCTCCTTTACCTCCCGAAGAAAAGGCTCGCTTTTGAATTTATCATCTTTTACGGTAAAGAGGTGGCTTTCATAAATTTCTCCCTTTTTTATGACGGTGCAGCCTTTTCGTATCTGCCCGTCCTCCCCTGTGATTTCTTTCTTGGTGCGTACCCTTTTGCCTGTTTCATCATAGAACACGCTGCGTGTGGCTATCTTGATGTCAGGTTCAGGAAGCAGTTTTCTTTCGCTGAAGATAAGGTGGATATGATAGTTTGTCTTGCGTTTGTTGTGGTGGAGGGCTGACACGCACTCCACACCATACCGCCTGTGGAACTCCTCCGTAAAATCTTCAAGGACTTCCTGCGGCTCATATCTTATATATACTTCAGGCAGGGCGATAATTAATTCCCTTGCTTCAATACATTTGCCCTCTGTACCGCTTCGCTTAAATTCCTGCTGGCTTTCCCTTGCAAGGTTACTCCAAAATTCATTGTCGGCGGTGCGGTAGGTGGCATAGAGATTTTCCTGTCTTGCGTGGCTTGTGATATAGGATATTCTTCCCTTGACATTGGGTAGCTTCGACATCTGTATAAATGAATGTCTTGCCATATACTCCTTCCTCCCGTGACGGGCATACTCTTTTTGCAACCGAGAAATCGGTTGCCGCTGTTTCGGCGGCGTAAGCAGACGGACAGCGAAGAAAACAGCGTGCTGTTTTCTTCTGTATCATAGCGGCGGTGCATTGTCCGAAGCTGTGATACATAGCCCCCTGCAAGGGCGAAATACCCAGAGTACAAATCGAAGATTTGTGCGAGGGGTGTATTTCGCTCTCAAACGCCGAGGG
>CABULU010000073.1 GCA_902492505.1 uncultured Eubacteriales bacterium
ATATGTATATTGCGGTATTTGACGCTGCTGTAAATATTGCTGTTTTTGCCGTATGTATTTTTTGCGCCTGCTCAGACAGCTCGGCAAAAAAACGCAGGCGAGCGAATCTGCACTCGCAGATTGAGGAGATAGTTTTTCGCTTCCCGCAGGTTAGCCGTATTAACGGCATAGACTGCAAAAGGGCGGCAGGCAGGCTTTGTATAAACCTGTCGCTCTCTTTTAATACATACAGTGTTCACGGCAGCGGCGCGCGCACATGCCAAAGCATAGAGAATGCGCTCAGGCGGCATTTGGGAAACGACATTCGCGTTTCAATAAACGTGAAGCGCTATTCGCTCATTCCTCAGCATCGCAGACGGGGTGAATAATAAAATTCAAATTTATGCTTGAGGAAAATACGGGATTGTGATATAATAAAAAATAATTTATAATAGTTACTGCGGGAGAGAAAAATGATACGTAAGCTGAAAAAAGAGGAAAGACAACTTTATTTTGATTTGGCGGATGAGTTTTATCATTCGCCGGCGGTTTTACACCCGGTGCCGGCGGAAAATTATAAAAATACGTTCGATGAGCTCATGCGCTCCGATGTATATGCTGAATGTTTTATAATTGAGTATGAGGGCGCCGCAGCGGGCTTTGGGCTTATAAGCAAAACGTTTTCGCAGGAATCCGGCGGGCTTGTTGTATGGATAGAGGAACTGTATATTAGGCAGCAATTTCGTTCAAAGGGGCTGGGGAGAGAGTTCTTTGAATTTTTGGAGAAAAACCGTCCGGCTTCGCGATATCGACTTGAAATCGAGCCGGATAATGTCCGTGCCCGGGCACTTTATGAGCGGCTGGGCTTTGAACAGCTTGATTATATGCAGATGGTAAAAGACTTTAAGGTCTGAGTGCCGAAAGTTAAAATTTTACCGCGCCGTCTTGAATGCTATTAAAGAAAATTTTAATAATATATTGACAAAGGCGGCGCGGTTTGCTATACTGATTAAGCAAATTTTGCATGGACCATTAGCTCAGTTGGTTAGAGCAACCGGCTCATAACCGGTTGGTCCGGGGTTCGAGTCCCTGATGGTCCACCACATCATCGCCGCAAGCTGCATATCGCTTGCGGCGATTTTTTACAGAATTCGCCGATGCGCTCATTTTGCTGCATCTCCTCAATCGCTAAAAGTCACGCACGGCTCGCCTGTTCGGTTGTAAACGTCCTCACGGCAGCTCGCTGTCGCTACCAACTTTTTGCGAGTTGCAAGAGTTCAAATTCCACTTTTTAAAAGCCAAAAATATCTTTTTCATGTGTCTTTCACAAAATTGTTGCCGTTCTAACCCCTGAGTAAGCGATTATGTCTTGCTTAGGGGTTTTCTGCTAAAATGGTGAAGCTTCGGTTTCCGCCCGCTGCCATCGGATAATTTCCGCTTTTATGCAGGCAGCAAGGTGCGCAGGTTTTAAGAAACCCTCTTTGCAACTATCACAAGCCTTCCGTTTTGGTAAGTATACTCGCAGGTAGACAAGGTTAGGAGCTTATCGCCAAACTCTGCCGTGACCCCGGTATCGTAAAGGGCGCGCGCCCTGCACTCGGACACAAATTTTTCAAATTCCTCCGAGTCGGCAGCATCCGTAAACTCGTGGTAGGCAAAATCATTGCTGTCAGCGGATATTTTGAACACTGCAAAAATTTCATATTTTCCCGGCTCGTCCGGCGTATCAAAATCAATATACCTGTGAGTCTGAAAAAATACCTCTGACGCAAAGTCGTCCAGCGCGGAAAACATAGTGCCGTTTTTCATATTATGCCCGTAAATAATGGTGTTGTCTGACACACCGGCATCACATTCCTCCTCCACGTAAGGCGTACCGTAATAGCTGTACTGCCCGTCAAAATTACGGCGAAGGTAAAAGTCCGGTCTGTCCTTTGACTGCATAACAGGATAGCTGATGTTCGTTCCGTCAACTGAAATCCAACCGACAAAATCGGGATTTTTCTCTTTCAGGGCTTTATACTTTTCAGCGTATGGAGAGCCGGGAGACACACTGCTTATCATATCATACAGTCTGTCAAATTCCGCAGCGCTTTTATTTGCCTGAATGTAATAATCCGCGATTTTATACAACGAGAGCAGAAAAACCGCCAAAAGCAGCAGCATAACAATACGGTAAGCAGCTCTTTTGGTACCGTGCGGATTTTTGACTGCATATACAGCAGATTTTTGCAGCAGTGCCGCCGTTGCCGGCTCAAGGTCGGCTGTAAATTTTATTTTCCTTTTAGAACCGAATATACTGAAAAATATAACGCATGCGGCAAGATAACTGCCCAATGCTGACGGATGGTAACCGTCGCGGCTGTCGTAAAGACCGATATCGGGATGCTTTTTTAAAGTATGATAGAATGCGTTTCCCACAGGCGCCCTCAATGCCGCGCATTCCTGCGCGGCATGCATATACGCCTTATTCAGATCCGAATGCATTTTGTTATATGAAAGGCCGGTATTCTTTATCTTGGCGGAGCCCTTTTCATACGCCCATGTCTGATACAGTACAACCGCTGCGCCGCACTCACGCGCAAGCGATGCAAGGGTGGCAGTACTGCTCTGAAAGTCCGCATAATCCGTAACGGGATTCATACTCTGTTCCTGAATGACAACATAGTCCCACTTTTTCGTTTCAAGCATTTTTCGGGCTTCGCTGCCGGGCTGAATATGTTGACGAAGGTAATGCCCGCCGAATGCGACGCTCTTTACGCTGACGTCAATTTCCGACATACACGCCAAACTTTCAAAAACAGCGGGCATGTCGTTATAATAAGTAAAGCTGTTGCCTATAAATAAAATTTCCATACAATTTTTCTCCGAATAAACGAAAAAGCGGCCGGTCACAAGGACCAGCCGCTAAGTGGTGGAGCATAGGGGATTTGAACCCCTGACCCCCACACTGCCAGTGTGATGCGCTACCAACTGCGCTAATGCCCCGTTTGGAGGTGCCACCCGGATTTGAACCGGGGAATAAAGGTTTTGCAGACCTTGGCCT
>CABULU010000074.1 GCA_902492505.1 uncultured Eubacteriales bacterium
AACATAACAATACTGGCGTCCTGAGTATAATTTGTATGATCCAAACCGGCAACGTGACCTGCCTCATGAACAAAAACCGACCATGTATCAAAACGATCCTCACGCTGACTGTTTACAAATTTAAAGTGAGAATTTATAAGTACGTCAGCAGACTTTAACACGTTACCATGCGGCCATGCCGAATTATAGCAAGTGGTTTGACCCGGAACACTTAGATCACTTCTCACTTCTTTATAAACATAATGTTTATTATCGTTATTAGGATAACCGGTTTCATTATGACGCGCGCCGGATACCGACATAAGAGTAAGGTCCGCAGCGTCATTCCAGCTGTTGGTAGAATTTCTGAAATGCTCAATCGTTAAATCCGTAAAGCTCTGATGCGGAACAAACGAAAAAACATAATCGGTATTTAATTTTACACCCGTAGTTACATAAGCTCCGGCTGAAAATATTGAAACAGATATAGCTATTATTGATAATATTAATATAATATTAATTACCCGAAAAAATCTTATAGTTTTTTTCATAAATTTCTCCTCTTTTATTAAAATTTATTTAGCATATGATAAAAATTACTAATCAGCGCACCTCCTCTTTTTGTTATTTTTCAAACAATAAACCACTCCTTCCTAAATAAAATTTTAATTATTGTTTATATTAAAACACATTTTTTGGAATTTGTAAACTTATTATAAAACAAAATGTAATTTTTGTTAATTCTGACAAAATCATACATTTATTTTCTACATTTAATATTTTCAAATTTTTATTGAAATAATTACCTATATATATTATAATATTTTAGTTAGAATGTAAACTTTGAGGTATACTATGGAAGATAAAAATCTGCTAATTGCCAACCTGCTTTTTCCCGATATAACCCAAACGCCCGACGATATGGAAAAGCGCTTTCCCCCGCGTGCGCTTGCCGAGGGCGCGAAAGTCACGCGCATTGCGCCCAGCCCCACCGGCTTTGTTCATTTCGGCAACCTGTTTCCGGCGTTTGTGTCGGAGCGGCTTGCAAGACAAAGCGGCGGCGTTTTTCTGCTGCGCATTGAGGACACCGACTCACAGCGCAAAGTGGAGGGCGCCGTAGAAACGATAATCAGCTCATTTGCCCATTACGGGCTTGTATTTGACGAAGGCGTGACGGCAGACGGCGACAGCGGTATTTACGGTCCGTACAGCCAGTCGCAGCGCGCTTTTATCTACCACGTGTTTTCCAAAAACCTTGTTGAACGCGGGCTTGCCTACCCCTGCTTTCTCACAAAAGAAGAGCTTGAGGATATCCGCCGGGAGCAGGAAGCTCAAAAAGTGCTGCCGGGCTGCTACGGCAAATGGTCAAAATACCGCGACTGCGACTTTGAAACAATAAAACGACTGATAAACGAGGGCAAGCCTTATGTGCTCCGCCTGCGCTCGCCCGGAAAGGAAGGCGGGCGGATAACCTTTACCGACGTTATCAAGGGCAAGCTTGAAATGGACGAAAACTATGTTGACCAGGTGCTTTTGAAAAGCGACGGCATACCGACCTACCATTTCGCCCACGCGGTGGACGACCATCTGATGCGCGTGACGCATGTTGTGCGCGGCGAGGAATGGCTGTCGTCACTGCCGCTGCATTTGCAGCTGTTCAAAGTGCTGAATTTCAAAGCGCCCAAATACCTGCATATCTCCCTGCTCATGAAGCAGGACGGCGACTCGAAGCGCAAGCTCTCAAAGCGCCACGACCCCGAGGCGGCGCTCACCTATTACAGACAGCAGGGCTATCCCGTGCGCGCGGTGCGCGAATATGTCATGACGCTGCTCAACTCCAACTACGAGGAGTGGAGAATGCAAAATCCCGCGCTCCCGCTCGAAGACTTTAAATTTACAACCGCAAAGATGGCAGGCAGCGGCTCGCTTTTCGATTTGCAAAAGCTAAACGACGTGTCAAAAAATACGATAGCCGCCATGAGCGCCGCTCAGGTTACAGACGAGGTGCTTGACTGGTCGCACGACTTTGACAGTAATCTGTATGCGCTGCTGTCCCAAGACCGCGCCCGCACCGAAAAAATATTCGAAATCGGCAGAAACGACGCAAAGCCGCGAAAGGATATCGCCAAGTGGAACGAAATACGCGACTATACCGACTTTTTCTTTGACAGTCTGTTTGAGATAAAGGACGTATTCCCCGAAAACGTATCGCCCGCCGACACAAAAGAAATTCTGACGCGCTACAAGTCGATATACAGCGAAAACGACGACCCGCAGCAGTGGTTTGAGCGGGTAAAAGCGCTTGCCTCGGACTTAGGCTATGCGCAAAAGCCAAAGGACTACAAAAAAAATCCCGAGCTGTACAAGGGACACGTCGGCGACGTCAGCATGGTGCTGCGTGTTGCGGTAACCGGCAAAACGAAATCGCCCGACCTTTACAGCATAATGCAGATTTTAGGCAAAGACTGCGTCATACAGCGGCTGGACAGCGCCGCAGACAAAATCAAGGAGTAACAAAATGGAAGAACTCACTTCATTTTTTATACACGACATTATAGACCGTGACATCGAAAACGGTTTTTCTGACAGGATACACACCCGCTTCCCGCCGGAGCCGAACGGCTACCTGCACATCGGAAGCGCCAAGGCGATATTCATAAACCACTTTA
>CABULU010000075.1 GCA_902492505.1 uncultured Eubacteriales bacterium
GCGGGATTGCGTGACATACATACGGCCCGCCCGTGATGAACAAGATTATGGCAGAATTTTGTCTGATATCTGTCAGGTATAATTTCCTTTAGGCGTTTTTCTACTATTACGGGATTATCGCTGTTCTTTACAAGCCCCAGACGATTGCTGAGTCTGATGCAGTGCGTATCTGCGATAATTGCAGGTTTTCCGTAAATGTCGCCGCAAATCAGATTTGCTGTTTTTCTTCCTATTCCGGACAGCTTTGTAAGTTCTTCTATGCTGTCGGGAACCTTTCCTCCGTAATTTTCAAGTATCTGCTGAGACATTTCAATAATGCTTTTTGCCTTACCTCTGAAAAAACCGCATGAATGTATATATGTGCAGAGTTCGTCAAAATCGGCATCCGCAAATTCTTTTAAAGATTTGTAACGCTCAAAAAGAGCCGGTGTTACCTTGTTTACTCGCTCGTCTGTACACTGAGCTGAAAGGCGCGTAGCAATCAAAAGCTCATACGGTTCTTTATAGGTAAGTGAGCACTGAGCATCGGGATATAAATTAATTAATTCATTTACAATAAATTCAACCTTATCTTTCAGTATCATTTTTAATTTTTCTCCAATAATCTTCAGTATTTCGCTCTAATTTATTGTCGCCGTATTTATAATATACGGCGTTTTTTAAGTCGTCAGGCAGATATTGCTGTTTTGTGTAATGATTTTTAAAATTGTGCGGATATTTATAATCTATACCGTTCGAAAGCGATTTCGCTCCAGCATAATGTGAGTCTTTGAGTGTCTGTGGCACAGATGCACCTTTTCCTCGGCGAACATCATCAAGAGCCGCATCAACGGCGCATATTGCGCTGTTGGATTTGGGAGCTGTTGCAAGCAAAATAACCGCTTGGGCAAGCGGTATTCTTGCTTCCGGAAATCCCAGCATCATTGCGCTGTCTACACAGCTTTTGACAATAACGGCGGCATTCGGATAAGCAAGACCTATATCTTCACTTGCAATTACGAGGAGTCTTCGACATATCGACGGTAAATCATCAGCTTCAACAAGACGCGCAAGGTAGTGAAGGGCAGCGTTTTCATCCGAGCCGCGAATTGATTTTTGAAATGCGGAAAGTATGTCATAATGTGCGTCTCCACCGCGGTCATAGCGCATGGAGCTCTTTTGTGTACATTGCTTTACTTGCTCCAAAGTTACGGAATCATTGCTGTTTTGCGCAATAATAGATAAAAGTTCTATGCTGTTTATTGCTTTCCTTACGTCTCCGCCGCAGGCAACAGATAAATAATCAAGCGATTTCTCGTCAAGGACAAGCTTAAAATTATTTTTCTCGTTTACCTTTTGTATTGCGCGCTTTATTGCTATTTTTATTTCGTCAGGTGTTACGGGTTTAAACTCAAAAACCGTACATCTTGAAAGAATTGCATTATAAATGTAAAAATACGGATTTTCAGTTGTTGATGCAATCAGAGTGATTTTTCCGTTCTCTATAAATTCAAGCAACGACTGCTGCTGACGCTTATTGAAGTATTGTATTTCGTCAAGATACAGCAGTACTCCGTTTGGCGCGGTAAACATATTGCAGTCTTCAATGACAGCTTTAATATCGGCAATCGAAGACGTAGTAGCATTTAGCTTATAAAGCTTTCTGTCGCTTTTGGCTGCGATTATATTTGCAAGCGTGGTTTTTCCGCAGCCGCTGGGACCGTAAAATATCATATTAGGAATTTTACCGCTTGATATAATGTTATAAAGTGCGCTGCCTTTACTCAGAAGATGCCGCTGACCGACAATATCATCAAGGCTGTCGGGACGGATAAGGTCTGATAATGGATTCATTTTTTACTCCGAAAATTTAGTTTAACTAATTATATCAAGTTATTTAACGTAAATCAACATATTTTGGGGTATTTGATATTGACATAAAACATATTTGATTGTAAAATTAAGTACAGTCGACGCAGACGGCGCCTTGCCGTATCTGTCCTGCGGATATTCGTATCACAATCGGAGGTAATTTGAATGAACAGCATTCAGAAAAGTGAATTAAAAGCAATCGCTCTGAAAATCAGAAATGATATAATCGAGCAGGTGCACAGTGCTAAATCCGGGCATCCGGGCGGCTCGTTGTCAATAGCCGATATAATAACATATCTGTATTTCAAAGAGATGAATATTGATCCGAAAAATCCCAAGGCACCGGACCGCGACAGATTTGTTTTATCTAAAGGACACACCTGCCCTGCGCTCTATGCCGCATTGGCGGAAAAGGGCTATTTTTCAACCGAGCTTTTAAAAACGTTTCGAAAGCTTGACAGTATTTTGCAGGGGCATCCTGACATGAAGCATATTCCCGGCGTTGATATGTCCAGTGGTTCATTAGGGCAGGGGATATCGGCCGCATGTGGTATGGCGCTTGCCGGTAAGCTTGATAGTAAAGAATATAGGGTTTATTCCGTTCTTGGGGACG
>CABULU010000076.1 GCA_902492505.1 uncultured Eubacteriales bacterium
GCTCGGGTCAGTACGGACATGTAAAAATTACATTCTCACACGGTGAGGCCGAGGGTCTGACTTTTACGCAGAGCGTAGTCGGCGGCAGTGTGCCGAAAGGCTATTACCCCGCTGTTGAAAAGGGGCTGCTCGAAGCGATGCAAAAGGGTGTATTGGCAGGATATCCTGTTGTAAATCTTGCCGCAGACTTATTCGACGGGTCATATCACCCGGTTGACTCCAACGAAATATCCTTTAAGCTTGCCGCAAAGCTTGCATATAAGGAAGGTCTTCCCAAGGCAAATCCCGTACTGCTCGAGCCGATTGGAACGCTAACCGTATCAGTGCCAAAGGATATGGTAGGCGACATAATGGGCGACCTAAACAAGCGCCGCGGGCACGTCATGGGCATGAACCCTGACGAGGACCGGCCGGGTTACACCTTGGTCGAGGCCGAAGCGCCTGAATCAGAGATGACAGACTACACCATAGCGCTAAGAGCCATGTCTCAGGGGCGCGGAAAGTATAATTTTGTTTTTTCACGCTATGATGAGGTTCCGGGTTCAGAGGCTCAGAAAATAATCGCCGCGTCCAAGTCTGACAAAGAATAGCATTAAATAATTTCAGACATAAAAAACCGCCGTGCAAATGCCCCGTGCGAATAAGGCAGTAAAATGAGTGAAAACGGTGTAACCCGATTTTTTGCGGGTTACACCGTTTTCTTTTTATGTGGTGAGCTGTTTGAGAGAGGCTGAGAGACGCTTCGTATCTGTGCCATTATCTTACTCAGGAAGGCTAACCAATTCCACCGCTGTGAAATAGATTTCAACCTTCACCGACTTATGCACATATTTCTTCTCCGTATTGTGTATCTAAATGTGCCGGATCAGCTTGTTGACAATCTCCGGCGTAAGCTTTTCATGTCGGTAAACTCTCGCAGCCCCTGTAAAAGCAAGTGCGGATACGCTTTCTGCTTATAGAGGAATACCGACTCATAGCAGCTCACAGAATACCGTTTTCGCTCTGTTCACACGACAACCCCCGCAGTGATACGTTCCGGCAGAATAGGGGCGTTATTTAACTCTGCCAACAATTTCGCTGTTTTCCCGATAAATGGGAAGTTATTCTCCTTTTTATAAAGAAATTTTACTTTTTCTTCATCGCGTAAAAAACATAGCTGTAATCAGCAGGATGTTTTTTATAAAGGATAATTTCATCCCTCAGATTTTGAACCGCCTCCATCGCCTGAGTGTTTCCCCGATAGCGTTCTTCCATCTTTTTCAGATTTCTGGCAATAGGTTCATAATAATTGACTGTCCAATCAGAAACAGGACAAATAAAGTGTCCGGTGCAATCGTAACCCTGCTCCTGTATCTGCTTAATTTTGCATTCAACCGTATTCATTTCCGAATAGCCTTCTTTCCAAAACAGCTTACTTTCCTCTGACGGAGCATCGCTTATCCAACTTATCTCGCTGCAAATAATATATCCATTTGGTTTTAACAACCGCTTCCAGTCCCTTATGGCATGAGAAAATCCAGCAATGTAAGCCGCTCCCTCCGACCATATTAAATCAAAGCTTTCGTTTTCAAATGTCATCTCAAACATGGACATAACGATTCCGTGAATACGACAAGAATCTCCTCTTTTAGCCGCTGCTTCATTCAGCTTTTCAATATGTGGAGCGTGATTGTCTATAGCGATAATGTCTGCCTCTGGAAAATGTTTTGCCAAAATCAAAGTGTGCGTACCTATACCACAACCAATATCAAGAATTTTCAAACGGCTCGTATTAGCCGGAAACATCTTAATTGCCCGTAGGGTGGATTCATCGCTTCCGGGTCCAAAACGCTTCATACCATTAAATGCTTCGTAAAAATATTTTTCCATAATCAAAACTCTCATATTGTATTTCGCTTAAATTTATTTATCTTCAATTTTGTCGCTCTGCCTTATGTTCTGAGTCTAAATGTTTTGGGCGCTAAACGATATACCAAAATGCTCGCCACTATGCTGTAAAGCACGCAGAACACAATCGTCATGATTCCAAAGATCATAATCGGCATACGCAGCTGCATTAAGGCAGAGCAGACGCAATAGGTTACAGTCAAAACAATCCGGTATGTGCCGCTTTTCAACTCCGTTCCGGCGTTATACGGCTGGAGCAGATAGTAAATCGTAAGGTAATGAATAGAGAAAAACAGGCTCATACACAGGATGGAAACGATCAGCACGACATAGTTGAGCGGATTGTCCGTTCCGCCGGTAACAAACAGAATCAGCGCCAGCCCGATACCGATGACCAGCGCCGGAACAGCGTTGATCTTCATTATTTCACGCAGGCGAATCTGAAACAGCCATAATATAAATTT
>CABULU010000077.1 GCA_902492505.1 uncultured Eubacteriales bacterium
GTCAATGGAAAGCTGGCTTCCATCATCAAAAACCAATTCTACGCAGGCTGTGTCTGTGTTGAATTGACAGGATATAAGTTTGCTCATGGTCATACCTCCAAGATGTTTTTTGAGGTGAATCAGGCGGTCAATTTCCGGGTGATTATTGGCGGGAATCATATCGAAATCTGCCGCAAATCATTCAAAGAAAGTCGTTGCGAACGGTTAGTACGTATAAAATAGCTGGCTACAAAACGGCAAAGTAAAGAGCTACCAGATTTTTTGAAAGTCTGATAGCTCTTTTGTTTTATCGTGAATTATTGCCGATTACCAATTAACAAAGTCATAGGATAGATTGCCAAGCTTTGATAACTCTAAATCTAAAGAATTTGCATTTAGTAGTTCTGTTATTTTTGCTTGGCATTCTAGATACTGTTGCTCAGTAAGTTTGCTCCAAACACAATCATTAATATGCGCCTTTTTAATAATGATACTGTCAAGAGGGCAGTCACACGATGAAAAATTAGGAATAGGTTTGTCTATAAATATCAAATCGCTAAAAACATATAGATATTTGAAAGTCATATTTATAAGTTTTTGAGCGAGCCCAAACCCGGTTACATAATGGTTGTCATTGCCTATAGTATTATCACAAAACAACAGCGAAATATCTTCAATAATTTTTCTTGAAAACACAAAATTTGATTCAATAATAGCTCTGTTTGTAGCTAAGCAAATTTCATCTTTGTTATTCAGAAAAGAAGCGCTGTAATAACGACCTGCCGTCATCATATCCGAGTATGCCAATTCAATGCACCTTTTTAACACTTCCGATGGGCAGTCCTTGTTTGTTGCTCGTCCCAATACAGAAGACTCTAAAAATGATTTTTTCCAGTCTGTCATAAATTCACCCCATTTAGTCGTTCTTTAACCTATCCTTATTAACGGCTGCATTGAGCTTGTCAGCGATGAATTTTCGAGTGATTTTTGCTTTTTGAGGTGCAGGCGGGCTGTCAGGCGTATTTGCCCTTGTTGACCGATGGTATGTTTGGAGCTTTAAGCTAAGGAGAAAAACGAAAAATGAAAGAAAAGATCATAAGGGCATTGACCGCGATTTTTTCCGTTACAATATTTGTTGTAATGCTGCTTGCGCTTCTGATAGCGGTGATATATATACCATAGCCTTTATTCTCGGAGCACCATATTCCGAGGCGCTGTGCGGATTTTCCGCTGCCTATATTCAGAGGCCATCTATATAGCCACGATAATTGACTGCCTGCCCGGCGTGGTGATAATGTATCTGAAGAAGCAGTATGTCTTTGTTTTGGATATGGGTGCAAAAAGCAAATGATCATAGCCGTACAGCCATAAAGCTGCACGGGAAATTTGATGACATGCCCGGCAGCAAATTCAATTGTGTGCCGCCGGCAGATAAAATGCCTTGCGCAGGGCAATAAGACCTATTGCAATTTTGTGCAGGCGGTAGTATAATCGGGATGAAAAAACAGGGGAGCTTGTGCTGACAGGCTGAGAGGAAGGACATACCTTCGACCCTTTAACCTGATGCGGATAATGCCGCCGGAGGAAGTCATCAACGAGCTTTTAACGGAGGCACCGGATCGGGAGCCTTCGTTTTTTTATCTTTTGGAAAGGAGAAGCGGACTGAGGGGGAGCGCCCTGAGTTCTGTATGACAGCGATGGGAAGCCGTGTTCCGGCGTGAGAGGATGCCAGCAAGCATCGACCGAACTTCCAGACAGCCGGGATCGACGGGCTGAATTTTACGCATGGAAGCGCCGCTGCATACAGGTATAAATACAGCCGCACAGCCGCTTTCTGATTTCAAAGGAGAAATAAAAATGAAAAAAGTCAATACCAAGAAGCTTGCGACGGCGAGCATCCTGTGCGCCGTTGCAGTTGTGGGAAGTCTGTTTTCCTTTCCCGTGTTCGGCAGCAAGTGCGCGCCGGTTCAGCATATGGTGAACATCATATGCGCGGTGCTGCTCGGCCCGGCGTACGGCGTGGGTGCGGCGTTTGTCGCCTCGCTTATCCGCAATCTGCTCGGCCTGGGCAGTCTCATGGCTTTCCCCGGAAGCATGTTCGGCGCACTGCTGTGCGGTCTTGTCTATGAAAAAACCGGAAACATTGCCGCAACGCTTGTCGGCGAGGTGTTCGGAACGGCGATCCTCGGCGGCCTGTGCGCTTACCCCGTGGCG
>CABULU010000078.1 GCA_902492505.1 uncultured Eubacteriales bacterium
GGCTGTGATCGCAGTTCATAAAAAGCGCCTGTGTAAAGTTCGTGCCACGGTTGATGGCGTACATAATAAACACAAAGTAAGGAAGCCAAGTCATCACAATTTTATTAATGACAGATTTTTCTTCCGGCATTAGATATATTCCTATCAGCACAGCGGCAACAAGGAAAACGCACACACAGGAAATCTTTTTCGTGGAGTTCCAAAGTATCTTTTTATGCCTTTTGATAAACAGCTCATTCAGGTACTCAAAGCCTTTGCGGCTGCTGGTAATGGAAGTATCCGTTGATATTTTCTTTTCGTTAACCTGCTTTACAAGCTGTGCCGCAGCAGTGCTGTCCATCTGATTTGTCAATCCTGCCAATAATTCCCTGTTGATTGCATAATAGTCCCGGAAGGTAAGTACCTTTTTAAGACCGGTTGCTCCCAATGGGATACAAACTAAAAAGAGAATCATAGATACCATTTCCGGCACGGCAAATCCGAAGGCGGGCGGAGCATAGGTGATGCCCAAAAGCAGGGCGATACAGCCCCACAAACATTTGGACAGTTTGTTTTCATTGTAGCCAAAGCCCCTTTTTTCATAATCCCACAGTGTAACAGCCGCCGCAAACAGCTTCATACCCGCTATGCAAAAGGGCAGGAGCAGACAAAACCACAAAGGTACGTCTCTGTCCATACCAAATAGAATCGTGAACGGCAAAAAGCCCACAACGACCTTCAAAATGGAGTATAAATAGTTTACAAGCGTATATTCCCTTGCATCCATTCGCATAAGGATCATCGCATAATACTTATCTTTGGTCGGATTAAAAAGATGAGTGTTCATAAAGCTGCCGATCACAGTGAGAAACAGCAGGATATGCAGGAACACCATATTCTCCGGCAGTTCTTTATAAAGAGTACCTACGCCGCATACCATCGTAACAAAATAAAGAAACTTGCCGATGAATGTGGAGACGATTTCCCACAGCACTGACAATATATTCGCAAAAATTTTAAGCCCCTTTACTTGATACAGTGTTGCCGGAAGCAGCCGCTTTAAGAGTGGTATCTGCTTTAAGGAAAACAAGATACCGTTGACACGATATGTATTTTTCAGGGAAAAAGAGAGTCTGAGCGTCTTATCCATTTTCTTCCTCCCGTAATGCCGCAATAATCTTGTCTTTAAACTCCTTGCTATCTAAATCTGTTTTCTCGACAACCTCCAGTTCGCCATGATTGAGCAGTACGATCTCATCACAAAGGTCAAGCGCCAAATCCATAATATGAGTGGAGAAAATGGTAATGCGTTCTTGTTTCAGCGAACGAAGCAACTGCTTCATTTCTTCAGCGACCACCACATCAAGAGAAGTAAGCGGCTCGTCAAGCAATAAAATGTTTGGCTGAGCAATAATGTTGATAAGCATTTGCACTTTGTTTTTCATACCGTGAGAGTAGTCTTTTAGCAGTTTATCTCTATCTTCCGGCTCAATACTCATATAGTCAAAATACTCGTCAATACTTTTCGGGTTTTTAATGGACTTCTCATTGATGTCCATAAAAAACTTCAAGAACTCTCTGCCCGTAAGAAATTCCGGTACGGTAGGCGTGGAGAGTACATATCCGATGTCATTTGCTGTTACATCGCGGCGGACACCGTCTGTATCTATATAAAAGCTGCCGCTGTCTACCTTCAGATCACGATTCAGACAATTGAAAAGGGTTGTTTTAC